>NZ_JAANHO010000001.1:0-531296 GCF_011800725.1 Bacillus sp. EKM208B | reverse complement strand
TGAGCATGTCCCGCAAAGGGACGCCCGCTGATAATGCCTCCATCGAATCGTTTCATTCCTCACTAAAGTCTGAAACGTTCTATCTTAACAGCATTGATCGAACTACGACGACCATCGTAGAACGCACTGCCATAGAATACATTCATTATTATAACAATATTCGTATTCAAACGAAACTAAACAGCCAATCGCCGATACAATATCGGCAATTGGCTGTATGAAGGTGTTTTGATCCCTGTCTCAAAAACGGGGGTCAGTCCCATACAAAGGGGTTTTTCTATTATTCAGATTCAAACACAATTTTCACGACTTTCTCAGAAGAATGTCCTGACTCAAGATAACAGAATTTGTCATAAAAAGGTTTGAATGAAACCGGGTGCTGATAATCCGGTGATGAAATATGTTTGATTGCCTCGATCGTTTCCTCTGTCGTTTTCACTAACGGACCAGGAGCATCTTTCTCAAAATCGAAATAAAACCCTCTGAGTTTATCCCGGTATGTTTCAATATCGGGAACAAAAAACAGCATCGGGCGTTTCAGATTTGCAAAATCGAAAAATACAGAAGAGTAATCGGTAATTAACAGATCTGAAATCATATACAATTCCCGAATATCTTCGTGTGCAGAAAAGTCGTAAGCAAACCCTTCAAACGGACCGAGGTCAAAATTTTCGGCCACAAGATAATGCATTCTCAGAATAACGAGATATTCATCTCCGAGCTCTTCCCTTAATTTATGCAGGTCTAAATCAAGGTCAAATTTATAACGGCCTTTAGCATAAAACTGGTCATCTCTCCATGTCGGCGCATAAAGAATGATTTTCTTATCCTCAGGCAGGTTTAACCTTCTTTTTATCGCTGTGATTGTCTCATTATTATTATCATTATGAAGAAAATCATTTCTCGGATAACCTGATTCAATCATAGTTTTATCGAATTGGAAGGCGCGCGCAAATATCTCAGACGAGTAGGCATTAGGAGAAATTAAATAATCCCAATTGGATGCCTCTTTAATAAAATTCTTTTTATATTTTTTCGTATTAGTACCCGGCATATGAACTTCTTCCATATCCATTGCAAGTCTTTTTAAAGGCGTGCCGTGCCATGTTTGAAGATAGGTTGTATGTTCCGGCTTTGGAATCCATAAAGGCAGACGGCTGTTGACGACCCAATATTCTGCCCGCGCCATAGCAAACAGCCACTTGATAGAAAGCCTGTTAATGTATTGAATGCCCTTCTCTTTAAAAGGCGCTGCATACTGTTTATTTACGCTCCAATACATTTTATATTCAGGATGATTGATTTGCATGTATTCATAAATGGCTCTCGGATTACAGCTGTATTGTTTGCCGTTAAAGCTTTCAAAAATAATGGTCTTGCTTTTAACAGGCATTTTGCTCGCCATTCTGAAAACAACTTTATAACCTTTCGTAATAAGGGAATTTCTGCGTTTTTTCAGTTTTTTCATTTTGGAAATGAAACGTTTTTTCTTCCCTTTTATGAAGTATCTCATCCTTGTTTTCAGGCTGTAGTCGTTCACACGGATACAGACAGTCTGCTTTTTCTTCTTTTTATATACCTCATACCTGACCGGTCCGCTGTCTTTATTCACAACGCTTATGAGGCCTTTCAGTTTATTTTTTCTGTCTCCGAGCACAAGCGGAGTGCTGCTGAGAACAATAGGTTCAGCTTCGTCGTTTTCACAATGAAACTCCATAAACATACGGTAGACAAATCGTTTTTCCAGAGAATAAGGAATATCTTTTAATGGAATTTTTATTTGGAAATCAAAAATTTCAGGGGTGAATGCATCTTCCCGAAGCTGTTCAATATTCTCCGTTTTTTTCGTCATTTTAATAGGGAAATGTTTCTCTACGGGATCTTCTCCCCCTTTTTTAATGACAAATTGCAGGTTTTTAACTGAAAGCTGATTCTCCGAACTTAGATATCCTGCATACCCTGAAATCATAATCTCTTCTGCCTTCAGCTGAATCTCATCAAACTTCACAATTTTCGCTTCTCTTTTTACCTTTAAAGAGAAATTGCCCTTATCGGTTGTATAAGGTAAAATTAACAGCTCAGTCGTATGATCAAGGTGGTAGGCACGCTCAATCGCTTCAGCTTCCACGGTTAAACGCACCTGCTTCGGCTGTTCTTCTTCCGCTGCCGGTTCCCCCAGTACCACATAAAAATCATAAGTCTGTCCCATTTCTAAAGGTTCAGGAAACGAGTGAATATTAATTGATGCACTGTATTGAGCCGGGCTCTCTTTCTCTAAAATAACAACATCCTCGGCTCCGGAACGCCGTTCTTTTAATTTTAAATAACATTTCACTTCCTCAGCTAACGGTTCTTCGCTTTCAAGTGAAATAGAGAGTGCCAGGTCTCCCACATTATTTTTTAAGCTTTTCAAAATACATTTGCTCACGGTATTTTCATCCATACTTATTTTCTGCTCCTCTGAATTAAAGCTCTTCACTTAACCGATTTCACTTAATCGATGTGATCCTTTTTGTTTAATTTAATAGAGAAATTCCCTTTCACAGTCGTATAAGGTTCGAAAGTATATCCGTTATTCATAAACCGATCTTTTTCGCCGAAATTGACTTCACGGCTGGATACCCTTCTTAGAATACGGATATGGTCAGCTGTTATATATTGAATGTAAAAGTCAAGAACCGAAGTATGATTTGCGTCAATTTTTTCTTTTTGGATGTCCTTTTCAAGATCTATATAAAATGGCTGAGCCGGTTGATCAGCGGATACGGATATGATTTCAGATTTGTTTTTCCGATCAATCCCAACCATTCGGACTTTTTCAAATGCATCATTCTGGTCAGACACTGAAACGCTGATCGCTAATCCGTTGGCATTTTTTTCAAAAGATGTGATCGGGTGTTCTTTAGAACCGACTTTTTCAGCAAGCCGTTCCTTTTCTTTTCTCACTTCAACCATTTTGAAAAGAGCATATGACCAATTTTTAATATAGTTTGGTTTAGAGTATTTCTCCGCCATTTTAAAGGCTAGACGTGAAAATTGTTTGTGAGTGCTGTCATCTCTCATTAAAGAGATAATGGCCTCAGCCAGCTTTTCTATATTATATTGTTCAATTACATAGCCGTTTACTCCATCTTCTACCAAGCTTCTGGCACCGTAATCGTAATCGTAAGTTACGACCGGGCATCCATTGCTCAATGCTTCCATATTGGACAGACCGAAGCCTTCAAAGTGAGAAGTTGAAATTGTCAGCCACGCTTTTTGAAACTCGTAATCAGGGTTGTTCGTGTAGCCTTTCAGCAATACATTATTCTTGAGGTTTTGAGCTTTTATTTCCTTTTTGATTTTCTCTCTTTCTCCTCCAGAACCGAATATTTCCAGTTTCGCATCCGGGATTTCATTTACAACAAGTTTGAACGCTTTAACGGCATGCGTCAGGTTTTTCATTGGTACAATCCGAGAGATAATAACCGCTTTATTTCGTTCGCTCGGAACTTTCAAAACCTCTTCATCGAGCGGTTTATTAATCGTATGCGGTGTAAAAAAGAATGTCTCTTTTTCCCCTGAAATCAAACTGAAATCTGCAATCTGCTCCTCAGTGATAAAAAATACGGCATCAAGGTTATTTATTTGGCCGAAAAGTTCTTTATAGCGTCCTTTGATCTGGAACTTATTATCACCATAATGTTTATTGTGAATAATCGCAGCATAATAAGATGACGGCGCTTTTTTCACTCTGAAGACATGTTTATCCTGTAGTCTGCTGTCGACCAGAAATAGTTTAGGCCGATCGTTTTCTTTTTGGAGAATATCAATCCAATGCCTGCGCAACTCAAATTCATCTTTAAATGTTAAAGGGTTTTCTTCTGAGTACCAAGTAAAATGTGTGAATTTGACTGCTTCATTTTGGTCATCCCACATGAAGTGCTTTTCCAGATAAACGACATTTTCGCTGTTGATAAACTCCTGAAGGAAGATTTGATTCGTCTTTGTATCAAAATGAGAGACAATGACGGGTTTTCCTTCTTTATTGTATTCTTCCCTTTTGATTACTTGTTTTTCATCATTCAGGTAATCTACGTAACGCACGTCATCACTGCCTGAATAATAGGAAAGATTATAATCGTTTGATGATTTTCCGAACATTTTTGAGATAGTTTTGCTTACTTTCCCCTTGCTGACATGTTTTTTTATTTGATTCAGCTCAATTTTCTCCGAATAAATCCGCTTGCCTTTTGTTCTTTTACTTAAAAAGTCATCATACATGTTGATAACTTGTGTATATTGAGGGTCGGTTTTCTTTCTTTCAAAGAGTTCGTTTTTTTTTCTCCGAAATTCCAAATCAAATTTAAAAGTAAGAAAGGCGGTATTCTTTTGACTCTCTTCTCCGAATAGTTTAGAACGCAATAATAGTGATTTGGTCAGACCTCCGTAATCATCCGGGAGGCCTCCTGAGATAAAATAATACATCATATCGGGAAGCTCATTATTATCGTTAATAGGCTGATTGGACAAATTTTTTCTCCCTTTCACCATATGGAATTTAGTAAAACACTGCAAAATAATACTATTCCCTCAGATTATTATAACAAACCTATTTAAGCATCAAAAAGTACTCCTTATCAGCAAATAAGAAGTACTTTGAACAGTTCATGCATTCAATAATTCCGTATTACACCCCGGCAATTTCTTTTTTAATCTGTGTGGTGGAAATGCCTTCGGTTCTAGGGAGGTAGATGACTTCGCATTGATCTTTAAGGAAATCGAATTTGCCTTCCCAATCGTCTCCCATTACGAACACGTCGATGTTGTGATCCGCTACGTCACGTACTTTTTGATCCCAGCTGTTTTCCGGAATGACTTCGTCGACATAACGGATCGTTTCCAGAATCAGCTTTCTGTGTTCATAGCTGTGGTAGGCCTTTTTTTGTTTTTGCAGGTTGAACTCGTCTGTTGAGATGGCAACAACAAGGTAATCTCCAAGCTGCTTTGCGCGCTCAAGCAGTTTAATATGACCCCAATGCAGTAAATCAAACGTTCCGTAAGTAATGACCTTCTTCATGAAACAAAAGCTCCTTTCTATCATCATACGTATAACAAGCAACTGCTCTGAAATGCTGCGCAGCTGTATCCTTAATCACTAAAGTGCCAATTTCGTACTCATGGAACCTCATTATATCACATAGCCCTGAAAAGGTTAAGCCAATGTAAAACGAAGTTAAATTCCACTTATTAACAAATGTTATTACAATAGGAGTTTAGCAGGGTTTTTGCGCGTATGATTAAAGAAATTGTTATCTTATTTATATTTTTGTAAAACTATTGTTAAGTTTATCTGAAGGTATTATGTTAAAATAAAGCTTAGCCTAAGTCACGAAAAAGTGAAAGAAAATCCCGTACAAAAAGGAGGACGGCAGATGCAGACTGAAATGGTGCACAACCTTTCTTACGTTAATGGAAATTTACAGGAGTTTATTTCATATTTAGACACTTATTATATCGCACAGAAGCAAGGAGCCGTCATTGCGACGGTCAATCCTGAGATCGGATACGCTGCGGCGAAAGACAAAGGTTATCATCAAGTCATTTCTTCCGCGGATTTCGTCCTGCCGGATGGTATCGGTGTCGTGTTAATGTCACGTTTGATGCAGCACCCGCTGAAATCAAGAATTGCGGGATTCGATGTGTTTCTTGCGCTGCTCGGCCTCGCAAACCGGCAGTCTAAAAAAATATTTTTATACGGAGCTAAACAAGACGTGCTTGACGCCGTTTTGAACCGGATCAGCAAAGAGTATCCGAATATTGAGGTTGTCGGAGCCAGCAACGGTTATGAAGCGGATAAACGCTTCGTCGCCAAACAGATTTCCCGGGCGAAACCCGATCTCGTGTTTGTCGCCTTAGGATATCCCCATCAGGAACAATTTATTTATGAACACAAACATCTTTTCCCTCAGGCTGTATCGATCGGTTTGGGCGGAAGCTTTGATGTGTTCAGCGGAACGGTGAAACGCGCCCCTGAATGGATGATCAAAACGAATCTGGAATGGCTGTACAGACTGGTGACGAATCCGTGGAGATGGAAAAGGATGCTGAACATTCCGAAGTATGCTTTTACCGTTTTGAGAAATAATAAATCAAATAAAAGCCTGTATTCCAAGCAGGCAGAAGATCAAACGAAACAGCTTTAAACAAATAAAACAGCAAAAGAGATTGGTAATCTATGAACTTGCGATCTTTATTCGCCGCTTTTTATTCTATATATCTGTCTGTTCTCGGCGTTTTGTTCAAGCCTGTAAAGCCCAAGAACCATCTGACCCTGCTGGTATCTTTTGAAGAGAATGCGCAGGCTCTCATCCGTTCTTACAAAGCGCACGCTGAATCGCTTTCTTATGAAATGACGGTTTTGTATACGAGACACGCCGTCAGTCTGAAAAAAGAGCTGGAAGGTGTCGGCTCTTTTTATCTGAACGAAAAACATCCGCTGCATCTTTTGAAGGCTGTTTTGGTCCTTTTTAAAAGCAAAGTGGTGATAACGGATAACTATTTCCTCATGACAAGCGTCTTAAACCGCCGGCCGCAAACGACATGCATTCAGGTGTGGCATGCGAACGGCTCTTTGAAAAAGTTCGGCCTTGAGGATGTGACGAATCAAAATCGTCCGGCATCAGATATCAGCCGTTTTAAAAAAGTGTACCGCTCGTTTGACTTTGTTACCGTCGGTTCAGACGCCATGGCTGACGTTTTTAAAAAGTCGTTCGGCATACGGGACGGCCAGCTGTTAAAAACGGGTATCCCCCTGACTGACGTCTATTATGAAGAACACAAGCCGGAACTGAAGCACAAATGGCCGAAAAAAATCATCTTGTACGCACCGACATTCAGGGATTATGATATGCAATCCTTTCGGCTGCCATTCACCGAAGAACAGCTCACAAACACGTTAAACGGAGAGTATATGCTGCTTGTAAAGCTTCATCCTGCCGTTTTGCATCATATTTCGGCTTCGTTTGAAAGCGAATTGATCAAGAACGTGTCTGACATGCGTCTTCATGATCTCTTGAAAGCGGCTGATATTTTAATTACGGATTACTCTTCCGTGCCTTTTGAATTCGCGCTCTTAAATAAACCGATTTTCTTTTTCACGTATGATCTGGAGGAATATGATCAAAAACGCGGTTTAATCGACAATTATACGTCCGTCATTCCCGGAAAGGCTTGTCATGACAGCGAAGCCCTTCTGGAGGAAATGACGAAAAAGCCATTTCGTGCAGAAGAAATGAAGCGGTTCTCGGACAAATGGAATATGTATTCAGATGGGAATTCGAGCAGCAAACTGCTCCAATTTGCAGAAGAACAAATAACATACAAAAACACCTGTTCACACAATTGAACAGGTGTTTTATATATTTATATTGCCTCCATAGTGCTTAAAAATAATCGTACAAACAAAAAAACATCTGTCCAATTTAATATTGAAAAAAGCTCGGAAGTATGACTCCGAGCTCTTTAACACGTTTATTTATAGACAGGAATATCATAGTAAAGCTGATAGTTATCTAACAGACTATAGAGACTGTACATTCTATTTACCTGCTTATACGCCCAACCAATATCAGATGCATATTGGTGGCTTACAGAAGGCTCCCATCTCATTTTATACAAGGTATCTTGGTTGTATACGGCATTGTGTATATAACTCTGTCCGATAAATTTGGCCCCTCCAGTAATCGCTGCTTCAGGACTGAACCATCCTTGGTTATATGCATATTGGGCACCCTTGTTCACAGCGTCTCCGTCATATGCACCTATGCCATACATGTTATATACCTTTTTCCCATTATAGGTCACACCGTTTGCCAGCTCTGAGGTACCGTTTCCGGTCTCTAATAAAGCGTGAGAAATCAGGTAGAGCTCATTAATACTGTTAGATTCAGCTGCCTTAATAAAAGCTTCACCTTTTCCTTCAAGAATTCCTTTCCCTTTTAAAATCTTTGTATTGACTTCTGATGCTGTCAGTCCTGCATATTTCGATAACTTCAAAAACTGAAAATAACTTTTATCTGACACAGAAAAGTTTGCGGGGTTTACATAGTAGGAAACTTCTTCCTCGCTTGCTTTCCGCCAACCCATTTTAATTTTTGCCCAGTTATTCTCTACACTAATGATATTAACCTTATAACCTTTTGTCACTGTTCCTATAATATTATTGCTCTTTACCTCTGGAGTAGACCTGACATTAAGAAAATCTGCGGTTACGGTAGAATTTGCACTATTAATATAAGATAGAGATACGTAGGCACTTGAATCCGTCTGCGGGTTCGCTTTTAACTGCTTCGCGACCATTTCACTCATCGTAATATTATAATTTGTTTCCATTATTTGAGGACCGCTTTTCACCTCAACACTTGAAACTGCCCACCCATAAAGCTGCTTCACTTTGCTTGCAGCCTTATCAGCATTGCTTTTTCCTGTAAATTGTTCAGTAATCACTATACTGTATATTGGATTGTTTTTAGCAGTGTAGCTTGCTGATAAGTTCTTTGCCTTAAAGAAACTCAGTCCTTTGTTTAAAGCCGACGATGTGCTGATTTGATCTGTAACTAATTTATATTGCGTGTATGTGCTTTTGCCATTTTGTTTGGCATTGCCTTTCGCATTATTTGTTTTAAAAAAAGTTAACACACGATCTATATCTTTTTGATTTAATAAGTCACTAACAGTGACTTGATATTGCGTATAAGCGGATTTACCGGTTTTTTCACTTACTGCCGTTAATTTTTTTGTCTTGAAGAAAGATTTGACTTGATTAATCTTAGCTGTGTCCAGCAAGGCTTCTGTCTTAATTTTATAAGTTATTCCTTTTGGTTGTTTTATAGATTTGGCAGTTGCATTAATACCGATTTTCTTTAAAGAGTTTAAACCTTTTGTTACTTTTGTTTTGTCAGCAGTCTGTTGTGATAATAGTTGATATTGATTAGCAGCTGTTTTTCCTGAATTTGATTTTGATGATTTTAATTTTTTTCTGCTAAGAAAATTTACTGCTTTATCCGCCTGTGCGTTTGTTACAGCATTTGTTATCACTTGATAAGTTGTTTGGGTTGAAGTTTTCTTTACAGCTGTATAAGTCATATGCCATCTTTTCTTCTTAAAAAAAGCTTGAAGACTTTTTAGTTTTTCCGGGCTGACATCCTTCATTTTCACAACATAATTACTTGTAGCACCAACTTTTTGGTAGGACCCTTTAACTCCTGTGTTATTTATTATTTGGCTGATCGAATTTTTAACCATGCTCAGCCCGTTAAAATAACCCGTTTCTATATTATACGATGTGATAGTTTTTTTATTATTGATGGTTTTGTAACTGCTTTTGACGCCTGTGCTTTGTTCAAGCTGTTTGATAAGACTTTTCGCCTCATCTGCTTTATTGATCAAAGAATTCGTTGTAACAATGTAGTAAGACTGGCCTTTATCAGTCATGTTTAACGTGGCATTCAGCCCAGAATCTTTTTGAAAACTGCTTTTCACTTGGGATGCTGTTTTCTCTCCTTGAATTTTTCCGGATTGAATTTGAATGATCTCCGGTTCCTGTTCAAGTTTTTGATAATTAGCATTGACTCCAGTCTGCTTCTTTAACTCTTGAATAGCAGACTTTGCACCGGCCTCACTTGTCAGCTCAGATGTAACAATGCTTATATAAGGCTGCTTCACACCATTCGGTTTAACAGTACCGGTTAATCCTGTTTCCTTTTTCATTTTATCAAGCAAGTTATTAGCCTGCTGTTCACCTGAAATAGTTCCGGAAACTGCAGTATAATAGGGCTGCTTACTGCCCGTCGGACTTGATGTTCCTTTAATGCCTGTCTGCTTCGTAAAATCGCTTAGTACGCTTTTAGCATTCGTTTCGCTTGTCAGACCTGAAGCAGATATTTGATAGTTCTTAGACGTTCCGCTCTTTTGATAGTCTGCTTTCCATCCGGTATCTTTTTTCAATTTTGTAACTGCCTGAGAAGCCTCACTTTCAGAAGCAAACTTTTGTGTTGTTTCTAACTGATAAATGGAATTGTCAATATAAGCTGCCTTTACTGAGTCTGTTATCGTGAAAAATTCAAGAGTAACCGCTGACAATAACATTGCGGCAGCCAAACTTTTTTTCATTACTTCTCCTCCTTCTCTATATTTATCTATCACACTATTATTTTTATCGGAAAGTGCTTTAATTTTTAAAGTGAAATATATATATAAAAAAACTTAATCCCAGAGCTGGGATTAAGTTTGGTTTTATATATGAGAAACGATGAGCGTGCAATCTCCGTTTATCGTAAAGTCAGGCATCTGATCCGGCAGTATGAAATGCGCGCCTTTTTCAAGCTTGGCGGACTTGCCTCCACAGATGATGGAGCCGCTTCCTTCTGTGACGCTGCACAGCATAAACGGAGCATCCTGGGTCATTTCCGCCGTCCCGCTGATATCCCATTTGTATACAGAAAAATATTCTCCCTGCACAAAGGTTTTGATGGTGACGCCTTTTCTCGTTTCAGTTGATTCATCTAAAAATCCGTCCACATGAGGAACGGTCGCGGCGTTGACGGCATCGCGGATATGCAGATCACGCGTCCCGCCGTTCTGATCTGTACGCCCGTAATCATATATCCGGTAGGCGGCCTCTGAATTCTGCTGTGTTTCAAGCACGAGCGCCCCCGCGCAAATGGCATGGATGGTTCCGCTCGGCACATAATAAAAATCGCCGGGTTTGATCTTCACGCGGCGCAGCAGGCCTTCCCAGTCACCGCTGTTAATCATGGTGACAAGTTCCGCTTTCGAACGGGCCGTGTGACCGTATATGATTTCCGCGTTTTCTTTACAGTCAATAATGTACCAGCACTCAGACTTCCCCATTTCACCCTGTCCATGCTCCTCGGCGTCATAATCGTCAGGATGGACTTTAACAGACTGATGGTGTTTGACGTCCAGTATTTTCGTCAGCAGCGGAAACCGGTCCCCTTCCGTTCCGCCGAATAATTCTCTATGCTGATCCCACAGTTCCATCAAGGTTTTCCCTTGATACGGACCGCTTTTGACCGTGCTCATTCCGTGCGGATGGGCTGATATCGCCCAGCATTCGCCGGTTGTTTCTGAAGGTATGTCGTATCCGAATCGTTCGCGTAATAACGTGCCGCCCCATATTTTTTCTTTACATACAGGCTGTAAAAAAATCGGCTCTTGCGTCATGTTCGTTCCCCTCCCCTTAAAAAGCGGCTCATATCCCATTCCCCCTGTGTCTTTTTTAAAACACGGAGGGAGCCGCGGTTAAAAACAATATGTATAAAATGGCTGACCTGCTCATTATACCATTCGGATGGGGCGGAATGCTCAGTCATTTCCTATTCCAGAATAAAATGCCTTGTTTGTCGCAAATTAAAATAACTGATGGAAAGGGGGGAACATTATGACGATACATGCGGAGCTCGGCAAAAACCTTGAAGCGCTGAAAAAACGGTTCGGCCAAAGCGATGACATGATGTTTTATTCGTTTACGTACGGAAACGGCAAATGTGACGCCTGTCTTATATATATAGACGGACTGACCGACAATCAATTGCTTGCGGAATATATTATTTCGCCCGTGCAGGCGGCCGCCCGGCATCAAGAGGAACCGGCTGAAACAACGCCGTCATCCATCTCTTTCGGCTATCGTCACACCCGGCTTTCTTCACTTAAGGACGCGGAGGCAGACATTTTCTCCGGCAAATCGGTTTTGTTGGCGGAGGGATGGGAGGAAGCCCTTTCGTTTGAGACGGAAACATTTAAAATGCGTGATATTGAAGAACCGGCTTCAGAAGTGCTTGAACGGGGGCCGAGGATAGGTTTTGTCGAAAAGCTCCGAACGAACACGGCGCTGTTGCGCGAGCAGTCCGGTGATCCCAACCTCCAGATCAAAGAGATCACACTCGGCGAACGGACAAAAAAGCGGATCGCCGTTGCCTACATTCGGGATATCGCGCCTGATGATGTTGTAAAAGAAGTGATGAAAAGACTGGATTCGATCACCATTGATGACATTCCGGAATCAGGAGCAATCGAACAGCTTATTGAAGATAACACGTATTCCATTTTCCCGACCGTCTTGACGACCGAACGGCCAGACCGGGTTATGGGCGCTCTTTTGGAAGGAAGGGTTTCCATTCTTGTAGACGGAACGCCTTTTACCCTTTTGGTGCCGGCTACCATTGATGAATTTATCCACTCACCTGACGATTATAATCAGCGGTGGGTTCCGGTTACCTTTCTCAGGCTGCTTCGGTATACATGCATTTTAATCACGATTTATTTACCCGGCCTTTACATATCGCTCGTTACGTTTCACACGGGGCTTTTGCCGACGAGAATGGCGGTTACGATTGCCGGGAGCAGATTGAATGTCCCGTTCCCTCCTTTTGTTGAAGCGTTCATCATGATTTTTACGATTGAGATGATCAGAGAAGCCGGACTCAGGCTGCCGAAGCCGATCGGACAGACGATCGGCCTGATCGGGGGCGTGGTGATCGGGCAGGCCGCTGTTCAGGCGAATATTGTCAGCGCGATGATGGTCATTGTCGTATCCGTTACGGCATTGGCTTCTTTTACGGCGCCCTCCTATGCGTTCAATTTTCCGCTGAGGCTCATCCGTATTTTTTCGATGATTTTGTCGGCGATATTAGGTTTATACGGACTGATCATGTGTTATCTGCTTGTCGTCGGCCATCTGATGCGTCTGAAAAGCTTCGGTCAGGACTATCTTATTCCGATCATGGCGCAGCCTGGCCAAGACTTAAAAGATACGATCGTCAGACTGCCGACGCCTCTTTTGAAAAAACGGCCGACCAGAAAAGAGACGAAAGATAAAATCAAGCAAAGGTGATCCCCATGAAAAAACCGGAAGACAAGCTGTCGTTTATGCAGACACTTCTCATGGTAAGCGGAACAATGATCGGAGCGGGCGTGTTAACACTGCCTCGCTCCGCCGCAACAGCGGACAGTCCGAGCGGATGGATCATTATTCTTGTGCAGGGTGTCGTGTTTATCGGCATCGTCCTGCTCTTTATGCCGTTTTTGCAGAAAAACAGCGGGGAAACCATATATGAGCTGAATCAAAGCATCATGGGACGCGCCATCGGTTCTCTTCTGAATTTATTCATCAGCTGTTATTTTGTCGTCACCGTCTGTTTTCAAGCCCGTTTTCTAGGTGAAGTCATCAATTACTTTTTACTGAAAAATACGCCGATGGGTGTCGTCATATTCATCTTTCTGGCGGTCGGCATCTACCATGTGACCGGCGGGGTCTATCCCATTTCAAAGCTTTATGCCTATCTGTTCCCGGTTACGATCGTCATTCTGATTATGCTGCTTATATTCAGCCTGAGACTGTTTAAGCTGGATTTCGTCCGCCCGGTCATGGAAGGAGGCTACAAAAGCTTTTTTGAGATGTTTCCGCGGACCCTTTTGTATTTTTCAGGGCTTGAGGTGATTCTGTATCTGGTGCCGTTTATGAAAAATCCGAAGCAGGCGAAAAAGGCTGCTGTCTTCGGCATCGCCAGCGCAGGCTTATTTTACAGCGTTACGCTGCTTGTCGTCATCGGCTGTATGTCGGTCGCTGAAGCCAAAACGGTGACGTATCCGACCATTTCCCTGATTCACGCCTTAGAAATCCGGGGTATTTTCATTGAGCGGTTTGATATCTTTCTTTTAATCACGTGGACATGCCAGCAGTTTACCTGTATGCTCGGCTCTTTTAAAGGGGCGCATATCGGATTAAACACCATTTTCAGACTGAAAAATAAAAACAATGCCTGGCTGATGGGGAGCTTATTGGCAGTGACATTCGGCCTTTCGATGTACCCCGATGATATCAACAGCGTGTTTGCATTCGCGAATATTCTCGGGTATACGTTTTTTGCCGTCATTATGATTCCTTTTCTCATCTGGTTTGTCAGCTGGATGAAAAAAATAGCCGGGAGGAAACAGACGTCATGACACTTTTCATAAAATGGGCGGCGGCGCTTTTCATACTGATGACGCTTTCAGGATGCTGGGACGCGAAGGAAGTCGAAAAGCTATCTTTCGCCCGGGGACTGGCGATAGACGAGACGAGTGACCGCCGATATAAATTAACCTATCAAAACCTGCTGCCCCAAAGTGAAAACAGCCAGGCTTCCGGCCGGCCCGTGTTTGTCAATGTGACGACGCGGGGGGATACCATTCTTGAAGCCGTCAGTGAAGTCGCTTTAAAAGATCCGCCTGTTTACAGCGATCACTTAAAAGTGCTGATATTCAGCGACAAATTGCTGGCCGACCAAAATATACTGCAGATGATGAATCATTTTATCCGCGATGATGAATTAAGGCGGAGCAGCTATCTCTTCGCGGTAAGAGGCAAAGCGTCCGATATTCTGACGGAGCCGACGCCGAATCAGCAGCAGCCCATGGCCGCGGAAAAGCTGATCGACCTTACGAACAACGGAAACTACAACGGGAAGATTTTACAACCGCTCCGAATCGGGAGGGCTTCAATTTACTGCCATAATAAACGCAGTTTTCTCATTCAGGCCGTCAGCAATCAAAAAGGAAAAACGGTGTATGACGGAGCGGCCATTATCAAAAACGCAAAACAAAACAGATTGGCGGGCTTTCTGTCACCATACGAAATACAGAGCCTGAATTGGCTCATGGGGACGATACGGGGCGGCGTGCTGCCCGCTTTGGATAAAGGGGGGCACCCGATTACCTTCGAGATCAAAAAATCAACATCCGCCATCACTCCCAGACTGAAAAACGGGAAGCTGTCATTTCATGTAGCAGTAAAAACAAAAGGACTTTTGTCAGAGGATCAATATGCCGGAGAAGATTCATTCGATCAGCACTATTTAAACGGGCTGGAAAAGATTTTCGAAAAAAAACTGAAAAGCGATGTGAAAGAAGTCATCGATAAGCTGCAGAATCAATATGAAACGGACCCTGTCTTCTTTTCTGACAGAGTCCGCATTCAATATCCCGACTATTGGAAGAAAGTAAAGCATCATTGGGATGAGACCTTCTCCGAAGCGGCTTTTGACTATGATGTTTCCATTCAGATTACCAACTTCGGAACGATGGGACGGTAGCCTTCAGCCTGTTTTTTCGACACGGAGGAGAATTTGATAAATCCGGCTTTGTTCGGGCAGCTGTGTCACCGGAAATTGCATCGATTGCGCCATTCGTGTGATTTCCTGTAAAAACAGCTGCACCCGCTCATCCACGTGAACATACGTATAGGACTGCTTTTTCACAGCAAATGTCTCTTCCGGAAAGAGTGTGCGCACCGTCTGCGGCGTAAAAAACCGCAAGTGGGTGCGGTCGAGAATGCCGGCGTCTCTGTATGTCCAGTCACCGAGCAGAAGCGGGAACAGCGCTTCGGCGTGGGAAATATTCGGAATGCTGCAAACGATTGATCCGGCAGGCGACAAATAGGATGAGTACGTTTCAACGACGCGCCACGGGTCTTTTAAGTGCTCAAGGATGTCGGCGAAAATGATGCAATCAAAAAAGCCTTCCGGATAAGGAAGCTTCACTTCTTCGACATCTTCCTGCAGCACCGCTTCATAGTGTCCTTTTGCCGCTTGCGCCGCCAGCGGGTGCAGTTCTATTCCGTACAGTTCGCAAGGCTGTCTGTTTTGTAGTTCCAGCCCCGTAGCCCCCGCGCCGCAGCCGACATCAAGTATCCGTTTCGCCTCCCGGGGAACGAGCTCCGCAATTTCCGGTCTCGGATGAGTAAAGTACGTAAAATCAGTGCCCCATTTTTCCGTAAAACGCTGGCGGTTCTCCGAATATAACTGATTGATATTGATATCCTGATTAGCCGTAAACGTCGCATGTCCGTGGTGATGCACAAAGGCATCGAGGGCGATGTGCAGGCTGTAGCCTTTTTGCAGGGCGCGTAAACATAGGTCATCATCTTCAAAAGAACCGTATCCGAATTGCTCATCGAACGGGCCGATGTCTTCAATGACGCTTCTTTTCACCAGAAGACAGAAGCCGACAAGGCGCAGCACCCGCTTTGTATGATGCTTTTCCCGTGCGCAATACGCCTCCGCGAATGACTCCAGCTCATCAAGCGATTGATATGCGTCATGGATCATTTGCGCGCCGCTGACATAGTTGCTGACGGGCCCGACCATACCGGCTTTTTCAGAATGATACAGCACCCGCAGCATGGAGGTGAGCCAATTTTTCGTGACCATCGTATCGTTGTTCAGAAACAGCAGATTTTCTCCCCCTGCCGCTTCGATACCCTGGTTGCACCCTTTGGCGAACCCGAGGTTTTTTTCATTTAGGATGACTTTGACGTCAGGCAGATTTGATATGTATTCTCTCGTTCCGTCTGAGGAACCGTTGTCAACTATAATCAGTTCAATCTTATCTTTGTCGGTGTATCGTTCAATGCTGGCCAGACATTTTTTCGTCAGCTCAAGTTCATTATATGTAAGGATAATAATACTCGTTTTCACCGGCATCCCCGCCTTTATCGTGACTTTATACAACGTATGACATATCCCCGTCATTTATGTGACCGGGCGCCCGCCTGCATCCGTTTTGAGGGGCCGGTGAATAACCGCCCCCCTAAAACTGAATATTACGGATGAACTGTCCGCCGATTTGATTCTGATCCCGAGCCACCGTTACGGCTTTTCAGATCCTGCTCAATTTCTTCAAGGCTTTTTCCCTTCGTCTCGGTCACTTTAAACCAGACGAACAGGAATGCCAGTATCCCGATCGCGGCATAAATGAGAAATAAATAGCTGATGCCGACTGCTTCCATTAACATCGGATAGGTTAATGAGACAATCAATGTTCCGGCATGCAGCATCAAAGTGGAGACACCCGTCCCGATACCCCGGACATGCAGCGGGAATAATTCAGGAAGCATGACCCACACGGCAGGCCCCCAGCTGACCGCAAACACAATGATAAACAGGCCTAAACAAATCACCGTTGTCCATGATGCGGCTGCTGAATGTTCAAAGAAGAGATTGACCGCGGCCAATACGAGCAGACTGATGACCATGCCCGCATTTCCGGCCAGCAGCAGCGGCTTCCGGCCGATCTTATCAATGACTTTAATAGCCGCAAGCGTCATGATGACATTGACGGCGCCGATTCCGACCGTTCCCAGTATAGACGCGGAATTGCCGAACCCGACACTGGTAAATGTTTTCGGGGCGTAATAAATAATTGTATTTGTCCCGATGAATTGCTGCAAAAAGGCAAGTCCGAGGCCGGCAATCAGCGCGGGTCTCACCCACGGCTCAAACAATTCTTTCAAGCCGCCTTCGTTTTCCTTTTCCGCTTCTTTCATCTGATCAATCTCATCATCAATATTCTTCGTTCCCCGCAATGATGAAAGGATTTCTCTTGCTTTCTCTTCTTTGCCGATCGTAAACAGCCACCGCGGGCTTTCCGGCATAAATAAGATTCCGATCAGCAGAATGACTGACGGCACAACCGCAAGTCCAAGCATCCAGCGCCAAGCGCCTGCATCGGCAAATATATAGTTCACGATATAAGAAACGAGGATTCCGACCGTAATCATCAGCTGATTCAGCGAAGAAAGCGCCCCCCGTTTATGCTTCGGAGCCAGCTCCGATAAATAGAGCGGAACGATCGTTGTAGATGTTCCGACAGCCAGTCCGAGAATGATCCGGAAAAGAACCATCACCTCTGTATTCGGGGCAAAAGCGACTCCTAAACCGCCTATACAAAACAGCAGCGCCGCTCCCATGATGGCCTTCCGCCTGCCGAACCGGTCGGTCAGTTTGCCGGCGAATCCCGACCCGAGAATCGCCCCCGCCAATAACGAACTGACGACGAGGCCTTCTGTAAAGGCGTTCAGTCCCAGTTCTTTTTTCATAAATAAAATAGCTCCGGAAATGACCCCGGTATCATATCCGTATAACGCGCCGCCGAGTGCGCCGAAAAAATAGAGCCATTTATTCGAGTGTATGCTTTTCATGTTATGTAGACTCCCTTCATCCAACGCTGTATCCGCGCGGAATTGTTCTACTGCTTCTTTTGCCTGTTTCCGTCCGTTTCAAACCTTCCGCACCGTTAATATCCATTATTTTACTAATTATTTTTTACAAAGCGACGAAACATTTCCCGCTTCCTGCCGTCCAATATAATGTGAACCTGATGCAAAAATAACAGTAGATGTTGTCGAAATAGAGAGAAAGATTTGGAATTTTCTCATTTGAAGAGTTGCTCCAAGTCAACAATTATGGTACGCTTCACAAAGAATAGAAACGAGAGGTAATGATATGGAAGAACGATCTCAACGCAGAAAAAAGAAAAGACGCCTCAGAAAATGGGTGAAATTTGTACTGGTATTCGCCGCTTTCTTATTGGTGATCGCCGGTTCCGTCGGCACCTACGCATTTGTGAAATTGAATAATGCGACCAAAGAAGCGCACGTCAGCCTTGACCGCGGCGACCAGTCCGTAAAACGGATCAAAGAATTTGACCCGAAGAAGGATTCTTTCACCGTATTGCTTTTAGGAATAGACGCCCGTGACAGTAAGGGCGAATCAGTAGATGACGCAAGAAGTGACGCCAACGTGCTCGTCACCTTCAACCGGAAAAAGAAAACAGCGACGATGCTCAGCATTCCGCGGGATTCCTATGTCAACATCCCGGGACACGGCTATGACAAATTCGCGCACGCACATGCTTACGGCGGTTATAATTTAACTTATAAAACAGTAGAAAACATGCTTGATATTCCGGTAGATTATGTGGTTGAGAGCAACTTCGACGCGTTCCGCGATGTCGTCAATGAGTTGAACGGCGTTACGGTAAATGTGAAAAGCCAGAAAATTGCCGATCGTATTAAGGTCGATACAAAAGGAAAAGTCGTGCTGAAGCCGGGCGTCCAGACGCTTGACGGTGAGCAGGCACTGGCTTATGTAAGAACACGCAAAGCCGACACCGATCTGATGCGCGGACAAAGACAGATGGAAGTGCTGAGCGCCATTATTAAAAAATCTAAATCGTTAAGCTCGATCCCATCTTATGACGATATCGTCGACAGCTTAGGGAAAAACTTAAAAATGAACTTATCTCTTAATGACGCCATCGGTCTGTTCCCGTTTATCACATCGCTGAAATCGGTGGATTCTTTGCAGCTGACAGGTTCAGACAGCTATATTTACACTCCTCAGTACGGCAAAAATATTTATTACTTCAAGCTGAATGAGGAAAACCTTCAAGAAGTGAAAACGAAATTAAAAAATGATTTAAACGCGTAAGATGTCACGGCGGGGTTAGCAAATCCCGCCGTTTTTCTGTTGAAAAAAAGGACATGAAGGTATAGCCTTTTAACTGACGGCTTTCTGCTGATTTCGCACAAAGCTGAACATACTACATGAAGCAGCTTTATTTTTAAGGAGGGCATCCATACATATGAAATTGATAGCCATTGACTTAGACGGCACATTACTGAACTCGGACAGTGTGATTTCTCCGGAAAACAGAGCGGCTTTACAAAGAGCGGATGAAGCGGGCATTCTCGTGGCCATCTGCACGGGCAGAGCCACATTTGATGTAAAAGCGCTCTTAAAGGATTTGGATATTCCGATCATTGCGGCAAACGGCGGGACAGTCCATGACAAAGGATACCGCCTCGTCAGCCGGCTCTTAATGGATCAGCAGGCCGGGAAGGATATCGCCGCTTATTTAACGGACAACAACATTTACTTTGAGGTCTATACAGATGATCATCTGCTGTCCCCGTTTGACGGCGAGTCCAAACTGCAGGCAGAACTGGACATTCTGAAAAGCGCCAATCCCAAGGAAGATATTCGGACATTATGGGAGGGCGCAAAGACGCAGTTCAAACAATTCGGCATTAAACCCGTGCAGGATATACAGGCGATTTTTAACGGAGACGAACATGTTTACAAGCTTCTTTGTTTCTCTTTTGATATGGAAAAACTGAGAAACGCCAAAGAAGAAATTACACATCATCCGAAATTATCCCAGACATCTTCCGGGAAACACATTATCGAAATCCTCCCTGCCGGTTCCGGAAAGGGACGTGCTCTGACGGAGCTTGCCTCACTGTACGGAATTGAAAAACAGGATATTTACGCCATCGGCGACAGCCCGAATGATTTCTCCATGTTTGAAGCGGCGGGAAACCGCATCGCAATGGGCAATGCGATTGATGAACTGAAGGAAAAAAGCACGTATATTACAAAAAGCAACGATGAAAACGGCGTCGCATATTTCATCAACCGGCTTCTCGACAACGAGCAATAAAAGGCAAAAGCCAGGTCTTTCACGGCCTGGTTTTTCATGTTTCCCAAAAAAGGAATTCCCAAAAATGAAAATAAATTGTAAGATAAAGAAAAAAGGAGTTTCATGATGTCGAATGCAATCGCTATTATAGGATGTTTAGCTTTTCTCTGCGCAGTCGGATACGGAATATTCCATCTCATATGCAAAGCGGCAAAAAAAGACAAACATTTTTCAAAAAAGCTGTTTTGGCCCCTTCTCATCGGCGGATTTATCCTGCTTCTGACCGGCGCCTCCCTCGCAGAGCCGGACGCCTCGGCCGTGAAGGCAGAGGAGAAATACAGCACCCTTGATACCGCTTATCAAAAATTGACGAAGGAACACCAGGCGCTTGAGAAAAAATATGAAAACATCAGTGCCGCGGCCGAAAAGGAGAAATCCGAAGCCGAAGCCGGCAATGAAGAAAAACTCAGCAAACTCAGCCAAGAGATAAGCGAGCTGAAAAAAACAAACAAATCACTCAAACAAGACAATGAGAAATTAAAAAATTCACAAAAGAAGCTCGAAAAGACCGCTGAAACGCTTCAGTCAGAAAATAAATCTTTAAAGCGGCAGAAAGCAGAAACAAAAACATCCGAAAACGCGGAAACGGCGCAAAACAACGCCCCTTCCTCCGGCGGACATGCCGAGACGAAAGCAGCCGGCACCTCACAGGGATGCGACATTAAAGGCAGCCGGAACGGCATTTATCACACGCCGGGAAGTACATACTACGACCGGACGACAGATCCCGCGGAAATGTTCTGTTCCGTAGAGGATGCGGTAGCGGCCGGATACAGAGCGCCGAAACGGTAAAAGAAAAAGACGTCAGAGACACTCTCTGACGTCTTTTTTTTTTACGGGAGCCGGATGCCGCCCGCATATTTGTCCTTCCAATAAGCGCTTGTGTTCATATTTGTTATGGTAACGCCTGCGGACACGGTGACATGAATCACTTGTCCGTTCCCGATATAAATGGCCGGATTCAGGCTTTCCGCTTTAAAGAAGACCAGATCGCCGGGCTTCAGATCTTGTTTATCGACCGGAACGCCCGCCTGCATCTGCTTGTCCGCATAACGCGGCAGGCTGATTCCTTTCGCTTTTTGATAGATGTATTGAACAAATCCCGCCGTATCAAAGCCGGTTTCCGGTGAAACGCCGCCTTTCAGATAAGAAATTCCGATATGATCGGCCGCTGTGGACACAACGGGATTTTCTTTAGAAATGGCTAAATTGCTGAATCGGCGCACCCCCGTAAAATGTTTTTTCCAGTAATCTTCCGACAAGTAAGAAATGGTGACTTTTGCGGAGCGGCTTGCTTGGATGAACCTTCCCTCTCCCGCATAAATGCCCGCATGGGAAATTCCTTTTTTATACGTGTCGCTGAAATAAATCACGTCCCCGGGCTTTATATCGCTCAGTTTGATTTTCTCTCCGACCAGCCACTGCTGTTCCGCAGATCTCGGCAGGTAAATGTGAAGCTTGTTTTCAAAAACATATTGGACCAGCCCCGAACAGTCGAATCCCTCCTCGGGCGTGCTACCGCCGAATACATACGGAATGTCGAGGTAACGGGCTGCCTCCTGAACGATCGGATCATCAGCCAGTTCCGGATCTTTTGTAATCCGCTTGGCGCCAAGATATAAATTCATCCAATAACTGCTTTTTTGAAAGCGTGTGACGGTTACGCCTTCTGACGGAGAACTGTGTATCATCTCTCCGTTTCCGATATAAAGACCGTCATGGACGGGCGCGTTTTGTGTGGAATCCGACTTTTTGAAAAACACAAGATCTCCCGGTGAAAGGTCATTTTCTTTGACGGCGGCTCCGACTTTCCATTGATCACTGACCGTTCTCGGCAGATGGATGTTCTGTCTGCTGAAAAGATAATGGATCAATCCGGACGGATCAAAACCGTCCTCAGGCTCTTCGCCTCCGTAAACATATTTATTTCCGACAAGTTTTTGCGCGTCTGAAACGATCAGGACAGAAACTTGAGAATCCGCTTCAGCAATTTCCGTTCTCGTCACTGCAGGTGCCACAAGACAAATCATAAGGCCGGCAAGGATGTACTTCCTCCAGCTTGTGAGCATGTTTTCTATTCACTCTCCTTATTTTTGGTAGTTTTTACATCGGTAACTTTTAACAAATGTTTAGGAGAGTACACAAAAAAAGAATGCCCGATATGGGCATTCTTTACTGGATTCGGAACAAACAATATGCCGGCAAGCGGAATCATGCGCTTATTTTGCGCCCGCTGTGTCCTCTTGCTGAATTTTTTGCATTTCCGTGTCAATTTTTTGTTTTTCCTGATCTGTGAGCTGATCATTGTATTTAAACGCTGACATAAACATAAAGACCATAATGATCGCGGCAAACGGCCATCCCGCTTTAATGATTTTCATTTGTTTTTCACTCCGCTTTCTTTTTTAAGATATCGCTGTGATCCACATCAAACGTTAATTTTCCATCCTTGACGCTCCACTTGAAATTCGATTCTTTCGTCAGTTCACGTACGATCGTTTTATGATTGATGCTGCCTTTTTTAACCGGTGCAGGCGTTGCTTCATGAATATTCATCGGCGTGACTTCAAAGCGTCCCGTGCCGTTTTTCTGCAGATGATATTGAACAAGCGCCGTGTCTCTCGTTCTTGTCCACCCCTGGTCGAATACGAAGTTGCCCAGGCTGTAGAAAATAACGGTGCCGTGGTACATTTCGATCGGTTCTAGCACATGCGGATGGTGTCCGACGATAATATCCGCTCCGGCATCTGACATTGCTCTTGCCAATTGGCGCTGTCTGTCATTCGGATCATTATCGTATTCCTGTCCCCAGTGTGTTTGAACAATGACAAGATCGGCTTTCTTTTTGGCTTTAGAAATCATCGGAATAAACAGCTCTGGATCGGCCGGAAGCACACCCGGCGCATTTCGTTTCGCTGCAAAGCCTTTTCCGGAAACATCAGTGAAACCCAGTGTTGCGATTTTGATTCCGTTTACATCTTGATACGAAATGTTCTGCTCGGCTTCCTTCAGCGTGAGGCCCGCGCCGACAAGTTCAAGATTTTGCTTTGAAAACTCTTCAACCGTATCCCGCATTCCTTGAGGGCCGTAATCCATCGCATGGTTGTTGGCTGCCGTGAGAACGGTGAAATTCATGTCCTTCAATACTTTTACGGCATCTTTGTTTGACTGAAGGTGGATATTTTTTTCTGCTTCTTTGTAGTTCTTTTTATATGTAACCGGGTTTTCAAAGTTCCCCGACACATAGTCGGATGCTTCGAAAAATGGCTTTGCGTAACGGAAGACACTCTCCGTGCCTTTATGCTTTGTCACTTTCTCGACATTCCGGCCCATCATAATATCTCCGACGAATGAGGCTGATACAAGGTCATCTGCATTCCTTTTCACACTCGGCGTTTCCGCCTTCCCTGTCAGGATGCAGACGAACATCAGGCAAAAGACGATCGGCAGCGCGATAAAAACGTGAAGATTGGTCTTCTTTTTCTGCTGTTTGGTCAGCTTCAGCAGTTTTTCTTGAAAGCTTAATTGTTTTTTCATCGTTTGACACACCTTACATTAGATTAAGTAGTAAGCAAACATAATGGCAAAAGTTGCGCCGCTTAAGAACAGCGTGCTGGCAAATGTAATCGTTAATCCCTGTTTCTGAATGGTATTGGCGATCAGACCCGGTACGATGATACCGATTCCGCGGAATTCTGATATCTCAAACGGTACGATCGGGTAAAGGAAATCAAGGGCGATTTTTAAGCAGATTCCCGTTATCAGCATAGCTGCGAATTTTCTGCGTCCGTACAAAATCATAAATCTGGATAAACCGTATTTGACGATCACGTATGTAAGAAGACTCACTAACAATACGAGTAAAATAAAGACCGGCTGGTTAAAAACGAGCCCTAAATAACCCGGCACGACTAAACCGGCAGGTACGATACCTGTTTTTTCCGCGAAAATTAAACTGATTAACACGCCTAAAATAAGTGAGATGTATAAATCTGATCCGAACATTTATCCTTTTCCTCCTAGCTAACGAGCTGTTTCACCTTATACTCTTGAATTTTTTCAATTAATGGTTCCGCTGAACCGTGGATATTGCCGACGCCATATATGACACGGTTTTGCATTCTTGTTTTCAGCACGTCCATGATTTCGTCTGTTGATTTATATTCCAGATCGTGCAATGTATCGGCAGGAATCTTGCCTTCTTCATAAGCTCTGACGATCGGTTCTGTCGTCTCGCCGATGAGTATGAGTTCCTTCGTTTTAATGTACGGAAGCACGTCGTTTGCGAACTGAATCGTTCTGTCCACACGGTCGGCGCGGCAGTTCATGATGACGATCGGTTCATCTGTCGGGTAGCCGATTTCCTTTACACGTTTCCATATATTCAAAGTAGAAGATGCATCATTTGCGGCAAAGCCGTTTACGAAATGACCGGGCTCCTTCGTGCTGAGCAGCGGCAGGATTCTCATGGCGCCAGGATCAGGCGGCGCATTCAGCATTCCTTTAAACGCCGTTTCTTCATCTATCCCAAGAGCCTGGGCAACGCCGAGCGCAAGGGAAGCGTTATCAGGAAAGACCATATATTCAAATTTTCGAAGGTATTCATCTGTAATTTTAGAGTTATCCGCAATAATGACCTCGGTATTCCGCTCTGCGGCTTTTTCTTTAAAGAAGTCTGTGTATTCACTGTCTGTAATGACAAGGTGACCGTTATACGGTATCGTCGCGGTAAAAGCTTCAGCGATTTCATCAAGCGTCGGCCCCATGACATCCATATGGTCTTCAAGCACATTCACGATGACGCCGATGTTGGCTTGAAGGAGTTCTTCCTGAAAGATAATCTGATAATCCGGGTTTACCGCCATACATTCACTGACAATGGCATTGGCGCCCCGTTCTACGGTTTCCTTCATTACTTCTTTTTGCTCGCCGATATTCGGGCCCTGCGGTTTCCGTTTGATCGGTTTCTCCTCAGGTGTATCCCAATAGATCATCCTTGCATCTGTTCCCGTCGTTTTTCCGACTGTTTTGTAGCCCGCCTCCATCAGTATTCCGGTCGTCAGCCTTGTTACGGTTGACTTTCCGCGGATACCATTAATATTGACGCGTACTGGCAGAGCATCGATATTCTTCTGATGCCGCCTTTTTTCAATGATTCCGATGATTAGTACGGCAGCACAGGCTATAATGAGTAACCACATTGATTTTTGACATCTCCTTCTGTATTGATAAATTCATTCATCAGTATATAGCTTCACTATGAATTCTCAATCGGCATTATGTAACATAATCTTCCCGCTTTCACTGAGCCAAACTTCTCTATTAGTGACGCTATTCTTCCTATTATCGAATTGCTTTTTTTGGGAATAGGCAGGACTTCAACCTTACTTCAATTTTTCAAAAGAAAAATGAATGCGTTTACATTTCCGCGCAGAAATTCATTTGGACCAATGGAACTATTCGCGTTCCGGAAGAAAAAGATGTAATGATAATCCATCTTTTCCAGCCCGTTTGTATCAGCGTTTTTCGCACTGCGCATACGTTTCGGGACTCTCTGTCCGCTGTGTGCAGACTGCCTGTTTTGTTAAGGATAAGGTCTTAAAGTCATTCATTTTTCCCCCGTATCCTGCTTTCAGTCCCATTCCAAAATAACTAGCGGAATGACTGGTACATGACAGAAAAAGACGTGTCCGGAGTGTTTACAAGAAATACACATTTTATATGCGGAAAGCCTTTCTCCTTTTAAACCATTTACAGGACGTTTATCACTCTTTTGAAATATTTTTAATAAATCTTTATATTCGTTCAAGAAATATTCATCCATAATTGTGAAGTTCTTGGTAAAACCATCGAGGAACTCCTCTATTTTATAAAATGCATAAAAAAGGAATACCCGCTGAAAACTACAGATAATCAGGAAAGGAGGCGGTCTGATGTCTGCGGATAAACAAAACAAACGGATTCCCGGCGATTTTGAATCGGCTGTACGGGAAATGCAGGAGCTGATGTGTGTTTGCGGTGATTTTAAAATACGAAGGATCAAACTGCAGGACCGTCATACCGCTTTCTTTTATATTGAACAAATGATAGAAGAACAGAAGCTGAATGAGTTTCTGTTAAGCGACACCCTGCAGAACGGCCCGCTTGAGGAAACGATGAATGCCGTCAGCAGTGCGGAAACGGATGAAATCAGAAAACTCATTGACGGGATTTTGGCCGGACAGGTTGTTTTTCTCAGCGATGCATCGAGGAAAGCGAAGCTGTTTTCCGTCGGGCAGAATCCGCTGCGTTCCATTATGGAACCCGAATCTGAAAGTATCGTCCGCGGCGCCCATGACGGGTTTGTGGAAAGTTTGGAAACGAACATTCATCAGCTGCGGTTTCACATACAGGACCGCCATCTCTCCGTTCATTATATGGATATCGGGGAAAGAGCCAAATCAAAGGTTGCGGTTATCTTTGTTGAGAATATCGCCAATCCGGAGATTGTGGAAGAAGTGAAGCGGCGCCTGTCATACCTGCGTATAGACAGCGTGCTTGCGCCCGGGATTATCGAGGAATCAATAGAAGATAATTCGTTTTCCATTTTTCCGCAGATCATTCATACGGAACGGCCGGATAAAGCAAAAGCATGCGTGATGGAAGGCTGTGTGCTGATCATGATGGATGGGAGCCCGTCGGCTTTGATTGCGCCGATCACATTCTTTTCTTTTTTTCAATCGCCGGATGACTACAGCACGAGATGGATTTCCGCAAGTTTTTTAAGAGTGCTGAGATTTTTCGCCTTTATGATCGCGATTACGCTGCCCGCTTTTTATATCGCGCTGATTGCATTTCATTTTGAAGTCATTCCCAACGATCTGATTATCACCATGAAAAATTCGATTGTTGATATTCCCTTCCCTCCGCTGATAGAAGCCATGATTATGGAGATTACGATTGAACTGATCCGCGAAGCCGGTATCAGGCTGCCGAAACCGATCAGTCAGACGATCGGCATTGTCGGCGGTCTCGTGATCGGTGACGCAGTCGTTCAGGCGGGACTCATTTCTAATATGATGATTATCGTCGTAGCCGTTACGGCCGTTTCTTCTTTTGTGCTTCCTTCATATGAAATGAGCACCTCCATCCGAACGCTCAGATTTCCGCTTATGTTTCTGGCATCTTCGTTCGGTTTTATCGGCATCGCACTCGGCTTCGGGCTTATTCTGATGAACCTGTGCAAGCTTGAATCACTCGGCGTCCCTTATTTATCATCTCTGACGCCGTTTCATTTCAGCGACTTGAAGGATGCATTTATCCGGCTGCCGGCTTGGTTTATTAAAAGAAGGCCTTTTTATTTGAGACCGCAAGACTCAAAGCAGATAAAACATGTTCGGGGGTGGAGAAAAGATGAAGCCTAAAAAAATCAGCCCGCTTCAAGGCGTGTTTTTCATCAATCAGACGCAGATCAGCATCGGCATTTTGGCGCTGCCCCATTTACTGATGATGAAATCGGGAAGCAGCGGATGGATTTCCATTCTGCTTACCGGATTGCTCGTCCAGCTTACATTCAGCCTGTATATGATATTATTTCACCGGTTTCCGAAGCTGAACCTGTACGAAATGCTGGAGGAGGTGTTCGGAACACTTGCCGGCAAAGGGGTGCAGGTGCTGTATATTTTATATTTCGCGTTTCTCTGCACGCTCATTCTTTCTGTATTTACACGGATATTGGATATCTGGGTGCTCCCGCAGACTCCGAATTGGGTGGTCAGCTTAATGCTGATCCTCGGTTCTGTCTATATCGCCCAGGCCCCGCTGAATGCGATCGCCAGGTTCAGCTTTATCTTAACACCGTTTTTGCTGCTGATCTCTCTGCCGATTTTATACACGCTGGGAAAAGCCGATATCACATACATTATGCCGATTTTTCACGGAACCGCAAAAGACATGCTTACCGGGGTGCAGCAAACACTTGTCAGCATTACCGGCTTTCAGGCGGCGCTCGTGATCGGGCCCCTAATCAACTGCACCGTCAGCCAGCGCTACAAAATACTGACGATTTCAAACATCTTGATTATCCTTTATTACCTGTATATCACCCTTACTTGCTTTGTCACAATCAGCCCCGAAGAAATAAAAATGATCCCGGAGCCTGTGCTGTACCTGTTAAAAACCGTTTCATTCAGAATTATCGAACGGACGGATCTGCTCTTTTTGACGTTTTGGTTCGTGACCGTCTTTTCAACGCTGGCCAACGTGTTTTACTTGGCAAGCACCGGCATCGCCAAGCTGTTCAATCAAAAAGACCACAGCCGGTTTGTTTATCCGCTGGCCCTGCTCGTCTTCCTTCTGTCTATTTGGGCCACAAGCACGGATAAAACGATACAGCAGCTGGATCAGTTTTTCCGCATTTCCGATATTGTGTTTGTGTATTTGTTTCCGTTATTTATGGTATTGATTGTCCTTGTACGCAAAAAGGGTGTCCGCCATGCGCATTAAAAAAGCGGTTCTTATCAGTCTCATGTGCGCAAGCCTGACACTTGCGGGCTGCTGGGATCAAAATTTGCTGAAAGATATTTCTCTCGTGCTGACCGCAAGCCTTGATGTTGATCATGACGGTAAAAATAAAATCGGCATCACCTATCGGAAGGTTCAGTCGTCCCAGGCGGAACAGGAAACGGGCGGCTCATTCATTACGACGGTGCTCAGCGCTTCCGGGCACACCATCCGTGAAGCGCGGTTTCAATTGGATAAGCTTGTCGATCAGCGCATTGACACGTCCAAGCAAAGAGTCTTATTAATCGGTGAGAAAATGGCGGAAAAACCGCTTTTTCCTTATCTCGATGTCTTTTACAGAGATCCGAAAAGTCCGCTTCTCGCTCATCCGGCGGTTGTAAAAGACGGCGAGGCGATTGAAGTGCTGAAGCTGATCGTCCGGCAGAAATTGATCGTCAGCAAGTATTTAACGAATTTATTAACAAGCGCTAATGCGGAATCAAATATCAGCATGGAAAATTTGCAATCCATCCGTTCAAGCATGCTGACGGCTGATAAGGATTTCGCCCTTCCTTATTTATCGATTAACGGACAGACGATAAAGGTAGAGGGTTCTGCCCTGTTCAGCGGCCAGCGGAAAGTGACTGAGGTGCTCGGTCAGGATTCGACCCTCCTGACCCTTTTAAGCGGGCAATTTAATAAATCGGCTAATATTAATCTGAAGCTGTGGGACAAATACAAAATGGATATTGAAAATTATCTTTCTCTCGGCATCACGGATGCCACGCGAAAGATTGTATTTATAGATACAGATCCGCAGCATATAAAAGTGAAAATCCGTTTAAAACTGAATGCACGCGTCTTGGAATATCCGAAGGACAAGCTGAATTCTTATACGGCAATCGACCAAATGAACAAACAAGCATCAGCAAATCTGAACGGGCAGGCCAGATCGGTGATCAGCCATATTCAGGAGCACAACTCGGATATCCTCGGCATCGGCCGGAACTATCAAACCCATTATTATGAGCGGGGCAAGCGGCTCAATTGGCGTGAGGTCTATCCTTCCATCGAGATCGTCCCTGATATCAAAGTGAATATCTCGCAAATCGGTATCGTGAATTAGTAGAGGCCCCGGCCTCTTTTTTTGTTGCCAACCGAAATTATTCGTGTTACTCTTTTTATGTAAACGGTTACATAAATGAAGGAGGAGTGTTTGTTGGCAACGATTAAAGATGTCGCAGGCGCTGCCGGCGTCTCTGTTGCCACGGTTTCGCGTGTCCTCAATGACAACGGCTACGTGCATGAAGATACACGAACGAAGGTCATGCTTGCCATGGAGAAGCTGAATTATTATCCGAATGAAGTTGCCCGCTCTCTTTATAAAAGAGAATCCAGACTGGTCGGGCTTTTGCTTCCGGATATTACGAATCCCTTTTTCCCTCAGCTTGCCCGCGGGGCTGAAGACGAGTTGCAGCGGGAAGGATACCGGCTGATCATCGGCAACAGCGATGAAGAATTGGAAAAAGAACTCGACTACCTGCAAACATTTAAACAAAATCAAGTTGCCGGTATTTTGGCGGCCACCCATTACCCCGACCTTCCCGAATACAGCGGCAGCCTTTACCCGGTCGTATTTCTGGACCGGACAAAAGAAGGCGCCCCATCCGTATTCAGTGACGGACGGGCAGGCGGAAAACGGGCGGCTGAGGAAATGCTTCGCGGCAAAAGCACAAGCATCACGCTTGTCAAAGGCCCAGCCCACCTTCCGACCGCTCAGGAACGTTTTAACGGCGCACTTGATGTGCTGCAAAAAGCGGGCGCGCAGTTCAATGTCATCTCCGCCGCTTCATTTTCCATCAAGGATGCCGCCATTTTAGCAGAAGAATTGTTTGCAGCATACCCGGAAACCGACGGAGTCATTGCCAGCAACGACATTGCGGCGGCTGCCGTCCTCCATGAGGCGCTGCGGCTCGGCAAAAAAGTTCCGGAGGAGATTCAGATCATCGGATACGACGATATTCCGCAGAGCAGGCTTTTGTTTCCGCCTCTTTCAACCATCCGCCAGCCTGCATATGAGATGGGAAAAAAAGCGGCAAACCTGCTGCTGCAATTGATAAAGAAAGAGCCGCCGAAAGAGACGGCCATTCAACTGCCCGTGACTTACATAAGAAGACAAACGACGAGAAAGGATGATCACCATGAGTGAAATTTGTGTTATCGGAAGCTGTTCTATGGACCTGGTCGTCACATCCGATCGGCGTCCGAAAGCCGGAGAAACCGTACTGGGCACAGACTTTCAAACTGTGCCCGGAGGAAAAGGCGCAAACCAGGCCGTAGCCGCTTCCCGTCTGGGCGCAAACGTATATATGGTAGGAAAAGCAGGCAATGACGGCTACGGAAAAGCGATTATTGAAAACCTGAAGGCAAACGGTGTCAATACGGACTATATGGAAACGGTTACACATAAAAAAAGCGGAACGGCTCATATTGTGCTCGCAGAAGGAGACAACAGCATCGTCGTCGTAAAAGGCGCAAACGATGACATCTCCCCCGATTATGCCAAAAGTGCGCTAGCAAAACTTCCCGGCATTGATATCGTGCTGATCCAGCAGGAGATTCCTGAAGAAACCGTTGAAGAAGTGTGCAGCTACTGCCGCGCGCAGCAAATTCCGGTTATCCTGAATCCCGCGCCGGCCCGGCCGCTGAAACAATCGACGATTGAGGATGCCGCATATCTTACGCCGAACGAACATGAAGCATCCATTTTATTTCCTGACCGGACGAAAGAAGAAGCGCTCGCCGGCTATCCCGGCAAATTGTTCATTACCGAAGGAAAACAAGGCGTGCGCTACTCAGACGGCACCGCGGAACGGCTTGTTCCCGCCTTCCCTGCAGAAGCGGTCGACACGACGGGAGCCGGCGATACCTTTAATGCGGCACTTGCCGTCGCACTCGCGGAAGGACGGGACATCGAGCAAGCGCTCCTGTTTGCCAACCGCGCCGCCTCCCTGTCCGTGCAGCACTTCGGCGCCCAAGGCGGGATGCCGGCCAGAAAAGAAGTTGAGGAGCTGCTGTCATGAAAAAACACGGAATGTTAAACAGCCACATTGCCAAAGTATTAGCTGATCTCGGGCATACAGACCTCATCGCGATCGCCGATGCGGGTCTCCCCGTCCCTGACGGCGTTCCTAAAATTGATTTGTCCTTAACGGCGGGCGTTCCCGCCTTTCGGGACGTGACCGGCCTGGTAGCCGGGGAGATGGCAGTCGAAAAGGTGATAGCCGCTTCCGAGATCAAAGACGCAAATCCTGAGAATGCAAGTTTCATAGAAAGCCATTTCTCAGTGCAGACGATCGAGTACATGTCCCACGAGGAATTCAAACGGCTCACACAGAAAGCAAAAGCCGTCATCCGAACGGGTGAAATGACACCATACGCCAACTGCATCCTGCAGGCGGGTGTGATTTTCTAGAAAGAAGGGATCCAGCATGCACATCGGCATGACAGACATTCATAAAGCATTCGGCAAAAACCAAGTGCTCTCCGGCGTCTCATTTGAGCTTCTGCCGGGAGAAATCCACGCTTTAATGGGAGAAAACGGAGCGGGCAAATCGACGTTAATGAATCTGCTCACCGGGCTCCACCGGCTCGACAAGGGAAACATTACGATAAACGGAACAAATATGAGCTTCTCCAATCCAAAGGAAGCCGAAAAGCACGGAATCGCCTTTATCCATCAGGAACTGAATATATGGCCGGACATGACGGTGCTTGAAAACCTTTTTATCGGCAAAGAGCTGACGACGGCGTTCGGCGTTTTGGAAACGAAGAAAATGAAAGCGCTAGCAAAATCACAGCTTGAAAAACTGGGAGTCTCTCTTCCTCTCGACCGGGAAGCCGGACAATGTTCCGTCGGCCAGCAGCAGATGATTGAGATTGCCAAAGCGCTGATGACAAACGCCGAAGTCATTATTATGGACGAACCGACCGCGGCGCTGACCGAACGGGAAATCAGCAAACTGTTTGACGTAATGACGGCGTTAAAGCGGGACGGCGTATCCATCGTCTATATTTCGCACCGAATGGAAGAGATATTTTCGATTTGCGACCGGATCACCATTATGAGGGACGGCCTCACTGTCGATACGGCACATATTAAAGACACTAATTTTGATGAAGTGGTCAAAAAAATGGTCGGGCGGGAGCTGACCGATCGGTATCCGACTCGCACGCCGTCACTCGGCGATAAGGTGCTCGAAGTGAAAAACGCCTCAAAAAAAGGAAGCTTTTCACAGATCAGTTTCCATGTGAGCGCCGGAGAAATCCTCGGCGTTTCCGGCTTAATGGGTGCCGGACGGACAGAAATCATGAGAGCGCTGTTCGGAATTGACAGGCTCGATTCCGGAGAGATCTGGATTTCCGGCCGAAAAACCGGCATTCGGGGTCCGTACGATGCCATCCGCAAGGGCCTCGGCCTGATTACGGAGAACCGCAAAGATGAAGGGCTGCTGCTGGATACGTCCATTCGTGAAAATATCTCATTGCCGAACCTGACCAGCTTCTCTCCGAAAGGCATCATTGACCGAAAACGCGAGGCGGAGTTCGTTGAGCTGCTCATCAAGCGTCTGACCATTAAGACCGCATCTCCGGAAACCGCCGCCCGGCATTTATCAGGAGGAAATCAGCAAAAAGTCGTCATCGCCAAATGGATCGGAATCGGCCCGAAAGTTCTCATCCTTGATGAACCGACAAGAGGCGTCGACGTAGGCGCGAAAAGGGAAATCTATTCATTAATGAATGAACTGACCGATCGCGGAGTCGCCATCATCATGGTGTCTTCCGAGCTGCCGGAAATTCTCGGCATGAGTGACAGAATCATCGTCGTCCACGAAGGGCGCATCAGCGGAGAAATCAATGCGGCCGGCGCAACACAAGAACACATCATGACACTTGCCACGGGAGGGCAGCAGAATGAAAACTGAACCAATGACATCAACTGAACAAAAGCGATTTTCCATTCATACCTTTACGCAAAAACTCGGTCCGTTTCTCGGCTTACTGATTCTTGTGCTGATCGTTTCCGTTTTAAACCCGAGTTTTCTTGAACCCCTCAATATTCTCAACCTTCTTCGGCAGGTTGCGATTAACGCTCTGATTGCATTCGGAATGACGTTTGTCATTTTAACGGGAGGCATTGATCTCTCTGTCGGAGCCATCCTCGCCTTATCGAGCGCATTGGTCGCAGGTATGATGGTCTCAGGCATCGATCCGATCTTAGCCGTCATCATCGGCTGCGCGATCGGCGCCGTACTCGGCATGATAAACGGATTATTAATCACAAAAGGAAAAATGGCGCCGTTCATCGCCACTTTGGCGACAATGACCGTCTTTCGCGGACTGACCCTCGTCTATACGGACGGAAATCCGATTACGGGGCTCGGTTCAAATTACGCATTTCAATTATTCGGGCGCGGTTATTTTCTCGGCATTCCCGTACCTGCCATTACGATGCTGATTGCATTTGCGGCCCTGTGGGTTCTTCTGCACAAAACACCGTTCGGCCGCCGGACATACGCCATCGGCGGCAATGAGAAAGCGGCGCTGATATCGGGAATCAAAGTGCCCCGCATCAAGATCATGATCTATTCTCTGACAGGTTTATTATCGGCGCTGGCAGGAGCGATTCTGACATCACGCTTAAATTCCGCACAGCCGACGGCCGGGGAATCATACGAGCTGGACGCCATCGCAGCGGTCGTTCTCGGCGGAACGAGCCTATCCGGCGGCCGAGGGCGCATCATCGGTACGCTGATCGGGGTTTTGATTATCGGAACGCTGAACAACGGCTTGAACCTTCTCGGCGTATCATCTTTTTATCAGCTCGTCGTCAAAGGATTTGTCATTTTAATCGCGGTGCTGCTGGACCGCAAAAAATCGGCATAGTAGGAGGACCATTATGAAGAAAGCCATCATCACGATCGCGGCATTATCACTGTTTTTGCTGTCCGCCTGTTCACTTGAACCGCCCCAATGGGCAAAACCGTCAAACACAAAACATAAAAAAGAATTCACTATCGGGCTCTCCGTCTCTACATTGAACAATCCGTTCTTCGTTTCATTAAAAGAAGGCGTTGTAAAGGAAGCCAAAAAACGGGGCATGAAGGTCATTATTGTCGATGCCCAAAATGATTCATCTAAACAGTCAAATGACGTAGAAGATTTGATCCAGCAGGGAGTCGATGCGCTGCTGGTCAATCCGACCGATTCATCAGCGATTTCAACAGCCGTCGAATCGGCAAATTCCCTCGGCATTCCCGTCATTGCGCTTGATCGTTCAGCCGAACACGGCAAAGTCGAAACGCTTGTCGCCTCTGACAATGTCAAAGGAGGAGAAATGGCGGCTGACTACCTCGCCGATCAGCTCGGAAAAGGCGCCAAAGTGGCTGAACTGCAAGGGGTGCCGGGCGCATCCGCGACACGGGAACGCGGAACGGGCTTTCATCATATTGCCGACAAAAAGCTGGATGTCGTAACAAAGCAAGCAGCGGATTTTGACCGTACAAAAGGATTGACCGTTATGGAAAACCTGTTGCAGGGACATCCGGATATTAAAGCCGTGTTCGCCCATAATGATGAAATGGCACTCGGCGCGCTCGAAGCGATTAACAGCTCGGGCAAACACATTTTGGTCGTCGGTTTCGACGGAAATAAAGATGCGATTTCTTCCATTAAAAACGGAAAGCTGACAGCCACGGTCGCCCAGCAGCCGAAGCTGATCGGAAAACTGGCGGCCGAAGCGGCGGAGCAGGTGCTCAAAGGAGAAAAAGTCAAAAAAACCATTTCCGCTCCATTGAAACTTCAAACACAAAAATAACCGGCCGATGTTTAGACTTCCGGTAAAACGTGAAAGGATGAAGTAAAAGGAGAGATACAGATGAAGAAAACAGCCAAAGCGGCATCCATTCTGACCCTTGCAGCGGGAATAACAGCGGCTTCAGCTGCCGGAATAACGCCTCTTCCGGAGACACACGCGCAAGAAGCGGTCAAAATTGACGATCTGTACAGCTACCCGCTTGACTCTTATCTCGTTTCCGCGGAAGCATTGAACGTCAGAACAAAAGCATCAGCAGCCAGTCCGAGAGCTGATACCCTTCATTTAGGCGACAGCTTAAAGATCGTTTCCTTCCAGAACGCTGACTGGGCAAAAGTACATTATAAAAACGGAAAAACAGGATTTGTATCTACTCATTATATTGTTAAAGAAGCAACAACCGTAAAAACGACGGCAAAAACAAAAGTATATACAGACAAACAAGCGGTCAAAGCTTCCCTTGCAAAAAACACGAGCGTTTCTTTCCTCGGATGGAAAAAGACAGCCGGCGGCGGCATTGACTTCGGCTGGGCGCTTGTCGATTACGGGGGCGCAACGGGATATATCAGCACAAAAGATCTGCAAAAACTGACATAATATCAAAACGGATTTCGCAAATTCAGCGCGAAATCCGTTTTTTCTTTCTTGAGCAGTCAGAAACGTCTAAGGTTCGAAATATTTCTCAGGAAATATTGTCGGATGAAGATGAATGCATACGACTCTAAAATGGCTTCTTTATGTAATCCGCCAGGCGTTTGGCATTGTCACGGATAGCCGCAGCATCGGCGCTGCTTACCCCGTACATCGCGAAAGCCGGCAAATAGGTCATACCCGTAAAATTAGCCATTGCCTGAAACGGCCTTAAGAGCTCGCTCAGTGAAAAATGGTTAGACCCGCCTGCCTGATATGCATCCTCTCCGGCACCTACGGAAACAGCCAGCAGCAATTCTTTGCCGTGCAGCGCCTTTCCTTTGGAGCCGTAAGCCCATCCATACGCCAGCACATGATCCATCCATGTTTTTAAAAGCGGAGGCGCACTGTACCAGTACAGCGGGAATTGAAATACGATCCGGTCATACTGTTCACACAGCTGCCGTTCCTTTTCCGCATCTATTTTCCCGTCCGGATATTCTTTATAAAGCTCACGGACCGTGATTTCATCATGATTTTTTAATTCTTCTGTCCACGCCTTATTGACCGCTGAGTTGTTCATGTCAGGATGAACCGCTAATACCAATACTTTCACAGCTACCACACCTTTCCCTTTTGACTGTATTTTACCTAATCTTTGCCGGTTCAGCCAAATAAAAAGAAAGCCCCCGAGAAAAATGGGGCTTTCTTTTTTAATTTATTCCGGGCTTCCTTCGGTTGTTTCGATGTCCTTCGCAAAATTCGGATTATCTAAATTTGCGTTGAAAAAGTCCGCCGTATTCGGAAGCTTGAGGTTCATATTCATTTTTTGAGAAATGGTCACTTTACAATCTTTAATGACATAGTCAAACACGTGTCCGCCGGAATTGCGTCCTTCATCAATGAAGTGCAGGTGATATCCGGAAACAGCGATGCCGTTTGCGTAACCCGGCGTCCAGAAGCCGGCGATTGTACCCTGGATGTCGTCAAAGTTGAACACAGGCTGTGTTTTTACCGCTTCGATCATCGGAACGTACGGTTTCTCCTGGCGTTCTACCGTTCTTGTCTGCACCTTTTTAAATACGCCGTCTAAACGGATCGCATAAAATAAGTTTTTACTAGGCAGAAGGCTGGCGATTTCCTGCTCGAATTCTTCACGGGTCATTTCGCCGTCGATCGTATGCGTCATATCCGGCGTAAAAAATGTGAATGAGCAGAATGGTGACAGGTCTCCGCCTTTAACAGGCGTAGCCGTACCGTCGCCGCGCAGACGGTAAAATTCTCCGTCAAATCCGATTAATTCGCCGTCCAGTTTGTTGAACGTGCCGATTCCGAAATCACCGAACTTCGGAATGTCAGCCATATCAAAATCTCCGTCATATACTCCGTCCAGCAGAGATGTCATTGTGGATACTTGATAGATCTGATCCTCAGGTGAGCCTTTTTCTCCGCGGCTCATCATATGGATGTCGCTTGCGTTTTTCATATTCCCTTCACTCCTTTTAAATTGGGCTGTTTTAGAAAACAGGTCATGGTGCGCAGAGTGCTAGAGAGCTTTTGCTTTCATTTTTTCTTTGAATTGCTTCGGAAGCATGTCGCTTGATAAATGAACATTGTCACTGTAATCGACAGGAATGTCAATGATGACAGGGCCTTCTGTGTTCAAGCCTTTTTGCAGCACGTCTGCCAGCTGTTCCGGTGACTCAACGCGCAAGCCGGTGGCGCCGAAGCTTTCTGCATATTTTACGATGTCAATGTTTCCGAAATCTACGCATGATGTACGGTTATATTTTTTCATTTGCTGGAATGCGACCATATCATATGTGCTGTCATTCCATACAAGGTGAACGATCGGCGCTTTTAAGCGGACTGCCGTTTCCAATTCCATTGCAGAGAACAGGAATCCTCCGTCTCCTGAAACGGATACGACTTTTTCACCCGGATTCACCAATGTGGCGGCAATCGCCCAAGGAAGCGCTACGCCCAATGTCTGCATGCCGTTGCTGATCAACAGTTTCAGCGGCTCATAAGCGCGGAAGTAGCGGGACATCCAGATCGCGTGAGAACCGATATCGCAAGTGACGGTTACGTCGTCATCAATTGCATTGCGCAGTTCTTGGACGATTTGCAGAGGATGCACTCTGTCGGATTTATGGTCGCTTGGCGCCTTCTCGCTGTCTGTGAGCATCTGTTTTAATTCGCTCAGCACTTCTTGTTCACGGCTGCCCATATCAAATGTCACAGCGTCGTGTTCAATTTGTTTAACCGTAGCGGCGATATCGCCTAATAATTCTAATTCCGGCTGATAGGCATGATCGATATCGGCCTGGATTTCGTCAAGATGGATAATAGCACGGTCGCCGTTTACGTTCCAGAACTTCGGATCGTATTCAATCGGATCATAACCGATCGTTAATACGACATCCGCCTGTTCAAGCAGAAGATCGCCCGGCTGGTTGCGGAACAGTCCGATCCGGCCGAAATATTGGCCTTCCAGCTCTCTGGACAATGTGCCGGCCCCTTGGTACGTTTCTACGAAAGGCAGTTTTGTTTTGGCAAGCAGTCTGCGGATTTGTTTTACCGCCTCCGGTCTTCCGCCTTTCATGCCGACTAACAGAACGGGAAGTTTCGCCGTCTGGATTTTCGCGATAGCCGCGCTGACCGCTTCTTCCGGTGCAGGGCCTTGTTTCGGCGCCGGCACGCTGCGTACGTTTTTCACGTTTGTGATTTCATTCACAACATCCTGCGGAAAGCTCACAAAAGCCGCGCCTGCCTGACCTGCTGACGCTGCCCTGAAGGCGTTTGTTACCGCTTCTGGTATATTCCCTGTTTCCTGTACTTCTACACTGTATTTTGTAATCGGCTGAAATAGCGCCGCATTGTCCAATGATTGGTGTGTCCGTTTTAACCGGTCTGCGCGAATTACGTTACCCGCCAGCGCCACTACCGGATCACCTTCTGTATTAGCCGTTAACAAGCCGGTCGCCAAGTTGGATGCCCCCGGGCCTGAAGTAACGAGACAAACGCCTGGTTTTCCAGTCAGTCTTCCGACAGCCGCAGCCATAAATGCAGCGTTCTGTTCGTGACGGCATAAAACCAGTTCAGGTCCTTTATCTTTTAACGCATCAAATACTGCATCAATTTTTGCACCCGGAATGCCAAAAACATGTGTGACACCTTGCTCCACTAAGCAATCAACAACAAGCTCCGCCCCCCGATTTTTTTCAGAGGTTTTTAGTTCATTTGTTGCTTTTGCCAACACCCTCACTCCTTATTATGCATATTAAATATAAAATTTTAAGTAATTTGTGATATTATTCACTATACACTCTTTGGAAATTGACCTCCAATATCAATTCGCCGTATGATTAATATGTTTCACGAATAATTAACAAAGAGAAAGGAATGGATAAGGATGGAGCTTCGCCATCTTCAATACTTTATTGCCGTTGCCGAAGAACTTCATTTCGGCAAAGCTGCGCTTCGGTTAAATATGACACAGCCGCCTCTCAGCCAGCAGATCAAACAGCTTGAGAAGGAAGTCGGCGTGACCTTATTAAAGCGCACGAAACGGGTTGTAGAGCTTTCAGCTGCCGGAGAAAGTTTTTTAAAACACAGCAGAAACGCGATCGAAGAAATAGACAAAGCGATTGAAATGGCGCAGAGAACGGCGCGGGGAGAGCTCGGCCGCCTTGTCGTCGGTTTTGTCGGCTCGGCCACATATGAATTTCTGCCGCCGATCATTCGGGAATTCCGCGAAAAATACCCCTCCGTCAAGCTTGATCTGCGTGAAATTTCTTCTTTCAGACAGCAGGAAGAACTTCTGAAGGGGAACATTGATATCGGCATCCTTCATCCGCCTTTACAGCATTCCGCGTTACATATGGAAAAGGTGCAGAGCAGTCCGTGCATTCTGGCTTTGCCGAAGCAGCACCCGCTTACCGCTAAACAGACAATCGACATTCAGGATTTAAAAAATGAACCGATTATCACACTGTCGAAAGAAACATGGCCGACTTTATACCTGGAGTTTGTGAACTACTGCGAGCAGGCGGGCTTCAAACCGAAAATCGTTCAGGAAGCGACGGAGTATCAAATGGTGATCGGATTGGTTAGTGCCGGTATCGGCGTAACCTTCGTGCCTTCTTCTGCTAAAAAGCTGTTTAATCTCGAAGTCGCCTACCGCGGCATTAATCAGGTGCAGCTCACTGCCGAATGGGTCATTGCCTACCGCAAGGATAATCAAAACCCGATTCTGAAACATTTTCTGGATATTATGAATAAGCGCCAGGCTTTATTGCAGGCGGATAAGGAAAATGCATAAAAAAGAGGGCCGCCGAAAGCAGCCTCTTTTTTTGTGCTTTTATGGAATTTTACTAAATTGGTAGAAACGCTCAGTACACCTTACGACCTGTACCCGTATACATACAGTACAACTGATCAGGAGGGATAAAAATAACGGGGCGGCAATGACCCATCTAAAAGGAGGCAGAACACATTACACATATTACCGTCATTTTGACCCTGATTTCTTTCTTTGTGACCATTATTTTTATATTTTGGAGACCCGGGGGATTAAATGAAGCCTTTCCGGCGTCGCTGGGCGCCATTCTCGTTTTGTTATGCGGAACCGTTTCCTTTCATGATTTGGGGGATATAGGGTCAAAAGTCACCGGAGCATCAATCACCATTATCTCCACAATGATTATGGCGATCGCGCTGGAAAGCTTCGGTTTTTTTAACTGGGCGGCGGCCAAACTGCTTCACCGCGCCAAGGGATCGGGCATCCGGCTTTTTTGGCTGACCAACCTGCTCTGTTTTTCAATGACGCTCTTTCTGAATAATGACGGCAGCGTCTTAATCACCACTCCTATTTTACTATTGGTCTTACAATATCTCGGACTTAAAAGACATCAGAAAACACCGTATTTAATAAGCGGCGTATTAATTGCGACGGCGGCAAGCACCCCGATCGGCGTCAGTAATATCGTCAATTTAATTTCTCTCAAAATGATAGGCATGGACCTTTATTTGTACACCAATATGATGTTTATCCCCGGCACGCTGGGACTGGTGTTTATGGCCTTTCTGCTGTTTGCCGTTTTTTACCGCCGTTTGCCGAAACAGCTCCCCGATATTCCGGTTCATTTTGATTCGCTGGAACACAAACGATATCACCCGCTTCAGCCTCCGCCAGACCCGACCCAAAACAGCCGTACGAACATCATGTTTTGTGTTTTGGCATTTGTATTGTTCGTCCGGATCAGTCTGTTTGCAGCTTCTTACAACGGCATATCCGTTTCGCTCGTGGCTGTCATCAGTTCAGTCATCCTCCTTGGCTGGAGATGGTTTTATTTAAAAATCGGACCGGCAGACTTATTAAGGAAAGCGCCTTGGCATATCTTTATTTTTGCCTTCACGATGTACATTATCATCTACGGACTGCATAATATCGGACTGACGGCGCTGCTTGTTCAGTCTATTGAGCCTTATGTCTCACAAAGCATTGCCCACGCCGCATCTATTATGGGCATCGCTACATCCGTCCTCTCTAATTTGTTCAATAACCATCCCGCCTTAATGATCAGCACTTTGACCTTAACTGAAATGTCCATCGACCCATTAACCGTAAAGATCATTTATTTGGCTAATATTATCGGCAGTGATATCGGATCATTGCTTCTGCCGATCGGGACATTAGCCACGCTGATCTGGATGCATATCATCAGACAGCACGGCGAAAAAGTTTCTTGGTCAGAATATATCAAAACGACCATTATCGTTGTCCCTCTCACCGTCGTGTTTACCATTACCGTTTTATATGTTTGGATCAGTTGGATTTACCTTTAGCCCTGATGAAAAAAACTGCCTGCTGTATAAGAGAGGCAGTTTTATCATTTATGGCAGGTGCATGGTTTTTAAATGATTCAATTTCCAAAAAACAGTATCTCCGTCTGCATTGGTCAATTCAAGAATATTATCTGAGACATCCTGCAACAGCCCCACTTTATTCGGTATATCTCCTAAATCCAGAATAATCAGCTTCCCGATATATCTTTTTAATTGCTCCTCAAAATTCCGGACGAGGGGCACATTAGCGGGAACAACCGGCAGCTCTGAACTGTTTAATGTATACGGCGTCTGCTCATCGGAATAGGGTGTCAGCCATTTCAAATGATGCATCGAGATGAAAAGAGTCTTATAAACCGGAGAGAAGAAAACAAAATAATCATTTAAAACACTTGTCACATACCCATGAATGGAACGGTCTCCCGTAACAAATATTTCTGTGAATCTGCCTTTTATATGCTGGAGGGTATTCCGGTAAGAAAAGGAATGTTCCTGTTTTTCGGGATGCGGACTTTTTTTTCTTGCGTACGGTTCTTTATTCTCTTCGTCCGGGAGCGTCAATGTCATCCTCTGAAGGTGCAGCAGCGGAATATAAAGAAACGTCCGGCCGTCATGAATCACAATGATATCCTGACCGATATCCAAAAGAGTTCCTGAAAATGTCGTATTCCCCGATATCTCAATATCGACTTGTTTATCCAGAAATCTGCTTAATCCAGCCATTTCATTCCCCCCTCTCCCGCGTTTACGGACCAATCATTTACGGCCGTGTTTCCACCGATAATCTATTGTCCTTAATACAGTGGCATAGCTATAAGAGTTCTCTTCCTCCCTTTTTGAAGATCGAACGGATCTTGACGATCTTTTCGACTTTTTAGAGGAAGTACGCTGCTCTTCGCGTGATTCTTCCTCATGCGGCTTTTCTTCTTCGGCGCTCTCTTTCTCACCTTTATTCTCGTCGTCTTTATTCTCCTCTTTTTTAGCTGCTCCTTTTGCCCCTTCGCTGATGCTCTTGATATGAAAAGGATAGATCCGCAGCACTTCTTTATCTTTCACAAGAGTGTAGTGGCCGTCGGAATTATCCACAAGTATACCTTCAACGGCTTCAGGACCTCCGCGGTTGATGGATACCCATTTGTGGATCAGGCGTTTAAATATGCCGTGAAAATCATCAGCCATTTCAAATTCCGGGCGCTCCTCCTCTTGGCCGTCCTCTTCTTGTTCCGCGCTGATGCTTTTGACATGGTCGGCGTTAAAGTATACGATTCCGTCATCTTCCGTTTCCAGCACGAGAAAATCATCCCCTGTTTCGTGAAGCTTTCCTCTTTTCGATTCCGGACCTCCCTGATTCAATTGCACCGTGCGATTGGTCATCCGGCTGATCAGGTCTTGAAAATCATCAGCTTTTTCACATTCTGCCGCTTCGGCCGGCGATACGGTTTCACTCGTATTTTCCGTCACACTTTTCACGTGTTTCCATTGATAATAAACGATTTTATTATCAACCTGAAGAGCGATATAATCCGATTGAATGTCTGCTAATCTCCCTGTCTTGGACTCCGGGCCTCCCCGGTAGACAGTAATTACTTTTCCTTCCATCGCATGCAAAAAGTTGTCATCAGACCGCTGCCGCTTCGTATTGCGTTTCATCTATTGTCCTCCTAGTCATTTTTCTCATAATGTAAAAAGCATAATGCATATATACGTATCACGATTATTTTCGGGAACTGATTCACCAGCCTATTTGTAAAAAATCTTTCTTCATTTCCAAATCAGATATTCCACCGCTCTAACTCACTGCTGATGAAGGCGGACCGCTCCTTAATGTACTCGCAAATCACTTCAGGCTCCCGGTCAAAGCAATCAATCTCCTCTTTCTTATATGGATCCTTCGCGACATGCGGCCTGATCTGCTCATACAGTGACATGACCTTCGGCTTCATATATTCAATGGTAAACCGGGTCTGAAGCGTCTCTTCCAAAAGCCGTTTGTACGCTTTGCGGAAATACGGTTCATCCAGAAGCCTTGCAGTCAAGGTATTAAACCCTTGTATTCTGACATAATCGGCCTCCATCCGATCACCGTGAATGTCTCTTCCCCACGTCGCATCGTAATCCCACGGAATGACTTCAAAAAGTCCCGTTTCATGATTCCGGTACAAAGCGTAATTATGAACAAATCCATCGTAGTTTGAGGTAAACACGATGCCCGCAAGCCACCGCAAATACTTATCGGCGTCCAAGTGTTTGACGATCTCCCCCTTGAACTCTGACTTCGGCACGGTATTAATTTTATAGATCATATCCTGCAAGTATAAATCGTCTTCTTTCGTTCCCGTTTTCTTTTCATAACCAAGTTCGAGCGATGTTTTCGTATCCCGCTCCAGATCACTGACGAGGGAGAAATTGGCGTCGTCATCCACCGCGTAAAAAACAGCGCCGTCCGCCAAATTCCGTTTCGCCAGAAAATATTCATCCACTGACTCCAGCTCAAGATACACCCCCTCATGTCTGCCATTGATTTGCAAGGTTACGAAATTCGCCTTTGGTGACAGCGTCCCAAGCTCCGCAAAGAAATCGAGAGACAGCTTATTCCGCATCATCGACGGATCTTTGTATTCAGCGTTTAAATGTATCTCTTTCGCCCTGCGAAATGTTTTCGGCGAATAAAAAGCGATATGATACGACTTTTTCTTGAAATCTCTTATATGAGAGCCGCGGTACGCCAGATCAATGTCAAGCCGTTTTTGATTCACTCTCAGCACCGCGGGCACCGGATCATCATCCCAAATGTCTTTTTTCAGCTCCATTAAGTCTTTCGGGTGAATAAACAGCTGGTATAGAGGCAATGTTGATTGGTCTTTCATCAGTAACCCTCCCTGTATTAATTTAGGCTGTGCTTTTTATATAAAACTCAGCGAATCACACATACACTTTTTTCATCCATGCGTACTATGTGGTAGTAAGGATCGCATCCTTAAAACATATATCATGAGGAGGTTTCAAAATGGGCCACTATTCCCATTCTGATATCGAAGAAGCAGTAAAGTCCGCAAGCACCGAGGGATTGGAAGATTATTTGTACCAAGAACCAAAAAGCAGTAAGAAGAGAAAATCTCGCAGCCATAAAAAATCTCGTTCTCACAAAAAATCTCGCAGTCATAAAAAGTCCCGTTCTCACAAAAAATCTCGCAGTCATAAAAAATCGTGCCGCTCTCACAAAAGATCTCGCAGCCATAAAAAATCCCGCTCTCACAAAAGATCTCGCAGCCATAAAAAATCCCGTTCTCACAAAAAATCTCGCAGCCATAAAAAGTCCCGTTCTCACAAAAAATCTCGCAGCCGTAAAAAATCATGCCGGTCTCACAAAAAATCCCGCAGCCGTAAAAAATCTTGCCGGTCTCACAAAAAATCTCGCAGCCACAAAAAATCATGCCGCCGCAAGAAAAAACGCACGCAGAAAAAACCTTATCGTCCTCATAAAAAAGACCCTTGCAAAAAAGACGATTACTGCAGCAAAACAGAGTACTGGAAAGACGGGAACATCTGGGTTGTAAAGAAAAACTACAAGTAACACCATTCGTTAATAGGCTGCCGGCTAAACGGAAGCCTTTTTCCTCAATCAGATATATGCCACGTGATAAGATATGCAGCCGGTTTTCTTTTGTTGTGTTTCCGAATTTTCTTTCTGTATAATCAGGTCATACGATAAAGAAAGGCGGCCGAAATCATGCATATCTTACGAGCAGACGAACTGAACGCAAAAGACACTTACAAATTGCTTTCGGGCACAGTCGTTCCCCGGCCGATCGCATTTGTCACGACGCGGTCATCCATCAACGGCGCCGTAAACGCGGCGCCCTTCAGTTTCTATAACGTTGTCTCCGCAGAACCGCCGCTTCTGGCCATCTCAGTCAGCCGCGCGGACGGTCGGCAGAAAGACACCGCGAGAAACGCACTCGCTCATCGGGAATTCGTGGTGCACGTCAGTGATGAGTCCATTATTGAAGACATTAACAAAACGGCGGCAAGGCTTGATCCTGATGTCAGTGAACTTGGCATGACAGACCTTTCTGTGACAGACAGCGCTTGCATCAGCGTTCCCGGTATAAAAGAAGCAAAAGTCAGGTTTGAATGTATACTCGAACGCCATCTTCCGTTCCAAAATGACAGCGGAGAAACGACGACAGACCTCATCATCGGCAGAGTCGTTTGTTTTCATTTGAATGACCAAGTATATGACGCCGATAGAGGCTACATACGAACAGATGAGCTGAAGCCTGCGGCAAGGCTCGCGGGGAATGAATACGCCAGACTCGGGAAGACATATACACTTGTCCGCCCGACCTGAAGCAGGAACCATTATAATAGAAGAAACTAGCCAAAAAGACCCCTTTCGTAAGGGGTCTTTTTTGAGTCTTTTACCATGCAACTCAGCCTAATGTCTTATAGAATGCCGAAACTTACAAGGCCCTCACTCGTATGAAACGAGTGACACATTTTTAGGAGGCAGACGATGGATTTCATTCAGTTACTGATTTTTTCAGCCGTATTTATTTTGCTCAGCCTTATGTTTCAAGTATTTGCCGTCAAAGTTCTCAATTTGCCAAAGCCTGTTAAAAAGCAGAAGCCGATAAACGGCACACATCGATTAATCGAAATCACACTGCTTATTACGGGCATCGCAGCGGTGAATTTTTTCAATGAAATGTACGTATTTGCGGGAGTTGTTTTCATGCTATTTTGCTGCAGCGGCTTAATGGAATGGCGGCACCGGCGGGAGGAAAAGCAATATGTGTACGATTCGTTTTACGCAGGTCTTTCTGCCGCGCTTGGCGTGCTTATTTTTTTCATCAGTTAGCGCAGCTCTATACTCCTGCGGCCGCTCCGTCGCCGCGCGGGTCGGCCCCGCCTTGGAGAAAGCCTTCTTCATCAATGACGATCGCTGCCGCATGGCCCATAAGCCCGTCAAAATCACCAACGGTCTCGACGCGGTGGCCGCTCTGCCTTAGGGCTTCTCTCGTTTCAGGGCTGATTCTGCTTTCAACCCTCAGCCCTTCATACTCCTCTCCCCATGTCCGTCCCCAGACCCAGCGCGGCTCATTGATCGCCTGCTGGGGGTTCATTTTGTAATCAATGATGCGCGTAATCATCGCTGTCTGAGTTTGCGGCTGGCCTTCTCCTCCCTGGGTTCCGTACAGGATGTGCGGTCTTCCTTCTTTACAGGCCATCGCCGGCATGAGGGTGTGGAACGTCCGCTTGCCGGGTTCAAGTGTATTGACATGGGATTCGTCCAGCGAAAAAAATGACCCGCGGTTTTGCAGCAGAATGCCCGTCTCCCCCGCTGTAACGGCAGATCCGAACTCGAAATAGAGGCTCTGAATAAAGGAAACGGCATTTCCTTCCGCATCGGCGACGGCGGCATAAGCAGTGTCGCTTCCGACCGGCCGGCTTACCGCCGGCGCAGCCACGTTACCGATTTCTTCCGCAAGCTGCTTTGCATACCGTTTATCAAGCAGCCGATCCAGCGGAATATGAGAAAATGCCGGATCAGTCAGCACTTCATTCCGGTGCTGAAAACTCTTCTTCAGCGCCTCGATCAGCAGATGATAATAGTCAAAGGAACCGTGTTCGATCTGAGAAAAATCATAGTTTTCCAATATATTGAGCGTCATTAAGCCTGTAAAGCCCTGTGAATTCGGCGGAGCCTGATAGATTTTGCACCCGCGGTAATCGGAGGATACCGGGTTCGTCCACTCGCCGCGGTGGGCTTTAAAGTCATCAAGTGTCAGACGGCCGCCGTTGTTTTGCAGAAAGGATGTGATGCGTTGAGCGAGGTCTCCTTCATAAAAAGCGCTTCTTCCTTTCTCGGCAAGCTGCTCCAAGCTGGCCGCCAGATCCTTTTGGACAAACCGTTCACCGGGCATGGGCGCTTTTTTGTTTCTCGTAAAAATGGCCGAGGTGTAAGGCGTCGAGGCTAAAAGAGCGAGATTGCGTTCTGTGTGGGCGCATTGGTCGGCGGACACCGGAAATCCGTTTGCCGCATAATCAAGAGCTGGCTTCAGCACCTCAGCGAGCGAAAGACGCCCGTACGCCGAAAGCACGGCATCCCAGCTGTCCGCCATTCCCGGAACGGTAATGGCGCTTTCTGTCCCGCGCAGAGGGATCGCTTCTCTGCCCCGATACAAGTCTCTCGTCACATGCTTCCCTGAACGGCCGCTCCCATTATAAGCTTTGATTCGTCCCGTTTCTTTATGGTAAGTGAGCCAAAATGAATCCCCGCCAAGACCCGTCATATGCGGATACACGACTGCCAGACAGGCGCTGACCGCCACTGCCGCGTCAAACGCGTTTCCGCCCTTTTCCAGAATGCCGGCCCCCGCTTGAGACGCGAGATAATGCGGACTGACGACCATTTGTTTCGTTCCGATGGTTGAAGTATTCATGGCAAGCCCCTTTACAAATTTTCTCAAGTATAAAAAGCGGCTTCGCGGCCATCCACATTCCTGAAAGAAAATCTCACACACTATTTACTTTTCGATAAGAAATAATTCTAAGTTATTACGCATCGAAAACAATAAAAAAATTCTCTCTTCATAACGTAATGTTTCATGATACAATAATGTCTACCAAATGAAGGAAGGTGAAGCAGGTTGGAACATGAATACAGCATTCCGAATCTTGTCCTTGATGAAACGGATAAACAGATTCTTTCGATTTTGCACGAGGAAGGGAGGATTTCCTATACAGACGTAGGAAAGCGGGTTAACCTGTCGCGAGTGGCGGTTCAGCACCGCATTCAGCATTTACTGGATGCCGGTGTGATTGAAAAATTCACCGCTGTCATCAACCCGGCGAAAATCGGCCGTCACGTGTCCGTGTTTTTTAATGTGGAGGTGGAGCCGCAGTATTTGGAGGAAACCGCATTAAAGCTTGAAAAGGAGCCGGCCGTGACAAGCCTTTATCACATGACCGGACCGAGCAAGCTGCATATGCACGGCATTTTCGCAAATGATCAGGAGATGGAAGAGTTTTTGACAAAACGGCTCTATACGCAAAAAGGCGTCGTCAGCGTCGACTGCCAAATGCTGATTAAACGGTATAAAAGCAGAACGGGCATGAAGCTGTAAGGAGGACATAGCCATGAAACATCCCTATTGGGACATTACGGCGGCGATGGTCCGAACGGGCATTCTCGGATTCGGAGGCGGCCCGTCGGTGATCCCGCTCATCCGCCATGAAGCCGTCAATAAATACAAATGGATAGATGATGATGAATTCGGAGAAATATTAGCGATCGCTAATGCGCTTCCCGGACCGATTGCCACAAAAATGGCTGCGTATCTGGGCTTTAAGCTGAAAGGCACGTTAGGCGCAATCGCGGCAACCCTCGCACATATTCTGCCTACATGTCTTGCGATGGCGGGCTTGTTTGCGGCTGTCAATGTGTTAAGCCACTCAGCAATTGTTGCCGGCATGATTGGCGCCGTAACACCGGTGATTGCGGTAATGCTCGGCATCATGGCGTACGAGTTTGGCCAAAAAGCGCTTAAAGGATTCGGCTGGGTCACGGGCATCCTGTTTTTTATCATCGCTTTTATCGGCCTGCAAACGCTGCAGATCAATCCCGGCTTTGTCATTATCATTTTCTTGGCGTACGGCGCGTTTCATTTTAAATTAAAGGACAAAATCACAAATAAACGTTCAAAAGATAAAGGAATGTCGGCCTCATGATCATGATTTATATATTTATGGCGTTTTTTGTCGCAAACGTACTCGGATATGGAGGCGGACCGGCGTCGATCCCGCTGATGTTTGAAGAAGTCGTCAACAGATACAGCTGGCTCTCAAACGATCAATTCTCAAATATGCTCGCACTTGCGAACGCATTGCCGGGCCCGATCGCAACCAAAATCGCGGCGTATGTCGGCTACAGCGCAGGCGGGTGGCCCGGGTTCCTGATTGCGCTGATCGCCACCGTCGTACCGTCGGCGCTCGCATTGATCGTCCTCTTGCGCATCATTCAGCGCTTCCGCCAATCCCCCGTCATCAAAGGTATGACGCTGTCCGTCCAGCCTGTCATCGCCGTCATGATGCTCATTCTTACCTGGCAAATCGGCGCAGACGGCATCAAAGCGATCGGCTGGGTTCAAGCGATAGTGATTGCGGGGATTTCCCTCCTTGCCTTGACAAAATTCAAGATGCATCCGGCCTTCCTGATTATCGCGGCGTTTTTGTATGGAGGTCTTGTGGTTCCTCATTTATAAAGAAAAGCACCTGGACAGGTGCTTTTTTATTTTGGCCCAGAAATACCATTTGATATGACAACTGTTTCTTCGCCTGCATCACTCTTGATGATTTGCTTGACTTGCAGCGTTGCGCCTGCCATTCTCACAAATTGCTGAACCTGAGGCGAATTGGTTTCAGCCTGTACCCAAACAGAAGTCGGCGCTTTCCAAGCTAAAAAGAGTGCGAGAATCAACATACCAGAGATAACCAGCAGCAGCTTCATAGAGCATCACTTCTTTTCAATAAGCTGCTCGCAGCGGACAGCGCCTGATGATCATGAAGAATATCACCGGGACGATTGCCTTCTCCCAGCACATAGCCTTTAAAGGACATCCCCATAAAATGAAAAATATGTTCAAATTGCTGAATCAGCGGCAGCCCTTTTAGTTTAGGATTGTCTCCTCCCACTGCTGTTACGTATGCCTGCTTCGCTGACATTTGCTGTTTAAAATCAGGAAATCTCGGATCTCTCAGCGTCTGTGACCAGCGATCAATAAACAGCTTTAATGTCCCTGACATGCCAAACCAATAAATTGGGGTGGCGAATACAAGAATATCGCACGGCAATATCCGCTCAATGATAGAATCGCAGTCCTCTTGAACAGGACGAAAGCCGCCTTGGGCGTGACGCAGATCTTCAATTGGCTGGAGCCGATATTTCCGCAAATGAATGTGCTCCGCATCGAATCCTTGAACTGCCTTCTCCGCAAGAATATCCGTATTTCCGCCAGACCTCGTTCCGCCATGAATAACCGCAATTTTCATGATGCATCTGCTCCTTTGTTTACGAATGATTTTCTTCATCATATAATGGATTCATCAATCAATACAGATGATTATTTCGATTATTCCAATCGGTAAAACCGATTTAGAAAGGGCGAGAACATATGGAATTGAAGCAGCTGATCACCTTTATTACCGCAGCAGAACATGTAAACTTCACCCTAACCGCCAAGATGCTTAACTATGCACAATCAAGCGTTACCTCTCAGATCAAATCACTTGAAGAAGAAATCGGGACTCCTTTATTTGAACGGCTCGGCAAGCGGCTTTTCCTGACAGAAGCCGGTAAAACGTTCAAATCCTATGCGGAGAAGATCATTGCGTTAACAGAAGAAGCAAAAATGGCCGCAAATCAAGTAAGAGAAACAACCGGAACCTTGAAAATCGGCGCGACGGAAAGCCAGTGCACATACCGCCTTCCGCCTATCATAAAAGAATTCAAACAGGCTTTTCCTCAAGTAAAGCTCATATTCAAACCGTATGTGTCCAACGAACAAGCGAAAGAACAGCTCTTACAGGGCCAGCTTGATATCACCTTCATTTTGGATGTGAACCGAACGGAAGACGCACTGCACGTTGAATCTTTGATTCAGGATGAAATCAAAATGGTAGCCGCCAATGATCATCCTTTTCCAGCAGACTCACCAGCAACATTGAAAGATCTTCAAAACGAAACCCTTCTGCTGACAGAGGACGGCTGTTCATACCGCACGCTCTTTGAGAACACTTTACATGACGCCGGAGTCTACCCTAACAAATTAGAATTCGTCAGCATAGAAGCCATCAAACAATGCGTGATGGCCGGACTTGGAATTGGACTATTGCCTGAAATGACAGTAAAAGACGATATTGCCGAAGGACGGATGAAAGAACTCAGCTGGCAGAATGAATGCCCTGTTTTTACTCAATTAGCATGGCATAAGGACAAGTGGATGTCTGCGCCATTAAAGGCTTTTATCGATTTGACGCGAAAAACATTCAAATAAAAACCTATCTGCAAGGACGACAAAGTTTTTAATAAAGCAGACACCAGACATACAAAAAAAACACTTGGTGGCTTAGAGCCCCAAGTGTTACACGTGATTTTTCCGATAAAACGTTCGCAAAACATGCGTTTCAAGGTCAGACGGACAGGGATCGGCAGCCTGCTTTCTCGATTGATCATTTTCATTGTGATCTGATAGCTGCTTTCTAAATCAATGTTATGTCCGCAAGACAAGAAAATAGGCTTCACATCCCGCCGCGTTCGCAGCGCCCGTCCATATACCTCGCCGTCAATGATAATATCGGTGTATGCGCCGACTTCATTTTCAGGCGTCACGAAATCACAGCCTTTGATTTTGAGATAGGTTTTCGCTATCCCAATTGTAGGCTTACCCAGAAAAAAAGCCGCATGGGTGGCAACGCCCATATGATTGTAATGCAGATACCCGTTGCCATCAAACAAAAACACATCCGGCTCCGTCTCCAGCTTTTTCGCCGCCTCGATGATCAAAGGCAGCTCGCGAAACGCAAGAAAACCGGAAACATACGGCACGCCGATTTTCCCCATGCTGTGCACTTTTTCAATCACTTCTTTTGTATCAGCTTCAATCACGATGATACTGCATACGCCGTACGGTTCCCCGTCCTGCTCCCAATAAGCGAGGTCGACGCCTGCGCAGGTGTTGACGGAGTCTGGGGTGATGGAATGAGATAGGTTAATTTTATGTTTAAGGGATTGTTGTGTTTGAACAAAATCTTCTTTGCTTAGTTTGAAAAGATGTATTTGTTTAACATGCATCTAAAATCAATCCTACCTCTTGTTAACTAGTGCCTTTTTTGTATTTATTTCCACTTTAAAAATTCTAGTTTGAAAACTTGCAACTTCAGGCCCTGCAAGCTTTTTTTAATAGTTTAAATGAATGTTTAACTACATTTCATTATTCGTAACTTTGTTTAATAAAGATTCTATATTTTCAACTATTTCAATATGGCTATTTGACTGAAATTCATACACAGGTTGATCCCAATCCTCATTTTGTATCAAAACTAGTTGATAAAATCCATTAGCATCCGCATCTGGATACCACCCTAAATCAAGTAAATAATTTTTACGAGAGTATGTTAATTGCAATAAATCTTGTGAAAAAAATAACCACTTTTCATCGTCTGGATCTAGATTTTTCGGATCAATTTCTCTAAAACTGTTTTGATTTATGGTCCACCCTTTTGGAATCCTTAAGGATTGTAAACTTACTTCTGGCATTTTTTTTATCTTTCTCATAAAAGCCTCCTATTACTTATCAATACCAAGTTGTTTTAAATACTTATCCAATCGACTGCCAGCAATCGGATGACCATGATATTCACCACCAGAAAACTCCGCTCTAATCCAGCTTGTTGGTGTACCTAGATCATAACCGACTGTTTTTCCTGCATCATAAATAAAATAATAGTTGTTATTTCCATTATCAATAATATGACCTTTTAGAAGTGCCTCTTTCTCTAAAGCTTTGTTATTCACATTTGGTAAGTACTGAGCAGCTTTTTTACCTGTCACACTAAAACGTTTTGCTTCTTCAAGTGTTTTAGCCTTAACATGTTTATGTCCATGCGGAGTAAACGAAGCATTATTAAGCATCGTTCTAAATTCTTTACGACCATAATATCCATCATGCGCTACTTTATCGTGATTTTTAGAAATGTTAGGACTATGAGATTTTCCCTTACGGACGCCATCACTAACCATCTTCACAATCCCAAGTTCTTTAACAGCCGTCTTTTCCACATCTACACGAACTGTTGGGAATCCGTACGTAAAGCCGTTCGCTGTTACAGGGCGTTCTGCATACACGCGGACGTTGGTTGGGACTTTGAATTGTTTAACTTTTTCTAGTGTCTTGTTAGCTTTTTGAACTTTTGAATGGGTTGCAAGCGGTATGCCTTTGTTTACATGCTTCGCCAATGCACCCGCTCCAACCAAACTCAGCGCAGCTTCCAGCGCCCCTTGCTTCCGCTTCTCCTCAGACACTTTGTTTCCGAACATATCTCTGCCTGTGACGGCTTCTGTGAATCCGTTTGAGGCAACAAGGCCGTATGCGCCCATTTCTGTCATTTTGAGAATGTCTAAGGATTTTCCGGTTTTATAGGCATCTAAAGCATGTTCTGCGGCAATGACGGTTTTCCCGGTTTTGTAAATGGCTTTTCCGCCTTTGAAAGCGCGGCCCGCCCAGCCGACGACCGGTATGAATCCGGCGGCGGCCATCGCTCCTGCTGTGACGCGTTCTGCGGTGGAGAGTTTTTCTCCGGTCACCGGATCAACGCCTTCGGCTGCTCTTTTATAATCATAATAGCCGGTGACTTCGCCGGTAAAGTTGCAGATGCCGTCCCATGTTTTTTCGTACCATGGTTTATTGGCTTCTTCTTCAGCCTTTTCCTGAAGCCGTCTTGCTTCGGCCTGCTGGGCTTTTGCGTCAATATAGCCCGTTCCCTGTTTTTCTGCCGCCATGACGCTTTTGTAGATTTCATTGCTGTGGAAGGCTTTTTTGTCATAGTACATAGGGGATGCGCTTTTCCCGTTGCTGGTGGCCTGCATGAGAACGGAATATTTGCTGAGCACTGCGTTGTCCAGAGATTCTAAGTTTTGATATTCAGCGGTCAGGGATTCATCAAGCGTATCGACTGCCGTGATCGTGTCGCGTCTGGTTTTCTGGGCATCGCCCATTTTATCAGCGTAATCATCCAGCGTATATGTGTCGAGATGAATAATATCGCTGATGCCTGACAAAATTGAATCGATTTCTGCTTTATGAGCGGAGACAATCTCTGAAGCTTTCAAATCCGCATTGGGCAGCTCATGCTCCAAAAATGAAGTCTCCACATATGTATCGCTGAGTTCTTGATCTTTAATGTCACCTGAAATGCCATTTAAAAACGCAATTTGAGCAGAGACAAGCGTCAGCCAGCTGTCGGCGATTTCCGCTTGTCCCTGAAAAAAATCTTTTATATTGTCTGCGCCTTTCCCTTTCAAAGCATCACCCAGATCGGCCACGCCTTGAAAGGCTTGTTTGAGCGCCCGCAGCTGCTCTTCAAGGGCTTCGTATTGTTTCTTTCTCTTATCTGCTTCGTCCGTTAACGATTGTGATTCAAACACTTTGCTCATCGGCAAGTCCTTTCTTTCGTTATTTTACGGCGATCGCCTCGTCCTGTTCTTTCAAAGAATCTACGTTGTCTTTAACGTCCGCGATATTCTTATGAACGGCCTGCTTGTATTCGCTGATCATCGATACAAGCTTTGCCTCGCGGGATTGGTACTTGGAGGTATAGTCGAGCTTGTTTTTTCCGTTTGAACCGGCGTTCCCGATCGAAACGGCCTCCAAAGCGCTGCTGACGGATTCAAGCTGCTTCATGACGGCTCCGTATTTGAGTTTTATTTCTGCCATTAAAACCAACTCCAGCTTCTTTTGATTGATTGTATTTTTTCTCCGACCGTGTCAAGGGCTTCTTCTCCCAGCGTCAGCAGGTGCTCTGCCTCTCTCGCGATGCTTCTGGCGGCAAGGAGCCCTCCTTTTTCAATTTCAAGCTGTGTCATCTTTAAGCCGATTCGGTAAATATAACCGTCGTATTTGTCTGTGACGATTCTGTATGCTTCTGTATGGGCCTGATCGCGCCGGTCATCAAATTCTTCAGCAAAAGTGCCGGTCCAATGATGGTCCAGGTGCGGCTTGAGGATGTCTCTGATTTCAGATACGCCCTCTTCCTGCAGAGATTCTATCTCTCTTTTCGCTTCTTTTAATTTATCAATTTGGTGTTCAACCTCGCCCAGTTTATGGCTGATCGTGCTGTTAATATGGCTTAATGTGCTTGAATGGCTCATCTGTTTTCACCTCGTCTTACGCAAAAAGTCGTACAAAAAGCACAGACTTTTCCATACTATATTTCCATATATTATATTTTAAAATAGACAGAAAGCAGCTTAAATAGGTTAAATGACTTATTTTCAGCAGCCGAGATGCTCATCATTAACGCCAAAAGACTCACATAAACGGCATATCCATTCATTGATCTCCTCTATGTATCCATGATAAATTCCCTAAAAAAAAGGAGACAGTGATGAACCGTCTCCTTTGCCTTGTATCATGATTATCATACTGTCGTTAACTGCAGTCCCAGTTGTACAAAACGTTTGAGAAATCTTTTTTCTTCAAATCTTCCGGTCTGATAAAGAAATTTGCGATTCCCACATCTCCCCACATCGAATCAATGTCATCATCTGAATCAATTTGCAAAAGCAGAATCGTATGGTTTTGATGGGAGTAAGACCGCGGATCTTCCTGGGTGAAGGACGCATAGCCGCCGATTTTATGGCCGAATGCGTTCGCCGTATATTCGTCATACACCTCATCGTCAAACTGCTCGAAATAGTCAAAGGCATCCATCCCGGCATACTGCCTGAATTGAAAATCAGACGGGAGCACCCATTCAGCAGACAGCTCAGGGGTGATCAGCGCTTCGGATTGAATCGGAAAATCGTACTCCTCTTCAACCTGAACGAAAGAAAAATCATTTATGAGCTCCGCTTCTTCTGCTGTCACATGTTCAAAATATTTGACGCAGAAACCCGTTTGCGCGCACCCGTCGTCAAAATTCAAACCGTATACGTCATCACTGACCGATATGTAAAACTGAAGAATGCCGGTGTCCGGAAAATCAGGGAGTCCGGGCATATCCGCAAAATTGATTTGAGCGAGAAGCTTCATCGGCCTGCCGCTTTCATCTTTAGGATATGGTTCATGTTTCGGAAAATAGGGGTCTCCGGCCATTTTACTGTCATACCGGCCCGTTTCAGCTTTTTTGACGTGCAGTTTGATAAAAGGCCGTGCTGACGTTTCCAGCAGACCGCGGGATGATTCCATTTGCTTCGGCAATTTCCATGTTTTTTCCACGATAAATATCCCCTTCGTCTCTAATGATTGTATGATAAAAGGCCGGCGCGGTCCGCCGGCCTTTCAAGTGACAGAATCAGTCTGAGGCACGACGGCTCTTCTTCCGATTGAAATATATTCCACGCCCGCCTGTTCCGCTTCCTCAAGCGAGTGGCAGTTTCTCCCGTCGAAAATAACCGGGGTTTCCATCAGCTCTTTGTACGCTTCAAGCGGAAAATGTTTAATTTGTTCCCAATCTGTCAGAATCAGGACGGCATCCGCTCCCCTGACGGCTTCTTCTATGGACTCCCGATAGGAAACCGCAGCCGGAAGCAGTCCGGAAGCCCGGAATGAAGCGATCGGATCGTACGCTGTCATCCGGGCGTCAAGAGCCGCCAGACGATCCGCAATGACAATGGACGGCGCATCCCGCATATCATCTGTATTCGGCTTAAAAGACAGCCCTAATAACGCGATGGTCTTCCCCGTCACTCCGCCGAGCCTGTTCAGCACTTTATCAACCAGCATGGACTGCTGGTTATTGTTGACTTTAATGACGGACTTCAGCAATTCAAAATCATGCTCCACATGTCCCGCAATCTGCACGAGGGCGTTTGTATCCTTCGGAAAACAGGAACCGCCGTAACCGATGCCGGCTCTTAAGAATTGATTGCCAATCCGTTTATCCAATCCCATTCCGTGTGCGACTGATTCCACGTCCGCACCGACTTTTTCACATATATGAGAAATTTCATTAATAAAACTGATTTTTGCCGCTAAAAATGCGTTTGACGCATATTTGATCATCTCAGCGCTTCTGATGTCCGTATGATATACCGGAATCGCAAGCGGCGCGAAAACCCGGTCAAGCGTTTCCCGCGTCTGCCGGTCTTCAGCCCCGATCACGATGCGGTCGCCGTGAAAGGTATCGTGAATCGCCGAACCTTCACGGAGAAATTCCGGATTCGAGGCGATTGAAATGTTCACGTCCGCTTTCAGCCGTGAATGAATAACTTCGCTGATCCTGTCATTCGTTCCCACGGGAACCGTGCTTTTTGTCACAACGATCGCATCTTTAGAAATATGTTCGGCAATCCGTTCGGCGACATTTTCAATATAAGTAAGGTTTGCGTGCCCGTCTTCTTTTTGCGGCGTTCCGACCGCTATAAAAATAACGTCCGCTTCCGCAAGCCCTTTTTCGTAGCTCGTTTCAAATGCCAGCCGATGCCGGCCGATATTTCGTTTCATCATATCTTCAAGGCCCGGTTCAAAGATAGGGGACAACCCCTTTCTCATCTGCTCAACCTTACGTTCGTCAATATCTATGCATGTTACGTCATGGCCGATTTCTGAAAGAGACACTCCTGTCACAAGACCGACGTAGCCTGTTCCGATCACTGTTATTTTCATCGTGTTCCCCCAACCGTTTAGAAATTGCTGCTGGGCAGCTTACCGTTATTATCATATGATCCCGGCGCCGGCGGAATGCCGGAAGCCTGAGGTCATGATAGGAAAAAACGGCGCCGGCCGCTGATAATAGCATAAGCATAAAAGAATCATCTTGCAAAACAGCCGCTTACGCTTCATTTAAACGGGATGGAGACGACGATTAAAAAAGACCCCAGCGCTTACGGCGGGCCACAGGCAGCGGAGGTTCCTTATAAACGGCTTTGTTTTCAGCGAGAAGCGCCGCATTTTCCGTGAGCATGTAAATCAGCTCAGCCCCTGCTTCTTTTTTCAGAACGCCGAGCGCCTCCTGATAATAAAAATTTCTCGGTCCGAGATTATGGGCGTCAGATGCGAGAAAGTGGATCAAATTCGCTTCAATCAGCTGCAGCGAAAAGGATTTCGCTTTCCGCCCGAATGCTCCGGCAATGCAGCCGGCCGTCACTTGGGCGGCCGCCCCTTTCTTCACAAGATTGTAAAGGACGGAAGGGTTTTCGCGAATTTCCCTGTTCCGCTCCGGATGGGCGATGACGGGGACATATCCGTTCAGCTGCAGTTCATAAAACAGCCTTTCAGCGTAGGACGGGACATGATCCGCCGGAAATTCCGCCAGCACATACTTTGTATTATGGAGCGGGACAAGCGAGCCGCTTTGAAGACCTGTCAGCAGATCTCCGTCTGTTCTGATTTCCTGGCCGGGCAGAACAGTCAGCGGAATGCCTTCCTTGTTCAAACGTTTGTTTAACAGGCTGACCGCTTCGTTGACCGTATGCCGGTCCGTGTCATAGCGGTATTTCACATGATGCGGCGTCGCGATGATCGTATCAATCCCCTGTCTGACCGCTTCTCTCGCCATCTTCAGGCTTTCTGTATCATCCGCCGCGCCGTCGTCTATGGAAGGAAGGATGTGACAATGGATATCTATCATATTTCAATCCCTCCTTAAAAAGAATGGACCGCGCCCATTATGACATTATTGTCCGTAATAGGCGTAGTCCGAGTGTTTCGTTTGTTTCTTCCCGTTCATCACGGCCCCAAGGAGCTTGCACGGGCAGTAATCGAGCGCTTCTTTCGCCTTGGCCGCTTTTTCCTTGTCCGTTTTCCCGCTTGAGATCACCATAATGGCCCCGTCAGTGTAGCTGCCTAATATTTTCGTATCGGCTACGGCCAAAACGGGAGGCGTATCCAAAATCACCTTATCATAAACTGCGCCGGCTTCTGACAGAAGATCTTTCATGGCACCCGTCGATAAAAGCTCCGCCGGATTGGGCGGGATCGGCCCGCTCGTTAAAATATCCAGGTTTGCTTCATCAGCCGGCAGGACGGCTTTCTGAAACGGCATCTGTTTTAACAGCAGTGACGTTAATCCGGTTCCGTTGTCCAATTTGAAGGTGAAATGAACCGTCGGTTTGCGCAGATCCGCATCAATTAAAAGCACTTTTTTCCCCTGCTGTGCAAATACGACGGCAAGGTTGGCCGCGGTTGTCGATTTTCCTTCTTCCGGGCCGGCGGATGTAATCAAAAGGGACTTCACCTCCGTATCAACGGAAGAAAATTCAATGTTTGTGCGGATCGTGCGATATTGTTCTGAGTTGATGGATTTCGGCTCAGTCATCGCAATCACGCTTCGTTTTCCGGGTTTGTCTTTTTTACGCGTCAACATGTCCGCCCCCCGCTTGTTTGGTTTCCGCCATCCTCAAGTTTTTGGCAACGCTGTCTTTAGTACTGATTGAAGTAACCGTTCCCAGGATCGGGATGCCGAGCAGCGATTCCAGCTGTTCTTCCGATTTGATCGTATTATCCAGATGTTCCAGCAAAAAGGCGAGACCGATTCCGCCCAAAAGTCCGGCGGCAAACGCAATCGCGATGTTCAGCTTACGGTTAGGCTCTGCCGGTGACTGGCTGTCCGCCGCTTCGGCCTTTGAAAGGATGCTGACATTATCCACGTTCATGATGGCGGTGATCTTGTCCTGAAAAACGGCTGCAACCGCATTTGCCATAACGGCCGCCCGCTTAGCATCCGTATCCCTCACGGCAATCGTCACGACTTGTGAATCCTGCTCGCTGGACACCGTGATTTTCGATTCCAGCTCTTTCGAAGTCATGGACAGATGCAGCTGTTTAATCACTTCGTCGAGGATGACCGGGCTTTTGATGATGACATTATACGTGTTGATTAATTGGAGGTTGGTTTGAACGTCATTGAATTGGACTTCTTTTTGATTGTTTTTGGATTGGCTGACCAAAATTTGAGTTGAGTTTTCATAGACCGGCGTAAGAGCGAAGAAACTGATGAGTCCGCCTGCGGCAGATGCCGCCGCGGTAATAATAAGTATAAACAGCAGACGCTTTCTCAGTATTGCGAATATTTCCTTTATGCTTGTAGATTCTCCCATATAACCTCCATATCACTTTCCGCGTATTCCCATTCCCTCCAATGATCTTTTCCAATTACGATTATACAGCTTTAAACTGTCATTTCTAACCTTTTCAAATGACAAAATTCGACAAAAATAGACAATCACTTCAATCTGTTTTATTTTTGTAAGCGCTTTAAATACTGGTGTCACAGGAAGATTAAAAAATCCCGCGGCCAAGAGCCTGCGGGATTTTATGTTGCATATCCATTTTTAATATAAGAAATCAAATTCTCAAGCATTTCTTTTGTGGTCATCTCAGAGGACTGCTCACCGATGTCGTGCGCATGCATTAAAATCTTCAGAAACTCCTCTTGATCTAACTTCGTTTTCTTCATCATTCGTTTCCTTTCGGCTTCCATTAAATTGAAAACAAGATTATTATATGCTGTCGGGTGCTGTTTTGCAATCTCTAATACATCATTCGACACATTCGGGTTTTTATGTCCTTTTTTAGGAAAAACTTTTTCCGGGCCATGTGTTGCGATATAATAGAGGAATTGGAATCTTTTTATTTTGTGACTCGTTAGGAGCGATAATCATGCTTCAGGATATGATTGCTAAAGAAGATGTGCTCGCAGCGGCTGAACAGCTTAAAGAACTTCTTCCTTACAATGAAGACAATGTTCAGCTGATGAAGAAAGCACTCATTTTATATCGGCAGGATTCCGTCTATCGTATACAGGTTCAAACCCCGACAGAGATTTCCGCATATGTGCAGGATGTTGTGCCTGTAAGGGTCACGCTGAACTTATTTTTCATGGTGAAAAGCGGCTGCGCATGCCCGTCTGAGGCGATCTGCCGCCACGTGCTGGCCGTTTTTCTTTACGTATATGCCCAATTCGAGCGGGTCGGTACCTTTACCGAACATTGGCTGGAAAGAGAAAAGCTTGAGGAAAGCAGGGAGCTTGTCCGCCGGCAGTTTCAGGAAAAAGTGCTGCCGAATGAAGAGTCGCTGTCAAGCTGGCTCGCTTTTTTTGATTCGGAATTCTCGCTGTGGGAGGCGCGGACGCCGGCCGGAAGCCAGACGATGCAGGGCCTTTATTACGGCTATCTGTCAGCGCTCAAAAAACACGCCCCGAAAAAACCCGAGCTTAAAAGCTTATATCAGATTCATTCGGCGCTTGCCGTCTGGCTTCACATGTTCACTTTGATTGAGTCAGGCAGATTGGATGCCGAAAAAGATTATTACAGCATCAATCCATACGTGGAACAGCTGATGGATACGATTTATTCCTCCATTGACAGACTGAAAACGTACGCCTTGTCTTTTTCACTCGATCCTTTTTTAGACCGGACGCCCCCGGTGCTCCGCAGACTGCTTGTGAAAGAAGAGCTTTTTCAATACGAACGCCTCCGGGTATTCGGTGAGATGTGGAGCGCGCTTTTGAACCGGCCGAAATGGGTCGCGCGTGAACAGGAGATTCTCGCACAGGAAAGCGGGCGCCGTTTTTCACCGGAAGTGCGGTTCGGACGGCTTCATCTGGCCTTTTTGCAAAAAGATGATGAAGCGGTCTTCCAAGATATGTCCCGCTTCCCTCCTGAAGCGCTGCCGTATACTTTTCAATGGCTCGGTGAACTCACCGCGAAAAAAGACTGGAAACGGCTGAAAACATGGTATGGCCGGATCGAACCGCTTGCCGTGAACTATACGAAGCTTGATAAGCCGTTTAAAGAAATGCGCGACATCATCGGAGAGCTGTTCGCGCTATTGGCGGATTACGCGCGGCACTCACGGGATGATCAGCTGTTTGAACGGTTTGCTTCCGGCTGCCTTCCCTATACCTTTACCGAATACAGCCAGTACCTGTACGAAAAACGGCGGTACGCGGAGTGGGTGGAGATTCACAGCCTCGTCGGTTTTTCCGTCTGGGAAATCGAAAAGGACATCCTGAAGGAAATTGCCGCCAGTGATCCGGAAGCGCTCATCCCCTCCTATCACCGGGCGGCGGCCTTTTTTATCGATCAAAAAAACCGCAGCGCCTATAAAGAGGCTGCACGCCATCTGAAAAAACTGCGGACGCTTTATAAAAAGGCAAAAAAACAGCAGGTATGGGAGCGGTATATCAGCCGGCTGAGCGCAAGTTACAAGAGGCTGCGCGCCCTTCAAGAAGAATTGCAGAAAGGAAAGTTGATTGATGGCGAGTCTTAAGGAAATTTTCATTCATGTAGAACAAATGGAAGATTGGACATTTACGCTGTCAAGCCATGATGAGAAGGAGCAGCCGCTTACTCTCAGTCAGATGAAGACTCATTTGTTCCAATGGCATGAGTCCACCTTTTACGGAACGTTTCTTGAAGACGTCAGCTTCATAGGCACTCCGGCTGTTCTGCTCAGCCCGTGGATGACCGTCGAGCTGCTCGGAAAAAACTCGTTCAATTCATTCAGCACCGTGCAGCTGACAAAGGAAACGGAACCATTAATCGAAGCGGCTTCGACGATATACGAATTTATTGCCGACGGCGATTTTCTTCCGGACTATGAGGCTTGGCAAAATGGCGTCCTGCGCTTCAAAGACCGCGAGCTTTTGCTGGAAGGCTTTACGGCAGACTGGTTCTCAGCCGCGGTCCAGGACTACATTCAGTACAATGATGACCTGCTGGAAAAATGGCGGCGGATCGAAACCCGCTCGCCGGCCGTTCATACGTTTAAAGGCTCCTTTTTGGATGAAGATGATTTTCTCGAGGGAATCGGCTGGCATGACGATCTGACGCCGTTTACCGTCGGGCTCCGATTAAACGAGCCTGATTTCGACGGTGACGACTGGAAAATCGAAATGTTTTTACGTGAGAAAAAAACCGGCTCCATCACCTTTTTTGACGGACTGAAGGGACTGAAAAAAGCGTGGCAGGCATACAGCGGAAAAATCGTGCGCGAACAGGACCGCTTCCGCAGAACGGTTCCCTGGCTTTCGTTTGATTCAGGAACGACGCTGATTTCTGAAGAAGAGGCTTGGATCTTCTTATCGGAAGCGAGTGAGACGCTTGTCAATATGGGTGTGGAGATTCTTCTCCCATCATGGTGGCAGATTGTCCGGGACAGCAATATGATGCTTAAGGCGAAAGTGTCATCCTCCCCGCGGGGCGAGTCCTTCGTCGGTATGAACGCTCTGCTTGATTTCAACTGGAGATTCGCCACTAACGGAATTGAGCTGACAGAGGATGAATTCAATGAGCTTGTCGCAAACAACAGACGTCTCGTCAACATCCGCGGCCAATGGGTGAAAATTGATCCGCAATTTATTAAACAGATGAAAAAACTGATGGAAAAAGCGGAATCTGAGGGCCTCCACATGTCCGACGTGCTGGCGCGCGAACTGATGGATCACGGGGAAAACGGAGCCGAGGACACGGACATCATTGACTCATCGGCATTTGCCGGGATCAAGATCGAATTATCAAAGCATCTCAGAAGCCTGATCCGCAAACTGACGGAAGCCCGGGATCTGCCGGAACATGAAGTCAGCGCCGCGTTTCAGGGCCAGCTCCGCCCTTATCAGATGTACGGCATGAACTGGCTTCTGTTTTTACGGGAAAACGGCTTCGGCGCCTGTCTCGCAGATGACATGGGACTTGGAAAGACGATTCAGATGATCGCTTATTTTCTCCATGTGAAGGAAAGCGGCCGGCAAAAAGCGCCTGCCTTAATCATTGCGCCGACATCGGTGCTCGGCAACTGGCAGCGTGAGCTCCAGACCTTCGCGCCGCAGCTGAAGGCCGTGCTTCATTACGGCCCCCGCCGGCCGAAGGGGGAAGCATTTGTCCCGGCCTATCAGGACGCGGACGTCGTTCTTACTTCTTACGGCCTGTCGCACGCCGATCAGGAAGAGCTTTCTTCCGTGACATGGAGCACCATCTGCCTTGATGAAGCGCAAAATATTAAAAACGCGCATACGAAGCAGTCCCGCGCGATCAGAAAGCTGAAAGGCGTCCATCATATCGCGCTGAGCGGAACACCGATGGAAAACCGCCTGACAGAGCTTTGGTCGATCTTTGATTTTATGAACAAAGGCTATCTCGGCAGTCTGACCGGCTTTCATAAACGCTATGTGCTGCCGATTGAGAAAGACCGTGACGAAAAAAGAATCAACCAGCTTCAGCAGTTAATCCGGCCGTTTTTACTGCGCCGGACAAAACGGGATGAAGAAGTGGCGCTTAATCTTCCTGACAAGCTGGAACAAAAAGAGTTTATCCCGCTCTCAGCCGAACAGGCATCCCTTTATGAACAGCTTGTCAAAGATACATTTGAACATATGGCTTCTCTGACCGGGATGCAGCGGAAAGCGCTGATTTTGAGCATGCTCGGCCGCTTGAAACAAGTATGCGACCATCCTGCGCTCTATTTGAAGGAAGAACAGACAGAGCTGTTAAACGGGAGATCCGTCAAACTGGAAAAGCTGCTTGATTTAATGGCGGCGATCCGCGGACAAGGGGAAAGCTGCCTCATTTTCACCCAATACATTCAGATGGGCAACATGATGAAGCGCCTCCTGGAAAAAGCATTCGGAGAACCGGTTCAGTTTTTAAACGGAAGCCTGTCCAAGCTGGAACGCGATTCTCTCGTCGAACGGTTCCAGAAGAAAGAATACCCGACGCTGATTTTGTCACTGAAAGCGGGCGGAACCGGCCTGAACCTGACGGCTGCCAACCATGTCATTCACTATGACAGATGGTGGAATCCGGCGGTGGAAAACCAGGCGACCGACCGCGCCTACCGAATCGGCCAGGAACGGTTCGTCCATGTTCACAAACTCATTACGACGGGAACGATTGAAGAAAAAATTGATGCGATGCTAGAAACGAAACAAACGCTGAACGATCAGATTATCCAAAGTGAAAATTGGATTACCGAGCTGTCATCCGCTGAGCTTGAAGAATTATTCACCCTCAGCGCATCGGCGCAATCACATTAAACGCAAAAAGGCCGGCTCTCTCAGAAGAGCCGGTCTTTTATGTCGTCCTTACTGTTACGCCGCATTTGCCATGAATGCGTCACGCCAGTCATGAACAGTATCGCCATACCTTTCACAGTAAATTCCTGATCATATGCGCAACGCCGTTTTGATCATTTGTCAATGTAACGGCATCAGCGATCTCCTTAATATCTTCTCTCGCATTCCCCATCGCTATGCCTTTTCCGGCCGCCTGAAGCATTGAATAGTCATTTAAGCTGTCACCGACCGCGGCGGTTTCAGCCATCGGAATGCCTAGCTTTTGCGCCAGCCGTTTGAGCGCCTGCCCTTTAGAGGCGTTTCGAGACGCCAGTTCGAAGTTGTGGTCGGCAGAGCTGACAAGGGTGAGATCTTTCTGACCGCTGAATCGGTCCCAGCCCGCTTTCAGCTTCCGCTCATCAAACGAAAATCCGAGAATATTATAAAAATCCAGATGCTCTTCTTTCTCAAAGAGCTCACGGTATGAATGAATGTAAGCAAAGCCGGATTGGCTGTATTGCACTGAAGCCGCCTGTTCCAAAACGGAAAGATCGGTTTCCGGATTGGCGCTTTTCATCCGGTCCATTTCGATATCGAGCAGCTGCCTGCCGGTTTCAGGCGTATAGATGGCTTTGTTTGTAAACACCTCATAGTAATATTGATTCTCTTCAAGCCAGGACAAAATGCCGCGGGCTCTTGTTTCTGCAATCGCATCACAGTGGTACAGGCTGCCGTCAGGAGCATGAATGGCGGCTCCGTTTGCGCTGATGACCCACGTTTTTATGCCGAGCGGTTCGAATATGGAGTGCACGTCAAAATGCGCGCGTCCCGTGGAAATCACGATTTCAATTCCCGCTTGCCGGGCTTCCCTTAAAGCCCGCTCATTTTCATCGCTTACTTGATGACTGCTGTTCAGCAGTGTGCCGTCCAGATCTATGGCAATCAGTTTCACATGTCCTCATCCTCTTCTTCAGATTCAGTTACAAGCAATTCTACGCCGTGCCGGTCGAGCAGATCGCAAAAATCCTGATCAGGCAGCCGATCGGTAATCAGCAGGTCAACCTCGTGCAGGTCTGCATACTGATAAAAACTCGTACGGCCAAGCTTGGAGTGATCGCTCAGCGCAATCACCTGTTCCGCCTGTCGGATCATTTTACGCTTTACCATGCCGTCTTCTTCATGAGGTATCGTCAGGCCGTTTTCCGAGATGCCGACAACGCCGATCAGCACCTTATCGGCGTGATAATCCCCCAGTTTTTCTACGACGGAAGCCCCGTATAAAAACCGGTGTTCCTTCTGGAGCTTTCCGCCGAGCAGGTGAATATCAATTCCCTCTTTTGCGGAAAGGATATCGGCCTGATTGATCGAATTTGTAATAACAGTGCAGCCGGTGACATTTAAATGCTCCGCGCAGGCCTGCACGGTTGTCGAGGTGTCCAGAATGATCCGGTCTCCTTTATGGATCAGGGATGCTGCCAGCTTGCCGATTTTGTTTTTCTCTTCAGAAACGGTTTTCAGCCGGCCCGAATAGCCCGGAACTTCCTGATTCACCGACGGCAGAATCGCGCCGCCCCGTGTTCTGATAATGGCCCCGCGCTCTTTCAGCTTTACAAGGTCCCTTCTTGCGGTATCTCTTGAAATATGAAGCAGCGAACATATCTGTTCAGCGGTGATCCGCCGATGCTGTTTCAAATATTCCATTATCGCAATCAGTCTTTCTTCTTGATACACGTCCTCATTCCCTTTTTCGTCACTTATCTGTAAGTAATTATAAGTTTTTATCCCGATATATTCAATGTTTTTAAGTATTCATAAGCGAAATCACTTCTTTTTAACCATTTTTTAGCTCCCGCACAAAAAAACCAGTCTTTCGACTGGCAAATGGGAAGGAGGTATTGCGGGGCCCGCTGAAAAAGGCGGGAAATCGAGGAAAAAAGCATGCTATTCAGCCAGCGGCTCTTTCCGTTTTTGATCCATAAACCGAACGGTATCAGCCATGACCTCGGTCACATAAACTTTTACGCCGTCTGTCTTTTCATAGCTTCTCGTCTGGATTCTGCCGCTTACACCGACCATTGACCCTTTTTGGCAGTACAATGCCGTGTTTTCAGCGTTTTTTCTCCAGATGGTGCAGTTGACGAAGTCGGTTCCGGTTTCACCCGACGCGCTTTTAAAATTGCGGTTTACCGCCAGCGTAATATGCGCGACGGGAATGCCCGCTGATGTAAAACGGAGCTCCGGATCTTTCGTCAGCCGGCCGACAAGCATAACGTGGTTAAACAAGCCGTATCCTCCTCTCTTTTTCGAGGCTGGCTTCATTGTAGTACAAGGGCTCGTGAAAGCAAAAAGCGGAAAAAGCCGTTATCCGTTTAGGCTGCTCTTATGTTTTCGTTTTTCTTTCTGATAAAAAAAACTTTTGTTTTTGACCGCTTATGTAATATGTATTTTTGAGCAGCCGCGAGAAAAGTTTCGTTTTGAGCCAGTCTTTCTCAAACATGCGGACAAACTTTCCGCCGTCCCATGCGAACCAGTAAAAACTCAGCTTTTTATCAGTCAGTGAAAGCTGAATTTTATACTGTTCCATGCGGTCTTTTGTTTCATATAAAAAGACGACATTTCCCCTTCTGTTAAGATGCACCTCACAATCTTCCTTTTTGCATACCAAGTAGGAATGATCGTCTTTTCGCCTTGAACCGTCTTCTATATAGATTTCCTTCAGGCGCAATTGATTCATAAGCATCTCTCCATGACCATATTCTTTTACATTATAATGAAAAAATAGAAATGATTAAATGTTGACCGCCTACAAAAATGATGAAGCATGTCTTACAGCATTTTCCCGGGAAAAATGATATGTGTTATAATAAATGAACGAAAAACATGGACAACAGGGGTGAAAATAAGAGATGAAAACCTTTAAACTGGTTGATCTGAATGTGGAACGTTTAGATAAAGACGATCAGCCGATTGAGCAGTTTCCCCTTTTAGACGGATTGATTATTAACAAAGAGGACGGAGAAAATCACTGGTTAATTGAAGCACTGGTCCCGGCCGAACACTTTTCTTTTTTTGACATGCTGATGAAAAGCCAGAAAGAAGCGAAGGTGTTTGTAACGATTACGAAAAAAAGCAACCGCCCCGCCCAGCTGACGGGAAGCATCAAAAATATCGTCGAGCTGGAAAGAAGTATACAAGTTTTAATTTACGGTCAAATGGTGTCAAGAAACCACCCCGGATCAGAAAGCATTCTGGAGTCGCTCGTGAAAGAAGGCTACTCGGGCAGCCGGCTGATTGAAGCGTTTAAACAAAAATTATAATCATGAAAAAGGCCGGACGTTAATCATCCAGCCTTTTTTTGTGCCTTAGTCATTGTGAGGAGCCCGCTGTTTCAGCAGATCTCTGATTTCAGTCAGCAGTTCTGTCTGCTGATCTGTTTCCTCGGCTTCTTCAGCCTCTTCTTCTGCTTCTTTTTTACGTCTCAGCTTGCCAATTGTGCGGATGACGATAAAAATAGAAAATGAAATAATGAAGAAGTTCACAATCGTTTGAATGAAGCTTCCGTACTTGATATGAGCCTCGCCGAATGTCACGGCCAGCCCTGAAAAGTCAAGACCGCCAAGAAGCAGGCCGACAAGCGGCATGATGATATCTTCAACGAGCGACGTCACGATTTTGCCGAAAGCGCCGCCGATGACGACACCGATTGCCAGATCCATGATATTGCCCCGCATCGCAAAGCTTTTAAATTCTGACCACATTAGATTCACCCCTTTCTATACAAAATGGGCTTTTTTATAAGCCCATTTGTTTGTTTTTATTCTCCGAGCGCAAAAGTTAATTCAGCTTCACACACGAGCTCGCCGTCAACTTTGGCAACGCCTTTTCCGCGTCCGATCGTACCGCGCGCGCGGGTAATATCAACCTCAAGCTCCAGCTTGTCACCCGGTTTTACCTGCTTTTTGAAACGGCAGTTATCAATCCCCGCAAAAAATGCAAGTCTGCCCCGGTTTTCTTCTTTAATCAGCATCGCAACCGCTCCGACCTGCGCCAAAGCCTCTACGATTAATACGCCCGGCATAACAGGGTATTCAGGAAAATGGCCGTTGAAAAAATCTTCATTCGCCGTCACATTTTTATATCCCGCCGCCCGTTTTCCTACTTCGACTTCCGTAATCCTGTCTACCAGAAGAAACGGATAGCGATGGGGAATAATTTCTTTAATTTGCTGAGTATCAAGCATTCTCTTGACATCTCCTTCATCGACAATAGTATGTATAGAAGGTATATGTGGCAACCAATCTGTACATTTGGAAGTATATTATGAATCAATTTCTTTTTCAACCGCGCTGTAAACTGTAACCAGCTGGCAATGAGCCTCGTCCATTAATGTGTTATGATAAATAAAGATTTTTACCCTATGCAAAGAGGTTGGAAGATGATTGCTAAGTTTACTGAAAAACGTACGCGGGTGATGCTGAATGAGTGGTATGACGCCATGGGAAAACGCCAATTCGATCAAGCCCGTTCCCTTCACGAACAAATCAATCAGCATCTCCCCAAATTACAAAAGAATACAAAGCTCAAACTCAGATATCAGCTGTTTTTCGCACGGTTTCAGCTGCTGTTTGAGAAAAAAGACGGTCTGAATAAGCTGTTCTGCGAGCTGAAGCGGCGCAAAGATGAGATGGATCATGAATTAACTTATTATTTCTATTTTTTCAAAGGGTTATTCCATATGGTGAATGGCGCTCCGAACCGTGCTGTCTGCCGCTTTAAAGAAGCTGAACAGTACCTGCCGGCCATACAGGACCGTTTCGAAGCCGCTGAATTTTATTATAAAACAGCGGGTGCATATTACATGATGAAGTCGCCTGCGCTCTCCATTCAATATGTCAATAAAGCGCTGGAAATCTATCAAGATGAAGCCGGCTACATCAAAAAAACGCTCAGCTGCCGGCTGCTTCTCGCCGTGAATTATATAGACGAGGCACGCTATGAAGACGCAGAACAGCTCTTTAATGAATCCATAAAGATAACGGACCGGATCAATGACAATAACCTGCTGTGCCACGCCTATTATAATTTTGGTTTTTTAAAGACCGCCCAGAAAAAAGATAAAGAGGCCCTCCCTTTTTACAAAAAGGTATTGGGCAATCAGCGTTTCGAGAAAGAGTCTCCCGTTTCCTACCTTCATTGTGTATACGAAGCGGTCAGAGCACTTTTTAAAACCGGTTCTGCCGCCGAAGGACAAACCGTGCTGCAGAAAGGTTTATACATATCTGAAAAAGTGCAGAACAAGATTATGAAATTGAAGCTGACCGCGCTCAACATACTGTACACCGCTCAGGAGGACCCGTACGACCGATTGCAGAAGCTTGTGCTGGAGCTGCAGAAAATTGAAGCGTGGGTGGATTTGGAAGTGCTGCTTCAGGATATTACTGATTACTACAAAAAAAAGGGCGATTTTGAGAAAGCCGCATTTTTTATCATGCGCGGCTGATCAAAACGCCCCTTCTTTTATCTGACTGAGTTGATTAAGCCCAGCATTTGGTCTCCCAATGTAATCGTGCGGCTGTTCAGCTGATAGGAACGCTGAGACACGATTAAGTCGGTCATTTCTTTTGACATATCGACATTTGAACTTTCAAGCGCGCCCTGCTCCATGCCGATTGCCTGCCGGTTTGCGCCGGTAAGCTCTTCAATCGCTGAAGCCCCCGCGCCGTTTACGGAAAACAGATTATCCCCTTCCGCATGAAGCGCCTGAGGATTATTGACATTGACGATGCCGAGATTAAACGTCTGCGAACGGGTTCCCGCCTGGTCTGAAGCAGTCAGCGTTCCGGTTTTGCTGATTTTCAGCTGAGTCAGCGAACTGTCAATTTGTATGGGCTGACCGTTCTCATCGAGAATGGGATTGCCTCCCGCTGTCATCAGCTGAAGCAGCCGGTCATTTCCGCCTGCCGGCTTGAGGGAAAGTGAGCCGTCCCTTGTATACACCCGCCGTCCGTCCGCTTCTGCCTGAAGATATTGATAAGGTGATGTGAACGCGATATCAAGGTCACGGTCGGTTTTTTTGATGCTTCCCTGCCCTGAGTCCAGCTGCGGAGTCATGACCGTTCCGGCGCCGAGACGCAGGCCGGGCGGCGTTTTCCGCATGTCCGGCGAATTTTCCTTTTTGTCATCTATATGGTCATACTGCTGTCTGATCAGCTCGGAAAAGCGGGAGTCCCTCGCTTTATAGCCTGTCGTATCACTGTTTGAAAGGTTGCTGCTGACTGTATCCATCTGCTGCTGAAGCTGATTTAAGGCTGTTGAAGCCGTCAGCATTGATCTGAGCATCATAATTGAACGTCCCCCATTTTGTTACACTTTGCCGATTTCATTTGCGGCTTTATCCATGCTTTTATCGTAAGCCTGAATGACTTTCTGATTGGCTTCAAATGATCTGTATGCTTCCGTCATTTCTGTATACGTGCTCGTCACGTCCACGTTCGAAAGCTCCGAGACGCCTTGCTTTAATGAATACGAGACTTGGGGATTCGCCGCCGCGCTCGGCAGTTCAGAGCCGTCGGCCGTGCTGTATAGGTCATTGCCGTCCCGTTTCAGATTGCGCACGTCTTCTTCCATTCTGATATCAATCTGCCCCGCCGGCCGGCCGTTTGTCGTGACCGTTCCGTTTTCTGATACGGTGAATTTTTCATTGTCGACTGTAATCGGCTGTCCGTTTGTTGATAACACAAGGTTTCCGTTTATCGTAAGCTGATTGTTTTCATTTAATGAGAAAGTGCTGCTTTTTGAATAGCGGACGCCGCCCGCGGTCTGCACGGGATAAAACAGCTCGGCGTTTTCATTCGTTTCGGCATTCTTGGGAACCTGATTCTCCATCAGCGCGATATCCGTCGGCTGATCGGTCGTTTTCAGGCTTCCCTGCGTAAACAACGGTTTCAGCTCCTGCATGTATACGCCTGTGTTGACGGAGCCGATTTTCGTTTTTTTATCGCCTTCTATTCGGCTCAGAAGCATCTCGGGAAAGGCGCGGATTGAACCTTGATCCTCTTTGTACCCTGATGTATTCGCGTTTGCGATGTTATTTGACAGCATTTCCGTTCTTCTCTGCTGTGTAATCATTGCGGACGTTGCGGTATATAATCCTTTTAACAAGTCTTCCACCTCTGAAATAGCATTATTTCCAGTTGCCTCACCGGAACATTTGTTCTATAATGAAAATCAGCATTTTTTCTTATTATCGGATTTACATTCCCGTTCGTGAAGGGTTTGGCAGAAAAAAACCCCATTCTTTTTCAGAATGAGGTTTTATCATCAGCTCAGTTTGCGTTTTGGAAGCTTGTCCATGTTATCCAGCATGACGCCGGTTCCGACCGCAACACAATCCATCGGGTTCTCAGCGACAAGAACAGGCACCCTCAGCTCTTCGGCAAGAAGCTGGTCAAGCCCGTTTAACAGCGCTCCCCCGCCGGTAATGATAACGCCGCGGTCAATGATGTCAGCGGACAATTCAGGCGGTGTTCTTTCAAGAACCTGCTTGGCGGCCTGCACAATGACGGCAACTGATTCACGAAGGGCTTCTTCTACTTCTTTGCTGTTTACTGTAATCGTTCTCGGCAGACCGGAAACCATGTCACGGCCGCGGATGGTGATTTCTTCATGACGTGCGTCTGGGAAAACCGTTGCGACCTTCACCTTAATATCTTCAGCGGTACGTTCACCGATCAGCAGCTTATACTCGCGTTTGATATAATTTAAGATTTCCATGTCAAACTTGTCCCCAGCCATCTTAATAGAAGAGGAGGTGACAATATCGCCCATAGAAATAACTGCGATATCTGTCGTACCGCCTCCGATGTCAACAACCATGTTACCGCTCGGCTGGAAGATTTCCATACCCGCGCCGATAGCGGCAACTTTCGGTTCTTCTTCAAGGTACACATGCTTTCCGCCGCTTTTTTCAGCTGCTTCTTTAATCGCTTTTTGCTCAACGGATGTAATATTCGTCGGGCAGCAGATCAGCATGCGCGGTTTTGAGAAAAGTCCTTTTACATTCAGCTTATTAATGAAATGTTTCAGCATGGCTTCTGTTACTTCGAAGTCTGCGATTACGCCGTCTTTCAGCGGACGGATCGCAACAATATTCCCAGGTGTACGTCCAACCATTCGTCTGGCTTCTTCACCGACAGCCAGCACTTTGCCGCTGTTTTTATCAAGTGCCACAACGGAAGGCTCATTCAGAACAATTCCTTTTCCTTTTACATGGATCAGTACATTTGCAGTACCGAGGTCAATTCCAATATCCCTTGCAAACATCTATTTATATCCTCCTTGATATCTGTTTCACAGTAAAATATCCACATTGTGCCCTAATTATATATATTATCATAATTTATCAAAAAAAAGCTGCTGAACGATATAAGTTCTTGACAAAATTTTGCGGATATTCGCGAAACCGCCCGGGAGGAGAAAAAAGGGCCCGGCAGACGTCAGGCGCTACGGCTGCTGAACGGGCTCCCCTTCAAGAATTTCATCCTTCTTGTACTTTAATTTCGTCGCCTCTCCCCCTCTTAAATGTCTGATGGATTTATGATAATCGAGTATTTCTTTTACTTCATTCGCCAAGTCAGGATTAATTTCAGGCAGGCGCTCTGTCAGATCTTTGTGTACGGTACTTTTGGAAACACCAAACTCTTTCGCAATGACACGAACGGTTTTTTTCGTCTCCACGATATACTTACCAATCTTGATTGTTCGCTCTTTGATGTAATCGTGCACACCACTCGACCTCCCCAGTTGGATGTGAGAAGTGTGAAATGAGATCCGTATTCTGTAACAAATTCACTGATGATGCAGCTTCTTCGTTGTCCGATTATATAAGAAGGTTTTAGAAATATGCCCACGATCCCTCACCTCAAACACTCTCTTTGATAGGTTTGTAACAGTGTATTAGCAATGAATTGGGAATATGCTAAAAACTCAATAAGGACAAGGGGCGGGTCATAATTTTCTGCTTTTTGAACGGGGGGTTTACATCCGCGCGATCCTGCTGTAGAATGAAACAGCACAATTAGTTACTTAGGTAAGTTTTTTGAAAAGGAGAACGGAAATGATCCACGTCAACAGACGCCTCATTCATCAAATCAATCAATGCGCCCGCCTGATTACGAAGAAAGCCAATGAACGGCTGGAACCATTCGGCCTGTACTCCTCTCAATGGTCAATCCTATATTGCTTAAAAACGATCGGACCGATGACCCAAAAAGAAATCTGGTCCTATCTGAACGTAGAGGCGCCGACCGTTACCAGAACGATCAAACGCCTTGAAGAAAACGGCTGGATTCAGCGGGAACAGGGAGAAGACAAGCGGGAAAAGCTCGTCGTCCTGACGAAGGAAGCTGAATTGAAATACGACAGCATCAATCAAGAGATGCTGAAGTTCGAGGAAGACATGCTTGCGGATTTCCAAGATGGAGATAAGGAAGCTTTTTCTGAGTTTCTGAATGTGTTTTTAACGAAATAAAAAAGAAAGGGAAGTGCTGTACTTTTGAGTAAATCTGACTCGATCTGGACCAAAGATTTTATTATGGTCGTACTCGTGAATTTATTTGTCTTTGTGTTCTTTTATACATTTTTGGCCGTGCTGCCTATCTATATGATTCAGGAGCTTGGCGGCAGTGAATCGCAAGGAGGGCTTTTGATCAGCCTGTTCCTGTTATCTGCTATTATCACCCGTCCTTTTTCAGGGGCGATTATTGAACGGTTCGGCAAGAAAAGAATGACGATTGTATCTCTGGCGCTGTTCGCCCTGTCTTCTTATCTGTATTTGCCGATACACAATTTCTATCTGCTGCTCGGACTGCGTTTTTTCCAAGGCATCTGGTTCAGCATTTTAACGACGGTCACGGGCGCAATTGCCGCTGACATTATTCCCGCCAAGCGGCGCGGCGAGGGGCTCGGTTATTTCGCGATGTCTATGAACCTTGCCATGGCGATCGGTCCGTTTCTCGGGCTGAGCCTTGTGAAAGTCATTTCGTTCCCGGTTTTCTTTACGATTTTTGCTGTATTTGTTTCTTTAGGCTTGCTGATTGCTTTTATGATTCGTGTGCCGGATCAAAACAACAGCGGAACGACTGTCTTCCGTTTTTCTTTCTCCGACATGTTTGAAAAAGGCGCGCTTAAAATCGCGATTGTCGGGTTGTCCATTTCTTTCTGTTATTCAAGTGTGACTTCATATTTATCCGTTTATGCAAAGACGATCCACCTGTTGGATGTCAGCGGCTATTTCTTCGTCTGTTTCGCCGTGACGATGATGGCCGCCCGTCCTTTCACAGGAAAGCTGTTTGACAGAGTGGGGCCGGGAATCGTCATCTATCCGTCGATTATCGTGTTCTCCGCGGGGCTTTGCATGCTGGCGATGACAAACAGCGCCCTCATGCTTCTCTTGTCCGGTGCCGTAATCGGTCTCGGATACGGCTCTATCGTACCGTGTATGCAGACGCTGGCGATTCAGAACTCGCCCGGACACCGTTCAGGCTTTGCGACGGCTACCTTCTTCACTTTCTTTGACAGCGGGATTGCCGGCGGGTCCTATGTATTCGGCCTCTTCGTCGCTTCGGCCGGATTCCATTCGATTTATCTGGCAGCGGGGCTGTTCGTGCTGATTGCTTTGCTCCTGTATGGCTGGAGCCAGAAAAAAAGAACGCCGCTTGAAGCGGACGGAAACGTTTCAATCGCAGACTGATATGACAAAAAGCCGGGGGCAGCCCCCGGCTTTTTTTATTCGGCCGCTCTTTCCCGCACGATTCGTCCCTCCGCTTTTGCATAAGGAGGATGAATATACATAAGCGCCGTATAACCGAGACACGACAAAATGACACCCGCAAACCAGGAAATATCATAGATGCCGGCGAACGCCGGGACGTACATCCCGATTAAAGAAATAAACGCGCCGAGAAAAGTCGCGGCAAAGGCCCGGTAATTATAGCCTTTGTAATAAGTGTATTGTCCGGTTTCCGAATAAAGGTCTTCAACTGAGAGCTGCCTTTTTCTGATGATAAAATAATCAGCCATCATCACCCCGGCCACCGGTCCGAGCATCCCGCCGATGAGTCCGAGAAACGCATAAACATTCGTGGCGCTCTCCATCAGCTTCCACGGTATTGTGAACAGAGCCAAAACGGCGGTCAAATACCCTCCCCTCCTGAATGTAATATACTTCGGCAGGACATTCGCCAAGTCATAGGCCGGTGACACGATGTTTGCCGCCACATTAACCGAGACGGCGGCGATGCAAAGTGTGATGACCGAAAGAGCGATAACGAAAGGATTATCAAACCGGGCCAAAATCTCCACCACATCCCAAATCGGTTCTCCGAATGCTACCTGTGATCCGGATGTCACTGTAATGCTCGCAAACGCAAACAGCGCAAACGTTCCCGGCAGGCCGTAAAACTGGCCGCGAATCTGTTCTTTTTGCGACGCGGCGAACCGGGTGAAGTCAGGGATATTCAGAATCAGCGTCGCCCATATTCCGATAATACCCGTCACTCCGGCGGCAAACGGCCAAAACGTTTCAGAAAATGTATGGAACTTTCCCGGCTGTGAGTAAATCGGTCCGAGCCCGCCGGCAATATCTATCGCCCACCAGACCATGCCGCCGAAGACGAGATAAACAAGCGGACCCGCCCACACTTCAAATTTTTTGATTGATTCCATGCCGTGCCGCAGCACAAGCAGATGAATGCCCCAAAAGAAAATGAACGACAGAAAACCCGGCAGATGAAGCCCGAATATATTCCAATCTCCGCCGAGACTCCCCCAGCCCGGCCATATATTCAAAAGCAGAATGTGCAAAGCCGTGCTTCCGGCAAATGTTTGAATTCCGAGCCACATAATGGCTGTAAACGCCCTGAGAAGCGCCGGAATGTTAGCGCCGTATATTCCGTAAGAAGCCCTGATAATGACCGGAAAAGGCAGTCCGTATTTCGTTCCGGCATGGCCGTTCAAGGCCAAAGCGGCGAACAAAATGAGTGACGCCGTCACGATAATGGCGAGCACCTGCCACGGAGAAAGACCGATCGCAATGAGCCCGCCCACAGTCGCATAGGTCGGGATATTATGAATACAGCCCATCCAGATGGATGCAAAATTCACCGCTTTCCATGTCCGTTCGCCGTCTTCTAAAGGCAGTAAATCTTTGTTGCTCAGCCGATCACTCGTTGTTTTTGTCATTTTCTCCCTCCCGCATGTACGTTTTCCTTACATCACATGTGAAAAAATATAACTGAAAATTCCGTAAATAACATTGGTCGCTGTCGACAATAATCGTTTTGATTTTTGAGCACATTACACAAAAAAAGAGACGGGGAGAGCCCGTCTCTTTTTGTTGCGCCTGCCTGTTAAGAGGCTTTTTTGAGGAGAACCGAAAACCGGAATACCATCAAAAGGCTTACGGCGCCGACAACGATAAGAATCGTGCCGAGCATATGAAAATGGCCGGCGGTAATTTCTTTTCCGAAAAGAATGCCCAAAATGACAGAAGACAAAATCGAACCGAGATACCGGCAGGTCTGAAACAGGCCGGACGTTGTTCCGACCATGTCGGCGGGGCTCGTTTTCAGCATGGCCGCCTGAAACGTGACATTTCCGAAGCCGTAGCCGACACCCAGCACGGACAGGATCAGCCCTTTTCCTATCATAGGCGCCTGAAGAAAGAAAAACGTTAACAGCACCGCACCGATCGCGGTCAGGCAGGTTCCGGCAACAATCGGCTGAAGAAGCCCTTTCTTATCTATCCATTTTCCGGTCAGAGGCGACACCAGAATACTCATGCCCGACATAAACAGCATAATCAATCCGCTTGTCTGAACGGACAAATGCATTTCATCCTGAAAATAGCTCGGAAGCCCGAAAAAGATGCAGTAAAAGAATATATTCAGCAAAATAAATTGAATATACACCGACGATAGTTTCCGATGCGTTTTAAACAGCCTGACATCAATAAACGGCTTCTCTGTTTTCAGCTCGCGCCAGATAAACAGCCCGACAAACAAAAGCCCGAATACGCCTTCTGTATAGTGAGGCTTCGTACTGAAGGACAATAAAAACGACAGGAGAAGGATAATCGCCCCGGCAAACAGAAGTATCCCGATCGTATCAAGCTGGCGAAGCACGCCTTTCAAGCCGCCGATCTCGCGTTTTTCATCTTTCGGAAACATATACATTCCGAGAAAAAAGCTGAGAATGATAAACGGCAGATTGACGAAAAAGATTGCCGGCCACCCTCCCCAAACGATCAGAAAACCGCCGAGTGTCGGACCGAGCGCCGTCATAGCTGATGCAAAGATCGACAGGACGGCAAGCGCCGACGCCTGCTTCTCCTGTATATTCGAACGGATCAATCCGACGCCGGACGGATATATCGCGCTGCTTCCGATCGATTGAAACAATCTCATAATTAACAACGTCATGAAAGTCGGCGCAAACGGCGCGCCGACGGCCGAGACGGCAACAAGCAGAAGCCCGATCAAAAACAGCTTCTTCCTGCCGAGCATATCACCGAGTTTTCCGGTAACAGGCTGCGCTACCGCACTGGCCAGATAAAAGGACGATATCAGCCAGGACACCGTTGTAAACGACAGGTGAAATTCATGCTGAATACTGTGAAGCGCAAGAGAAATCATCGACGAGTTCAATGGGTTCAGCATCGTCCCCGAAGCCACGGCCGTCAAAAACAGAACGCGGCTTTTTTTGGAGATTGTCATTTTGTCTGTGCAATAAATTCTTCCGTCGTCCGGCTTCTGCCGATTCTCGGGAAGATAAACTTGAGTGTCGCTTCGTGCTGTTCATCGCTGAACGTCGCCATCGCGTCAGTCACGAAAACTTGCTGATACCCGAGCTGAAAAGCTTCCCGCGCCGTGCTTTCCACACCGATGTTTGTCGCAATCCCGCATAATACAATCGTGTCGATTCCCCGTCTTCTGAGCTGAATATCCAGATCCGTGCCGAAAAACGCGCCCCACTGCCGTTTTGTCACCGTATAATCATCTTCTTTCACTCCGATTTCAGGCACAAATTCAGCCCAATCCGCCGCCGGAGCCGAATGGCCCGCCGCCCCTTCATCCGTCAGCGGCTTCAGCGCATCAGCCCCGTCATGAAAATCAACGTTCACAAAGCTGATAAAACCGCCTTTTTCCCGAAACACATCAATTAATTTTTTCGCGTTTGGCACAACGGCCCCGCTTTTATCCATCGGCACAATGCCTTTTTGTAAATCAATAAGGACCAAAGCCGTTTTTTCAAATTGCAGATTCAATAATGTTGTCATATTCAATTCCTCCTGATGCAGTTAGTGTTTCTCACCCCGATTATTTTACTCTTTCCCGGACAGGATTTCTTCTTCCGTGCTCCGATGCTCTTTTTATGGATATAAAGTCACATGACGTTCATTTGAAAAGCGACATGATGAACGCAAAAAACCATGTCAGATAACCTTACACGAAAATGTTTTATCATTCTTTTTTCTCTATAATAATGAATTAATCACAATTACATTCTGAATGAGACGGAGGAATACAACATGCAGATGGGCGATACAGTATTTATGTTCTTTTGCGCTTTACTCGTGTGGCTGATGACCCCCGGGCTGGCTTTATTTTACGGCGGAATGGTAAAAAGCAAAAATGTGCTCAGCACGGCGATGCACAGTTTTTCTTCCATTGCCATTGTATCCGTCGTTTGGGTTTTGTATGGATATTCACTTGCTTTTGCTCCCGGCAATACATGGCTTGGCGGCATTGAATGGGCGGGGCTGAAGGGAATCGGCTTTGACCCCGGAAGCTACAGTGATACGATCCCGCATTCATTGTTCATGATGTTCCAAATGACATTTGCAGTCCTGACGACGGCGATTATTTCCGGAGCATTCGCTGAACGCATGAGATTCAGTGCTTTTCTTTTATTTTCCTTTTTGTGGGTTTCCCTCGTATATACACCCGTTGCGCACTGGGTATGGGGCGGCGGCTGGATCGGCCAAATGGGCGCCCTTGATTTCGCAGGCGGAAATGTCGTTCACATTTCTTCCGGAGTCGCCGGACTCGTTCTGGCGATTGTCCTCGGGAAACGCAAGGACGGCACGGCGGCTTCTCCTCACAACTTAATTTACACGTTCTTGGGCGGGGCGCTCATTTGGTTCGGATGGTTCGGCTTCAATGTCGGCAGCGCTCTGACGCTTGACAGTATCGCGATGTTTGCTTTCATTAATACAAACACCGCAGCTGCGGCCGGAATTATCGGCTGGATTCTAATCGAATGGATGCTGAACAAGAAACCGACTATGCTGGGCGCTGTATCAGGCGCTATCGCCGGACTTGTCGCCATTACGCCGGCTGCCGGGTTCGTTACGCCGTTTTCTTCTATCGTGATCGGTTTTATCGGCGGGCTTGTCTGCTTTTGGGGCGTGTATTGGCTCAAAAAGACTTTCGGATACGATGATGCGCTTGACGCTTTCGGCCTGCACGGAATCGGCGGGACATGGGGCGGCATCGCGACCGGTTTATTCGCCACCACTTCCGTCAATGACGGCGGGGCAAACGGGCTGTTTTACGGCGATCCGGGACTGCTTTGGAAACAGATTGCGGCCATTGCGGCAACCTATGTATTTGTATTTATTGTCACTTTCGTTATCATTAAAATTGTAGGTCTGTTCATCCCCCTCCGCGCCAGTGAAGAAGAAGAATCACTCGGGCTTGATTTAACGATGCATGGGGAAAAGGCATATCAGGACTTATAAAGTGAGGAGTGACTTAGATGAGCGGTCAAATGTTCAAGGTAGAAATCGTTACGCGTCCGGCTAAGTTTGAAACATTGAAGCAGGAACTCGGTAAAATCGGAGTCACATCGCTGACTTTCTCCAACGTACACGGCTGCGGCCTTCAAAAAGCCCACACCGAACTGTACCGCGGAGTCAAAATTGAAAGCAATGTGTATGAACGGCTGAAAGTGGAAATTGTTGTCAGCAAGGTCCCCGTTGATCAAGTGGTGGAAACGGCGAAAAAAGTGCTGAAAACGGGAGAGCCCGGCGACGGCAAAATATTTGTCTATGAAATCGGAAACACGATTAATATCCGCACCGGAGAAGAAGGACCAGGAGCTTTATAAACATACAGAACGCCCGGAGACAGCATGTCCCGGGCGTTTTTTTTCGGGCTTCATTAAAAAGAAGAAGCCTTTTTTTCATGCGGGACAGGCCGCTTATGCCGTACGGTTTGTTTTTTTGAATATGTACTGATATTGACCAGTATGCCGCACAAAAACAGCGTCATAATCAATGAAGAACCGCCGTAGCTGATAAACGGAAGCGGCACACCTGTAACCGGGAGAAGTCCGCTCATCGCTCCCAAATTCAATACAACCTGAAACATCAATTGGAACGTAATTCCGATGGCGAGAAGCTTCCCGAATGGGTCATCAGCACGCATGGCTGTTTTTACGCCGAGAAGCATTAACGCGAAATATAATCCCAACACGATCAGAACACCGAATATCCCCAGTTCTTCGCTGATCACAGCCATAATGAAGTCAGTATGCGCCTCAGGCAGGTAATTCATTTTTTCAACACTGTTCCCAAGTCCTCTTCCGAAAAATCCGCCTCCGGAAATGGCGAAATAAGATTGAATCAGCTGATAGCCGTCCCCGTTCGCATCACCAAACGGATTGGTAAAAGAAACAAGCCGCTTCACACGATAGGAAGCGGAAAATGCGAGATAAACGACTCCCGACACCGCCGTCGCGCCGAGCACGAGCAAATGGCGCTTTTTCAAGCCGGCACATAATAAAATTGACCCGCACGCCGCCAGAATTAAGGAAGCCGTTCCTAAATCAGGCTCCGCCAATGTCAGCAGAAAAGCGGTTCCCAAAATGACTAAAGGCGGCAGAACCCCCTTCACAAATTGATGAATGTACGGCTGCTTTTTCGTGTAAATCGCAGCGAAATACAAAATCATCGCAATCTTCGCCAATTCAGACGGCTGTATGACAAGCGGCCCCGCTCCCAGCCATCTGCGGGAAAAATTCCGCTCCAGCCCGATTCCCGGTATCAATACGAGCAGCAGCAACACCAGCGATCCGACCACAAACAGCGGTACAAGCCGGGCATACCGCTTATACGGCAGACAGGCTGCAAATAAAAATAAGCATATTCCGATCAGCAAAGAGGTTCTTTGTTTATGGAAGAAATAGGATGGATCTCCGTATCGCTGAGACCCCATCACATCACTGGCGCTGTACACCATTAACAAACCGAATCCGCAAAGCAGCATGATGACAAACACAAGCGGCAGATCGGCATTTTTCAAACGTTTCAGCAACGGACAAAACTCCTTCGGCTATTCTTTTCCCGCATACTTGACGCACAGTAATACAGTCACGTTTCATTCTGTTTACTTTTTTATGATTATTTTTAATACCAATTGTGTCTCATAGAAAAAAGCATTACACTGTTCATATAAAATAAAGATAAAAGGTGATATTTGTGAATTACGAACTATTTAAAGCGATCAATGGTTTGTCGCACCATAGCGCCATTCTCGACTCTATCATGGTATTTATTACGGAATACGCCATTTACGCCTACGCCCTTTTCCTGCTTGCCATGTGGCTGTTCGGAAGCACAAAAGGCAGACAAAACGCCCTGTACGCGGGCTTCACGGGTGTTGCGGCGCTTATCGTCAACTACCTCATCACGAAGGTCTATATCGAGCCGCGCCCCTTTGTCGAGCATACGGTTCATACGCTGATCCCTCATGCCGCGGATGCTTCATTTCCGAGTGACCATACGACAGGCGCTTTGGCGATTTCAATTGCGATTCTGTTCCGCAACAAAAAACTCGGCTGGCCGCTTGTGATTTTCGGCCTTTTGACCGGCTTCTCAAGAATTTGGGTCGGCCACCATTATCCGATCGATGTGCTCGGAAGCATTATCGTTTCCCTCATTGTCGGATTCCTGCTGTTCAGATTTTCAAATGTGCTTCGTCCGATTGTCGATCTGATCGTGCGAATCTATGAAAGTATCGTTCATAAAAGCAAATCGACAAACCATAATATATAAAAAAAAGCCGGCGTCTGTCACAGACTGCCGGTTTTTGTATGTTTGGCTGTATGCTTTTTCCTTTGTAAAACACAGAATGCGGCAATGCCGAGACTGTCAATCAGCACATCGCGGAGGCATCCGTTTCTGCCGAAAAAGAGCTGGACGATTTCTGTCAGGAAAGCGGCGGCCAATGCATACAGCACCGCCCTCTTCATGCGCCTGCGCTCTCTGAAAAACAAATAGGCGAGCACAAAAAATGAAAACGCGTGCCCGAGCTTTTGAATCGCCGCTTCCGGTATGGCGAGCTCCGCCATATCGAACACAAAGAAACCGGACACATCCGGATGCAGCGTGAAACGGAAGGACACCGTCTGCGACACAACCATATCGTGAAAGCTTTCAGTCAAAGCAGAAACGAAAACAAAGACGAGCCACCCGGCCGCCAGACATTTATTCATTCAGCATCTCCTTCGTTTTCTACTAGTATAAAGGCACATGCGGCAATATGAAAAGCGCCTATCAGAGCTGATAGGCGCTTTGGGATCAAGATTACTTGCCCGAATCTTTCATTGAGCCGTCATCTTTACCATCTGTCTTGTCTTTTGTGCCGTCCTCTTTGTCACCTGGTTTTTCTTCGGTTTCTTTTTTAGGCGTCACATCTTTTTTCTCGGAAGATTGCTGAATTGCCCCTTCCGTTTCTTCTGTCACAGCGTTTTTCTCTTCAGCCGCCGCTTTTTCAATAGATGTTACCGGCTTGTCCATAAAATTGAGCGGGTTCATCGCTACGCCGTCCTTGCGGATTTCAAAGTGCACGTGATTTCCGCTTTCTTCACTGTAAAGGTTTTTTCCGGATTTACCGATGACCTGGTTCTGCTTTACTTTGTCGCCCTGATCCACGCTGACTTCAGATAAAGACTGATAGACAGTAGACAGGCCGTCTGAGTGTTCAATTTCAACCACATATCCCAGTACCGGGTCTTTAGCAGCTTTAACAACCGTACCGCTCAGAGAAGCAGAAACATCAAATGATTTTCCGTCTTTCTCAGCTAAGTCAATTCCTTTACTGAGGCTGTACGTGTTATTATAGTTAACAAGTGCTGCTTCTTTCTCTTTTTTTGCGGCATCAGTTTCATAAAACTTTTTCACAACAGAAACATTTTCAGAATGAGCAGCCGGCATTGCGACGTTTTCCATTGACTTGCCTACTTCGACGGCATCGTCTTTGCCGCTGTCATACGCGGAGTTTCCGCCGTTGTTCGTCAGATTGTCCTTCACATCATTCGAAACGGATTGATACCAAAGGACAGCTGTTAAAATGACGGCCGCACTGACTAAGTAGATTGCAGGGAATATCCAGCGTTTGCGAAAAAACCGCTGAAGTTTTTTGACTTGAGAAGTTTTCTTTTCTTCCTCTCTCATTTGTTCATCACCTCAGCAACATTCTGAACACTTTTCTGAAAATATATACACATCCATAAAAAACTTTTTTGGAAATAGTATGTGCAGATTGCACTTATTTATGTAATGAAATGTGAAGGGAGATCCCGGAATATGAATTTGACCCTGCGCAAAGCCGTATTGGAGGATTTAGATGCGGTGGTGGCCATTTACAACTCGACGATTGCCTCACGAATGGTAACGGCTGATACGGAAGAAGTAACGCCCGCAGACCGGATGGATTGGTTTCTGCGGCACACGGACCGGCGCCCGCTGATGGTCGCGGAAGATGAAACCGGCAAAGTGGCGGCCTGGATCAGCTTTGAAACGTTTTACGGCCGTCCGGCCTATGACAAAACGGCGGAGATCAGCATCTATCTGCATCAGGATTGCCGCGGCAAAGGAGCAGGAAGCTTTCTGCTGAAAGAAGCCCTGGCACTCGCTCCGGCAATCGGCATCCGCAGCCTGATGGCTTTTATCTTCGGACATAATGTGCCGAGCATTAAGCTGTTTGAAAAATTCGGTTTTACCGAATGGGGCGTATTCCCGGGTATCGCCGAAATGGACGGAAAACGATATGACTTGAACATTTTAGGGAGAGAACTGTCATGATCACCATAGATAAAGACAAAGACGAAAACCAGCCGCTCAATAAAAAAGCCCGTTCCCTTGCCGACATCGCCAAATGGGGAAAGATCACTGCCGTGTTTCTGATCATCACGGGCTCTCTTTCCGCTCTGTCAGCCATTGTGACGCTGCTCGGAGCCATTCCGGGGGTTCTGCTCATCATTTCCGGCGTCATGCTGATGCGCTCGGCAAAAGCGGCGGCCGCCCTTCAGGAAGGACTAGAAGAAAACGCGGAAGAAAATATGCTTGCACATTACGCGTCATTTATCAAAATGCAGTTTTTTTACGCGGCTTCCAGTGTGGTATTGGGCATTCTCGCTTTTATTTTAGTCGTCATCTTCGCTGTCATCGGAATTATCGCTTATCACAGCACTGATACGTATGACACGCCTGATTCATATTACTATGAGAACGACCCGGTGTTTGAATGACAAAAAGAGCTGATCGCGCGTCAGCTCTTTTTTAATAAAGCATTTCTTTTTTCCGGTCTTCTTCCGTTAAAAATTCAATAAAGCTCTTCATCGCAGACGGCTCCTCGGCAATCAGCCGGGTATAGGCGCTTTTCCGTTCTTCGGACAGAATATCGCTTTTTCTGATTCTGTTCAGCATATAAAGGCGGATCGTTTTTTGCACCTGTTTCCGCTGATAGCCGGCTTCCTTAAACAATGCAAGACCCAAGGCCGCCAGGAGGGCAAAAATGCCGGCCGACACGAGAGCTCCTCTCCCGGAAGGGGCCTGAATCAAAAGCGATGCCAGATGAAACAGACTAAAAGCGGCGAGCGGGAAAGCAAGAAAACGGTAAATGATGCTTTTTTTCATCAGCGGCGCAATGGCGATTTGTATTTTCTGAATTTCTTTTTTTATGAATCCCGGCAATTGTTCCGCATGCTCCAGCTTCATGCCCTCTCCCCTTTGCTGTCATTTTTGTCTTCTTTTTCATATATGCATATTTTACCGCACCCGGAACTTTCTTTGAAAGAAAACTGCATTCATCTTTGATTCCGGCTCTTTATTCTTTCAAAATGTCAATGTTATAATTTGAAATGGGAATCAGATTGCTGCACTTGTCGGAATACTAATGGGCACAGTCTTGATAAATATGATATAGCGGGGTTGCAAAGTGAGCATTTCATTTATTTTATTCGGATTTTTTTTCGTTTTAAATATACTTTTGGCCGTCATCATGATTTTCAAAGAAAGACGCGATGCCAGCGCTTCATGGGCTTGGCTTTTGGTTCTTTTTTTTATTCCCATTTTAGGGTTTATTTTATACCTGTTATTCGGCCATAACCTGAGACGCAAGCATCTGTTTCAATGGGAGGACCGTAAAAAAATCGGGATTGAAAAGCTGCTGAAGTCTCAGCTGAAAGATCTGAAGTCGAGGCAATTCCAATTTAACAACAGAGCGACTGTGGATAATAAAGACCTCATCTATATGCTTGTCATGAACAACCACGCAGTCTTTACAGAGGATAATTCGGTGGAGATTTTGACGGACGGGCGCGATAAGTTCAAACGCTTAATGAAGGACATTTCCAACGCAAAAGATCACATTCACCTTCAATACTATATTTATAAAGGTGATGAACTGGGAAAAAAATTGCGCGATGCCTTAGTGAAAAAAGCACGCGAAGGCGTAAAAGTCAGAGTGTTATATGATGAACTCGGTTCAAGATCACTCAGAAAAAAATTCTTCAAACCGCTGCGGGACGCCGGCGGCCATGTGGAAGTCTTTTTTCCTTCCAGGCTTCGTCCGATTAATTTGCGGCTCAATTATCGGAATCACCGCAAGCTCGTCATCATTGACGGCGAAACCGGCTATGTCGGCGGCTTTAACGTCGGAGATGAGTATCTCGGCCTGAATCCGAAATTCGGCTACTGGCGCGATACGCACCTCAGGCTTCAAGGCACGGCGGTACACGCCATTCAGACACGGTTTATCCTCGATTGGAACCAAGCCTCCCATCATCATACGCTCACATACGTTCCGAATCATTTTCCGGAATGCGAGCCGAAGGGCAATGTCGGGATGCAGATTGTCACGAGCGGACCGGACTCAGAATGGGAACAAATTAAAAACGGCTATATCAAGATGATCTCAACGGCCAAACGGTCGATCCTGATTCAGACGCCTTACTTTATTCCTGACTCAAGTCTTTTAGATGCCCTCAGGATCGCCTGTCTGTCAGGCATCGACGTCAAAATCATGATTCCGAACAAGCCGGATCACGCTTTCGTTTACTGGGCGACTTTATCTTACATCGGCGATCTTTTAAAAGCCGGAGCCTCAGTCTACATTTACGATAACGGCTTTATTCATGCAAAAACGATTGTCGTCGATGATGAGACGGCTTCCGTCGGTACGGCGAATATCGACGTCAGAAGCTTCAGACTTAATTTTGAAGTCAACGCCTTTATTTATGACGTCACCATCGCGAAAAAACTCATTTCCTCATTTAAAGAAGATCTGCTCGTCTCCAGAAAATATACGTATGAAGAATATCAGGAGCGTTCGCTGCGGATCCGCATTAAAGAATCGATTTCAAGACTTCTTTCGCCGATTTTGTAATTCCCGGGGTGTTTCTCGGGAATTTTCTGATACAAAAACGGACACGGCACGTAAAAACACATTTTATATTCAAAAGAATGACCGAATAGTGTATAAATGAAAAGTGAGTATTTTTTTGTAAAGGAGTGCCATAGTTTGAAACCTGAATCAGTGAATCGTTCGCTTATTTCTATTTCGAAATGGGGAAAAGCGACAGGTATTTTATTTATTATCGTGGGTGCGTTTGCGGCGCTGTCAGGCGCGTTTTTCTTTTTAATCGGAGCCATTCCCGGCGTTTTGCAGATCATTGCCGGCATTTTTCTGATGCGCTCGGCAAATGAAGCGGGACAGATGGCGGAGCAGTTCAATGAACTGACAGAGGAACATATGCTGGAGAATTATGCAAAGTTCGTGAAAATGCAGGGGATCTACCTGATTGTGACGGTCGGCTTGTCCGTTCTCGGCATCGTTCTTTTCGTTATCCTCATGACGCTCGGCATCGTGGACGACGCGTTTAATAATATTGATGCCAATACATATTAAAAAGAAAATCCCGGCGCATCCGCCCGGGATTTTTTCTTATTCCGCTTCTTCGGTAACGGTAAAGTTTTTCTGCTTTGGATTTTCCAATAACGCTGTCTGCAGATATTTTTTCGGACATTCCGGCTTCAGCTCAAAAAAGTTTTTTCAAATAAAACTTTTCCTCAGAGTTTCAACTGAAATCACTCAATTGTTCGACTGTTCCTGATCAGGTTTAGAAGCAAGAATTGTGATTCTGCAAAATAAGGATAAAAGCCATGGCGGAACAAGACCGCTTATAATACATTTTTTGGGTCTTTGTAATTAAATTACAATTGTTCTTAATATTCACTCATGTATTCATGCTATTATATTGAAAGGAACGATCAAAAGCGTTGGCGTTCGTTAAATATTTACGAGTGCTGCCTCATGTCAAAGTCAGAAAAAATAGTATAGGAGGTAACATATGTTTAAGTTTAAAAAGAAATTCTTAGTTGGATTAACGGCAGCTTTCATGAGTATCAGCATGTTTTCGGCAACCGCCTCTGCAGCCGGCACAGATTACTGGCAAAATTGGACTGATGGGGGCGGAACAGTCAACGCAGTCAATGGATCTGGCGGGAATTACAGTGTTAATTGGTCTAATACCGGAAATTTCGTTGTTGGTAAAGGCTGGACTACAGGCTCGCCATTTAGAACAATAAACTATAATGCCGGAGTCTGGGCGCCGAATGGCAATGGATATTTGACTTTATATGGCTGGACGAGAGCACCTCTCATCGAATATTATGTAGTGGATTCATGGGGTACTTACAGACCTACCGGAACGTATAAAGGTACTGTAAAGAGTGATGGAGGTACATATGACATATATACAACGACACGTTATAACGCACCTTCCATTGATGGCGATAACACTACTTTTACGCAGTACTGGAGTGTTCGCCAGTCGAAGAGGCCGACCGGAAGCAACGCTGCAATCACTTTCAGCAATCATGTTAACGCATGGAAGAGTCATGGAATGAATCTGGGCAGTAATTGGGCTTACCAAGTCTTAGCGACAGAAGGATATAAAAGCAGCGGAAGTTCTAATGTAACAGTGTGGTAACAGCTCATCTTTAATTAGGGGCAGCTAACGGGCTGCTGATCGTTCCTTGAGACATTTTATAATGATTATTAAGAGGCGAACGGTTTTAGCATTGCTGGAGGCAGGATATCATTTTTTGTTTAACTTGCTCACAGCTGACACCTTCACATAAGCCTTAAGCAAAATAAAAATATCCCGGTAACCGCCTCCTTTAGTTTCGGAGGATTTTTTCATTAAACAGATCGCAATCCCGCATCCAGGCTTGTCTGAATATGGAGCCAATACCGTGATTTCCTCATTACCTCTTGTAACCATTTTTGTTACACCAATAGCGGGATGAACCATCTCTTTTTAACAAAAGAGATGATTCATTACATCATAAAGGGACTTGCTCGCAAGTTCATTCTCCATTGCCCGCTGTACGCTTCCGAACGTCTCATCGAGCGCGCGCTGCATATTTTTGCCGACCGGACAGTCGGGGTTCGGATTGTCGTGAACCGCAAAAAGCTCTTCCTTATTCTGCACAGCCCTGTAAACCTCTAAGAGGGTGATCTCCGACGGATCTTTTTTCAGGCTGGCTCCCGGAACACCCGCCCGGGATGTCAGAATACCCGCTTTTTTCAGCTGGCTGATCGTTCTCCGCACCACGACGGGATTGGTGTTTACGCTGCCCGCAATCATGTCCGATGACGCCCGTTCATCCGTTGAGATCAGCGATAGAATGTGAATGGCCACAGCAAGACGGCTGTTAATCATGTTTTTCACCACCGTTGTAACCACAATGGTTACATTTCATTTGTTTGTCAACTACTAATATACACTAAAACGGGCGGCAGGATGAAATCAAGTTGGCAATAGAGGTGTAAACAGGCCGGCGGGAAACCGGCCGGAGAGGGATTAAAATAAAAAATAACGCTGTCCGAGCGGAACATAGCTGACGGGCTGGCATGCCAGCTCTTCTCCGTCGGCGAACACCTGATAGGTTTTCGGATCGACTTGTATATTCGGCATCGCGTCATTCAGCTTCATGTCGAGCTTACTCAGCTTACGGATATTCCGTACGGGAGAAATCATTTTTTCAAGGCCGAGCTTTTCCGGCACACCGTTTGCGATACCGGCCTGGGACATAAATGTAATAGAGGTATTTCGGTTTGCTTTACCGTATGATGCGTACATCTGCCGCATAAACACGGGCTCAGGCGTCGGAATGGAAGCATTCGGATCTCCCATTTGGGCGCGGGCGATCATGCCGCCTTTGAGCACAAGTTCAGGTTTGACGCCGAAGAAAACCGGGTCCCATAGTACGAGGTCGGCGAGCTTCCCTTTTTCAACGGAACCGACTTCATGGCTCAGGCCGTGAGTGACGGCCGGGTTGATCGTGTATTTGGCGATATAGCGTTTGGCGCGCACATTGTCATTGCCGTTTTCTCCTGATAGAGCGCCGCGCTGCTTTTTCATTTTATCGGCAACCTGCCATGTCCGGATAATCACTTCTCCCACCCTGCCCATCGCCTGCGAGTCAGATGACGTCATGCTGATCGCGCCGATATCGTGCAGAATATCCTCCGCCGCAATGGTGGCCGCTCTGATGCGTGAATGACTGAATGCCACGTCTTCAGGCACTTTTGAATCTAAATGATGGCAGACCATCATCATATCAAGATGCTCATCCATCGTGTTGACGGTATACGGAATCGTCGGCGTCGTAGAGGACGGCAGGATATTGGCGTAAGATGCGAGTTTCATAATATCCGGTGCGTGGCCTCCGCCGGCTCCCTCTATGTGATATGTATGGATAACCCGATCGCCGATCGCATCAAGCGTATTTTCTAAAAAGCCCGCTTCATTTATCGTATCTGTGTGGATCGCCACCTGAATGTCCGCCTCATCCGCCGCTTCCATGCAAGCTTTAATGGCGCTTGGCGTTGATCCCCAATCTTCATGCAGCTTCAGGCCGATCGCGCCTGCTTCCATCTGCTCGATCAGCGGCGCTTTATCGGATGCATTCCCTTTTCCTAAGAAACCGACGTTGATCGGAAACTCCTCGGCCGCTTCCAGCATTCTCGACATGTACCATGCACCGGATGTACAAGTCGTCGCTTTACTTCCCGTCGCAGGACCCGTTCCGCCGCCGAGAAGCGTGGTCACGCCTGAAGAAAGCGCGACTTCCATCTGCTGCGGGCAGATAAAGTGGATATGCGTATCCACCCCGCCGGCCGTTACGATTTTCCCTTCGCCGGAAATGACTTCTGTTCCGGCACCGATAATCATGTGCGGGTCCACCCCATCCATAATATCCGGGTTGCCGCTTTTCCCGACGCCGACAATCCGGCCGTCCTTCACCCCGATATCCGCCTTGACGATCCCGGTATAATCCAGGATGACGGCGTTTGTAATAACCAGATCAAGCGCTCCGTCTTTCCCGGTGATACGCCCGTTCTGCCCCATGCCGTCCCGGATTGTTTTCCCTCCGCCGAAAATCATTTCTTCACCGTAATTCGTGAAATCTTTTTCGACTTCAATCCATAAATCCGTATCTCCGAGTCTGACTTTGTCTCCCGTTGTCGGTCCGAACAGTTCAGCGTATTGCTCACGTGACATTTTCATCGGATCGCCTCCTCCATCCATCCGGCTTTTTTAAGATTTGACAGAGTCTTCTCTTTTCCCCGCTCATCCATATACGTATCGGCCATGCCGTTGAGACCTCTGACCGTTTTTCGCCCTCCGATTTCCACGAGCTTGACGGTTTTCTCTTCTCCCGGTTCAAAACGGACAGATGTGCCTGACGGGATATCAAGGCGCATGCCGATTGCTTTGTCCCGATTGAAGGAAAGGGCGCCGTTGGCTTCGGCAAAATGAAAATGCGATCCTACCTGCACTGACCGCGTTCCGTTATTGGTGACTGACACCTCCAGCGTCTTCCGGCCTTCGTTAATGGTGATGGTCCCCTTTGCGACTTGAATCGCTCCCGGCTTCATGACTTCACCTCCGCTTTGATCGGATGATGAACGGTGACAAGCTTAACCCCGTCCGGGAACGTCGCTTCCACCTGAATGCTGTCCAGCATTTCCGGAACGCCTTCCATAACGTCTTTTTCCGTCAATACATTGCGGCCGGATTCCATCAGCTCAGCAACGCTTTTTCCGTCTCTCGCGCCTTCCATCAGATAACAGGTCAAATATGCGGCGGCTTCGGGATAATTCAGCAGAACGCCGCGCGCCTTCCGCTGCTTAGCGAGCTCTCCCGCCGTAAAAATAAGCAATTTTTCTTGTTCAACCGGTGTCAGTTTCATCTGTATTCCCCCTTAGTGATAGTCAAACACAATCCGCATGGTCATACCGAAACGATGCAGGCGGCCGTCACCCCCTTCACCTCATGAAATGTTAAGTGATAAAAGTTATTCGACGGTGAACGGCCCGATTCCCTTTGCAGAATTTACCGATTTCTCATTTTTTTCTTCAACAAACGTTTAATCAAATGTGAAGAAAGGTTACATTCTATGTGAATATTATAAAGAAATCGCCAGGGAATTTATAGAATATTTAAAAATTTAGTGAATATTAACCAAATGAACTGGAATTTTTGTCATTTCTCATAACAAAAAGCCCAAAATATTTTGGGCTTTTGCTGTGTTTCACTATCAAATTAATCATCACTGAGTTTATCTTTCGTTTTGCCGACACCCTTTTGCAGGCTGCCTTTCGCTTTGTCTTTTTTACCTTCCGCTTTTAAGTCGGACTTGTTTGCCATGTCACCTGCTTTGTCCTTTGCTTCCCCTTTCATTTTGTTCATGCCGCCTTTTACTTTGTCTTTTAAACCGTTATCTTCACTCATGATCTCTTCAGCTCCTTTTTTATTCTGTGTACTTGTTTTCTTCCCTTTCAGCCCGATCACAAACATGTAAACTCTCAATTATTGATTTCACAGCGTTCCCCGTAGCGGAGCACTTTGTAAACGGCCAATCCGTCTGACAGCTTATTATCCCCGTATTGCACCGGCAGAAGGGCAAAGAAAACATAATAAGTTGAAAAATAGACAAATTGGTAAAAAAATAAGTTTGGCTCAAGGACATCTTTTATGATCAGCAGATTTATTAAAAAGATAGAAGCGAGATTAAACAGACAGCCTCCGGAATAGACGAGCGCGCTCGTCAGACGGTTATCTATCCGCAATTCGCCGAACTTGCAGAAAGAATCTATGAAGTAGATACGCCGAACCTGAATCGGCCCTACTTTTAAAAGACGTTTCCCCATTCCGATATCCAATGATGCCTTGCCTCCGAACAGCATGGCCATAAAGCTGTGTCCCGACACATGGATGACAGACACCATCGGCAGAATGATGAGAAATGATACGAAAAACTTTATCATATCATTGAATCCGAACAACAAATCCCTCCTTCCCCTTGTACTTTTTTCTCTCTTTTGCGATTTTTCCGTTTTTTTCTATGGTCAAACGTTATGATGTGCATAAAAAAATAACCATCTGCTGATCAGATGGTTAAGAAAATTATATATCGTATAAACACTGTTCTTTTTGAATGTTTTCTCTCATGCGAATCGCTTTTTCATAAAAATACGCCGCTTCTTTATATTGCCCATGTCCGCTTGTGTAAACGGCGGCCTCCAAGGCGAAATCTTCAATATACACATACAACGATTTTTCATTCATATAGTCAAACACTTCATGGATTAAATCCATATTGAGTGACTCCAAATAAAGCGCTTGTAAAAACTTATACTTCTCTAAACTGAATCGGTCGCCCCGATCTTTCGCGATCATGACCCCTCTTTCATAATAGGTAAAGGCCGCTTGGTCATCATGCAGCCTGAAAAGGGTGTGCGTTAAGCTGAACAGCGCCTTCGGAAGCTGTTCAAGCTGATGCTCTTCAAAAACGGGAACCGCTTTTCTAAAGTACCGGGCCGCTTCATCCAGATCGCGCTTTTCAGAATAACAATTCCCCAGATTGTAAAGCGAAGACCCGATCAGGCGGGGCTGTCCTTCAAGCAAAGAAAGGCGGAGGGCTTCGTCTAAATGCTCAAGCGCTTTGTCGTAGTTTTTGCAGTCGATGTAGTTTCCTGAGATGACGAAATGGCATTGAATTCTCCGCACTCTGTAGAAATCGTGTTTCATATACGTATCCAGCGCCTGAATCCCGTGATTCATGGAAAAATGAGTCTGCTTCATGACATAAAACACTTCAGACATCTTGAAATGGAATTCCGCCCTCTCTATATCATCCTCGACAAATGAAAGGAGTTTTTCCGCTTTCCGGTAAAAAGAAATAGCCGCAACATAGTTATTGTGATCGAATTCATACATCCCTCTGAACAAATGGAAATAATACTCAGACAGTCCCGATATGCTGTCCGTGCTTTCGATCGTCTTTTGCAGCTCGCTGTACTGAATCTGTGATTGTTCGGTGCATTCCGGCTTGACGTAATCAAGCATAATATGATGGCGGTAGCTGATCAGCTGATAATATAACAGCAGCAGCTGGTCTTCCTCCATACGTTGTATATCCTCATCAATTTCCTCTTTCAGCTTTATGGCATCAGCCGCTTGAAACGCTAAAATGTGCTTGTACCATTTGTTGATCTTAACTCCAACTTGAGATGACGGAATCTCGTATGCGGTCATGCCCCTTTCACAACCTTTTCTAATTTCTATTGGTTATATTTTAACATATTGTATGGCTTTGGAATTGCATAACTTGATTGTCCTGCATCAAAATTCCTATCATATATTTCGGCTGTCACCGGTATTTTTTGAACAGACCGCTCTCATAATGTGAATAAAAAAGCCTGCCCTGGTCCGGGCAAGCTTTTCTTCATCCGCCTATATAAGACATTTCCACTTTCTTTTTCCCATCCGTTTTAGAAAGCGCGCGGTCAATTGAATACTGATCCGTGCGATTTCTCCAGACAGAAGCGATGGATTCCGTCAATTCGTCATCGGTCAGACCGCCGCGCACGAGTTTCCGAACATCATAGCCGCTTGACGCAAACAGGCACGTAAACAGCTCGCCTCTCGCCGACAGGCGCGCTCTGTTGCAGGAGGCGCAGAATGCATCCGATACGGAGGAAATTACGCCGATTTCGCCGGAACCGTCAAGATAGCGGAACCTGGAAGCGACCTCTCCTTTATAATTTGCTTCTATCGGCTCCGTCGGCATGTGCTGGTTGATCAGATCAATAATCTCGGCCTTCGTGATCACGTCTTTTTTATTCCATTGATTCGTATTGCCGACATCCATAAATTCAATAAACCGGAGAATATGACCCTTTTCTTTAAAATAGCGGGCCATCGGCAGGATATCTTTTTCATTGACGCCCTTTTGAACAACCATGTTGATTTTCACACCGAGTCCGGCCGATTTTGCCGCCTCAATGCCCTCAAGCACCTTGTTCACCGAAACCCCGCGGCCGTTAATGGCCTTAAACCGCTCATCCTCTAAAGAATCGAGGCTGACTGTCACGCGATGCAGCCCCGCCTGCTTCAGTTTTTCCGCATACACGGGAAGCAGAGAGCCGTTTGTCGTCATCGCGATATCTTTAAGTCCGGGGATGCGCGCAAGTTTTTTGATCAATTCAGGCATATCTTTTCTCATGAGCGGCTCTCCGCCCGTCAGCCTGATTTTTTCAACCCCGAAGCGGCCGACAAACAGCTTCGCAAGCCGCTCAAGCTCCTCGAAGGAGAGCAATTCCGTCTTTTGTAAAAATGGATAATCCGGTCCGAATAATTCGGCTGGCATACAGTACGTGCATCTGAAGTTGCAGCGGTCGGTCACAGAGATACGAAGATCCCTGAGCGGCCTTTCCCTTTTGTCTGTCACCCGGCGCGTTTCTGTATTCATAAGCCCAAGACCCCTTTCTATTGTTCAACCCGTTCAGGATGTGTGTATACGTTAAATGATCCGTTTCTGACAAAACCTATCGCGGTTATGTTCAGCTCTTCCGCCATTTGCAGCGCGAGCTCCGTCGGGGCCGATTTTGAAATGACAATCGACACGCCGATTTTTGCGGCTTTTAATAAAACCTCTGAGGAAATCCGGCCGCTGAAGACGATCAGCTTGTCACGGACCGGCATTCCGTTTTTCAAACAGCAGCCGTACAGCTTATCCAGCGCGTTGTGGCGCCCGATGTCCGTCCTCATGAAGAGCAGCTTTTCCGTATCGCACAGCGCTGCATTATGGACGCCGCCCGTTTCCCGGAAGGTGCCGCTCCCGCTTTGCATCTCCTTCATCAGGCGAAGGCACGTCTCAGGAGTTATGGTGATACGGCTGACGGCGGTTTTGGCCGTTTTCACATCCTGCTGAAAGTAAAAATGGCGGCCTTTCCCGCAGCATGAACCGATGACCCTCTTCGTATAGTCTTTTTGCTCAAGCACTCCGGGATTCGTCAATTCCACATATGCAAATCCGAGACTTTCATCTATAGTAAAGCTTTTGATCTCTTTTTCAAAACGAATGACGCCTTCTGATGCGAGAAATCCGATGACGAGTTCCTCTAAATGGTCAGGCGTGCAGACGAGCGTAACAAATTCCTGCCCGTTCACCATGACGGTCAGCGGATACTCTGAAACCATCCGATCTGCCGTCTTTGTTAATACCCCTTTTTCATAGCGGTATATGTCTCTTACCGCTGTTGTTTTTTCATCCACTGTTTTCCCCTCCGCAGTATCCTTCTCTTTTATTCTTCCACAATCCCTGTATTTTGTCGAATTTGCGGTTTAAAAAAAGAGCCCTCTTAGGACTCTATGTTTCATTGCGATGATGTCTGCTCAGAATGGTGAATAAAATAACTGCGGCGATAATGGCCAATATACTGACAAATATGAAGGCGGCAAGCTTCAGAAAAATTCCCATCAGAACAAAAACGACTGCCGCCAGCACTAATATAATGCCTGCTCCTTTTAACAACAGCGTTCATCTCCTTTTATCCGTATCATTCCCGCGGTTCCGTTTTCTAAACAAAAAAGACGCCGCGCGGGCGTCCTTTTTTAACCTATTCTTTTGCTAAATCCTTTGCAGCGTCTTCCCAAGCCTGTTTGAACTCGTCCGCGCTGTCAGCTGAGACATATGTGCCGCCTCCCGCTTCCGCCGCTTTTTCAAGGCTTTCGCTTCCTTTCATGCCGAAGTTGAAGCCGATGATATTGACGATCGTGTTGACGTTCGCTTTACGGAGCTTTTGAATTTCGGCCTGAGGATTACCGCCGCATGTTTCTTCACCGTCTGTGATCAGATATACGACGTTTTTCCCCGCGGCGCCGGCCCGCTCAAATTCTTCACGCGTATCAGAAAGCGCTTTCGCAATCGGTGTCCAGCCGGTCGGTTTAATCTTGCTGAGTGATTGCTCAAATGGAGTCACGGCGTACGGCTGAAGGCCGTATAACGTTTCTGTCGCATTACATGATACGGCTTTGCCTGAGTTTTTATTATTGCCCTTATGCCCGAATACCCGAAGCATCAGATTCGTGTCTTCAGGAAGAACTTCCGCAAAAGAAGTGACAGACTCTTTCGCAACATCTATTTTACGCTCTCCCCCTGTTTTTTGTATCATGCTTCCGCTTGCGTCAAACAGCACGGCAACGTTTGTTTCTTCGTGCTTTTTCTCAGCTGCAAAAACAGGTGATCCGAGTGAAAGCGTCAAAAGTCCGACAATCCCCGCAGTGAACATTTTTTTCATTTCTTTCATTCCTCTCCGTTTGTTTTTGGCCGATGGGCCCCCGGCTCTTCTCTATGCTAGATGACGAGTATGCAAAAAGATATAGGGCGGGATTCCTTTTGTATAAGCGGCGGTACGCCGTTAAAAATGAGCAGAATTATGCGCATCATCCTAAAAAGATTGGATAAATGATGACAGATTTAATGCCTTTTTCGCCCTTTTTGTAATATAAGTCCGGAATCTGATTCTTTTTACAGTTTTCTCTTCATCTTTTCTTGAAATTTTTGTTAAATAAAAATAAAAAAAAGGGCCGATAAACGGCACCTTTTCTTATTCCGCTAATGAACTCGCTGCCATTGTAAAGATGCGGTTCATATCCTTTTGGCTGTGAGCTTCGTAATATTTTCCTCCGCCCGCTTTGGCAATCTCGTGAAGCTGGCCGTTGAAACCTTCCTTAAAGTCAAAGCCGATCACGTTGACTTTAATATGCTGTTTGCGAAGTTCTTTCGCTGTCTTAACAGGATCTCCTCCGCATGTCTCCTCGCCGTCCGTCAACAGGAAAACGGATTTACTGCCAAGTTTGTGCAAACCGGTAAAGGAAGCCTTCGCATCCTCTAATGCTTTTGCAATCGGTGTCCAGCCCGTAGGCCCGATTCCGTTAAGAGAGTTAAGGAAGCTCTGTCTGTCAAACCTTTGGAATCCGTACACACCGCGAATGGATTCACAAGATTGAACCTTTCCGGAGTTTTTATTATTGCCTTCCGAACCGAAAACCGTCATTCTGACCTGTGATTTAGATTTAATTTGATCCGCAAAACGGACAATTTCTTCTTTTGCCATGTTGTATTTAGAAACACCGTCAATCCGTTTTGCCATACTGCCGCTCGCATCAAGTAAAATGGCGGTATTGTTTTTAAATGAAAGAGTCTTCTCGTTTGCATTCTCGGCAGCAAAAGCAGGAGATGCAGCAGTCAGCATCAATCCGAGCATGAGTATGAGTGAAAATGTTTTTTTCATTGCTTTTTCCCCTTTTCAATAGATTTACGTTCAACGCCGAACAATATTTATCGTAAATGAGATGAAAAGGGAAATAAATAGGACGGCGTTCCTCATTATTTTTGCGTATATTCACATAGAAGCGGCATTTTTATCAGTGATTTACACCCGGCGCTCAGCCTTCAATCGGCATTTGTCAGCCTTTAGGCTTTCGTTATATGAGTCTGTTGGTTGCTTTACCGTTTATGGAATAGTTTTCAAAAAAACAGACGCTCATGAAAGCGTCTATTTTTTCGCCATATATTTGTTTAAAAATGAATCTGCTTCGGAAATGTCCACTCCCTGATAATAATGCTTGACGATGTCCGCCACTGATTTTCCCTGCTGCGCCATGTAATTGGCCCCGTACTGGCTCATGCCGACGCCGTGGCCGAATCCTTTTGTCGTAATGGTGATGCTGCCGCCGTTTCGTTTCCATTCAAAGTCGGCAGAACGGAGTCCGAGTTTTTCCCGGATGTCTCTTCCCTTCAGCTTTTTGCCGTTTATGACGGCCGTCGCCACTTGATGGCCCGGCGTTCTGGCTGTAATCTGTCCCACTGTGTTTTGTCCCGAGAGCTGTACGCCGAGCTTTTGCTGAAACTCCGGCACACTGAAGGTCTGGGTGGCGAGATATTTCGGCGATTGCTTATCCCACGGACTTTTCACGCTTTTTAAATAAGGAATGGCGCTTGTCCAATAGGCTTCCGCATTCTCCGTATACCCGTTGCTCGTAGAGAAGAAAGATGCCTCAATCGGCTTGTTGTCGTACGTTAAAATCTTTCCTTGCGTGCCGGCGACCGCGTTTGTGATTTTCTTGAGGTTGTGTGCGTACTTAGAACCCCATTCTTTTTTCAGCTGGCTTTTGCTTTGATAGACTTGGAACATTTGCGTATCATCCACCAGTGATCCTTTCGGCGCCTGAACGGCTGAGTCAGCGACCATCAGTCTGACGATGAATGTCCGGGCGGCGAGCGCCTGGGCTTTTAAGGCCTCCGGTTTAAAGTTTGCGGGCATTTCGGAAGCCACGACACCGACCACGTACTCTTCAAGCGGAATGTTTTCTACAGAATGATTGGATGTCCGATAAACCGGAATGGATACAGGTGATTCTTTCAATGTTTCTGCTCCTTTTGTTTCTCGTGTGGTGTGTGCTGTTTTGTGTCCGGGCTCTCTGTTTACGGCTGCGCCTTTTTCTGCCTGAAACGGAAGGACGAGAATGGTGGGGACTAGAAGAATAAGTATACACAGCCCGGATAGTAGAAATACAATCGGTTTCATATATCAGCTGCCTCCTGCTTGGGATTCGACTCTACTTCATCTTATGGGCAGGGACAAGCTAATATGACTTCCTTTTGGACAGAATCTTTATTCCATTTTTCACGCGAAAAACGTATTCTTTTTTGGAAATCAGAGCATAATAATGATGATAAACCATAAAAAAACAGTATGCCAGATTGACATACTGTTTTTACAGCCATTATGCGTTTAGGTCAGTTACGACTTCTTTGCTTTCTTGTTCAGCGGCCGTTTCATCAACGACACGCTCGATGTCAGCTCCGAGAGCCGCAAGTTTTTGATGGAAATTCACATAACCGCGATCCAAGTGCTTCAGTTCCGTGACGCGTGTATGACCTTCAGCCACTAATCCCGCAAGAATCAGCGCCGCGCCCGCACGCAGGTCCGTAGCGGCAACTTCTGCGCCTTGCAGCTGTACAGGACCGTTAATGATCACAGAACGTCCTTCAATTTTAATGTCGCCATTCATCCGGCGGAATTCTTCAGCATGCATAAAACGGTTTTCAAACACAGTTTCAGTAATCATGCTTGTTCCGCTCGCACGGAGAAGCAGCGCCATCATTTGCGACTGCATATCAGTCGGGAATCCTGGGTGAGGCATCGTTTTAATGTCGATCGGCTTCAGCTGGGCAGGACCGATGACACGAAGGCCTTCTCCTTCATCCGTAATTTTGACTCCCATTTCTTCCATCTTCGCAATTAAAGACGTAAGATGCTCTGGAACCGCACCTTTGACTAATACATTTCCTTCCGTGATAGCCGCAGCCACCATGAAAGTACCCGCTTCAATACGGTCAGGAATGATGTTGTGTCTTACGCCGTGAAGCTTCTCGACACCTTCAATTTTAATGGTGCCTGTGCCGGCTCCACGGATTTTTCCGCCCATCGCATTGATATAGTTCGCTAAGTCAACGATTTCAGGCTCTTTTGCCACGTTTTCAAGCGTTGTTGTTCCTTCAGCTAAAGCAGCTGCCATAATCAAGTTTTCTGTCGCACCCACACTTGGGAAATCTAAATAGATTTTTGCGCCCTGCAGACGGCCTTCCACTTCTGCTTCAATAAAGCCGTTGCCTACTTTGATTTTTGCACCCATTGCTTCAAAGCCTTTTAAATGCTGATCAATCGGTCTTGAGCCGATTGCGCAGCCGCCCGGAAGCGCTACTCTTGAATGACCGGTACGGGCTAACAGAGGGCCCATAACAAGCACTGACGCGCGCATTTTACGCACATATTCAAAAGGTGCTTCTGTTTCTAAAGCGTAAGAAGCGTTTACGGTAACTTCATTATTCTCAAAATGCACATCTGCTCCTAAATGACGCAACACTTCGTTGATTGTATATACATCGGAGAGCGTAGGTACATCACATATTACGCTTTTTTCTTCACTTGCTAATAAAGATGCAGCGATAACTGGTAAAACGGCATTTTTTGCTCCTTCAACTTTCACTGTGCCGTTTAACTTCTGACCGCCGCGGACGATGATTTTTTCCAAGGTATTCCCCTCCGCGTCCCTATATTCTCTATATTAATATTCAGTCGTCACGATTGGTGTGCCAACCGTAACGGTATGTTTTTCGCCCATTCCCGCACTTCTAAGCGCAACTTGCACATTCATCTTATGTTTCGATGTCATGATGTAATCTGTCCACTTATATGTAAATGCAGAAACAGAAACGAAATGAGGCTCAACTACATGTTCAACTGGACTTGCTTCAAATTCTTTCATGAGCTGTTCTGCTTTTTTTTGCAAAACAATACTCATATTATCATTTAAATGACCCTTTAGACAAGTAAAAATAAATACTTTATTTTGAAATATGTCATGTGCCTGCCGTTCAAACTGTTCATATGTATCATTCCAGTTTTCCGGTTGCTCCGGGCTCATTTGCTCATATAATAAATACGAAGTTGGGTTCTGGTTTTTGAGGGTAGTGACGAGCTGCAGTTTAAAAGTTGTGTGATTTTTTTTGTCAGAATACGTGCCGACGGCCTTTACGATTTTATCTTCCCGCGCGGTTTTCCAGTGATATTGCGGATACTGCGTCTTCAGTTCTTTTACCTTGTCATCAAATTCACTCAGTGACAGGTTCAGATTTTCTTTCGCATGAAGCGTCCATTCATCTACAGTGACATGCTGCCGCTCCATTCCTTCGGCAATCTGGGCAAGCGGAGACAGCTCACTTGCATGAATGGAATGAAATACCGCTATTAAGGCGCTTAAAAAAACAAAAAATAAGATGATGCGGCCTGCTCTTTTTTTCTTCATACCGATCTCTCCCCCTTACTCCCATTTTTGCCGGAGCCGGGGAAAGCGATACATGGAAAACTTCGTCAAAACTCGCCAAGCGGGTGAAGAAAAATTGGTTGCTCACCCAGCGATTCCCTTCATTTCAACAGACGAAACATCTTAAAATAAGTATGGAAGCTGTTTCGAATAGGTAAGATAATCTAAAAAGAAGTCAGCGACTGCCGTACCGATCGCAATGGTAAGAAGAATGATCAGCAGCCTCGCCTGCACTATTTTTCCTTTTCGGATCAGCGGATCAAAGTTGACGGCCTGAAGCGCCCACCATGTCACCGCAATGCATACCAGGTGAACCAGGATGCTGATTGCGGCCTGCTGCCCCAATACATTCACAAATCCCATCTCCTTTCATTTTTTCCGCCCCTCATATCCTCTCTTATTATATAAGAAGAAGAGAGAAAGATGATCATTTTTACATCAGAATTTTTATCCAAAATTAGGGGCAATCCCCGCTTAAATGTCCGTTCTCCGGCATGATATACTTTTTTGGAAAGGAGATGGGAATATGAATCATTCCTTTTTTCATCCGGAAAAGCAGTATGGAGAAACACTTCCCGTATTTGACCACGAGTGGGAAGCGATAGCATTCTACTATGATTATAGACAGTCTCAAACAGAGGAACTGAAAGAATTATGTCAGTTTTTCAACATTTCTCTTGATTATTCACGCGGCAGCCTGCTGGAAGTGGAAGCTCTTTACTTCCGCAGCATAAAAGAGCTGCTTTTGGCGGATTGGAACCTGCCGATTGACGAATTTGAGAAAATGCTCAGCGTGTATGTCATCGATTGCGCCATCCGACACCATGACGATGCCGAATGGGTCGTCAAACCTTATCCGTATACGGACGGCGCCTATACGACGGGTGTACGGAGAGGAAACAAAACGTGGCACACCGACAACTGCTGCGAACATTTATATCTGCAAAAAGAAGAGGATCATCCGCTTATCGGCGTCTATGAATCTCTTATGCGTTAATATAGAAAAAGAATCCTTCTCAGACAGCCGAGAAGGATTCTTTTTTAGTTTCCTGCAACATCCAATCTGTTTACAGCCCGCTGTAACGCAAGCTCAGCCCGACGAATGTCAGTATCATCTGATCGTTTGTTCAAACGGTCTTCCGCCCGCTTTTTCGCAGCAAGGGCGCGCTCTTTATCAATGCTTTCCGCTGTTTCAGCGGCTTGTGCAAGGATAGTGACCTGATCAGGACGGACTTCTAAAAATCCGCCGCTGACAGCCGCCAATTCGGTCTGCCCGTCTTTTTTAAGGCGGACAGCGCCGATTTTAAGCGGAGCCACGGTCGGAATATGGCCAGGCAAGATACCGAGATCACCGCTCTCGGCTCTTACACTTACCATTTCAATATCAGCATCATATACTGGGCCGTCGGGAGTAACGATATTGACTTTAACGGTCTTCATGCTTTTACCCTCCTAGGACCAGATTAAACTTCTACACCCATCTCTTTTGCATTCTCAATGACTTCTTCAATGCGTCCCACAAGACGGAATGCATCTTCCGGAAGATGGTCATATTTACCGGAAAGGATTTCTTTAAAGCCTCGTACCGTTTCTTTAACAGGCACGTAAGAACCCTTTTGTCCCGTAAACTGCTCAGCTACGTGGAAGTTTTGAGAAAGGAAGAACTGGATACGGCGTGCGCGGTGAACGACAAGCTTGTCTTCTTCACCTAATTCGTCCATACCGAGAATCGCGATAATATCCTGAAGTTCTTTGTAACGCTGAAGCGTTGACTGGACTTCACGCGCCACCGCATAATGCTCTTCTCCGACAATTTCCGGAGCAAGCGCGCGGGAAGTGGAAGCCAGCGGATCAACCGCAGGGTAGATACCCATTTCAGTTAATTTACGCTCAAGGTTAGTCGTCGCATCCAAGTGAGCGAACGTTGTCGCCGGAGCCGGGTCAGTGTAGTCATCGGCAGGCACGTAGATCGCCTGGATAGATGTAACTGAACCAACGTTTGTAGACGTAATACGCTCTTGAAGCTGACCCATTTCTGTCGCAAGCGTCGGCTGATAACCAACCGCAGAAGGCATACGGCCGAGAAGCGCAGAAACCTCTGAACCCGCTTGTGTGAAACGGAAAATGTTATCGATAAAGAACAGTACGTCCTGTCCTTGTTTATCACGGAAATGCTCAGCCATTGTAAGACCCGTCAGTGCTACACGCATACGTGCGCCCGGCGGCTCGTTCATTTGTCCGAAGACCATGGCTGTTTTCTTAATAACGCCTGAATCGCTCATTTCGTAGAAAAGGTCGTTCCCTTCACGAGTACGCTCTCCTACACCGGCGAATACGGAAATACCGCCGTGCTCTTGCGCGATATTGTTGATTAATTCCTGGATTAATACGGTTTTACCTACGCCGGCGCCGCCGAACAATCCGATTTTACCGCCCTTGATGTAAGGAGCGAGCAGGTCAACAACCTTAATTCCCGTTTCAAGAATTTCAACCTCAGTTGAAAGCTCATCGAATGAAGGAGCTGATCTGTGGATCGGGTCCTTTTGAGCATCCGCAGGCAGCGGTTCATTTAAATCAATTTTATCTCCCAGTACGTTAAATACGCGTCCGAGAGTCACATCACCGACAGGAACGGAAATCGGCGCACCTGTATCAACAGCTTCCATTCCGCGCTGAATTCCGTCCGTAGATGCCATGGCAATTGTACGGACTGTATCATCGCCTAAATGAAGAGCAACCTCTAGCGTTAGGTCGATGCCTACTTCATTTTCGCCTGTAGCTGGCTGTGAAACTTTAATCGCATTATAAATCGCAGGCAAGTGGCCGTCCTCGAAACGTACGTCGACAACCGGTCCAAGCACCTGACTTACGCGTCCTTTCTTCATCGCTATCCCTCCTGACAAAATCTTTCTATTCTAAAGCGGCTGCACCGCCGACAATTTCGGTAATTTCTTGTGTAATCGCCGCTTGACGCGCGCGGTTATATGAAAGCGAAAGTGAATCAATGAGTTCTTTCGCATTATCCGTCGCATTTTTCATTGCTGTCATTCTCGCAGCGTGTTCACTTGCTTTACTGTCAAGAAGCGCGCCGTAAATTAAGCTTTCCGCATATTGAGGAAGCAGCACTTCGAGCACCTCTTCTTCATCCGGTTCGAACTCGTAAGAAGCCGTGCGCTTCCCGCCGCTCGTTCCGAAATCCGTTAAAGGCAGCACTTTTTTCTCCGTCACTTCCTGTGAAATCGCACTGACGAAATGGTTATACACCAAATGCAGTTCATCAAAAGCGCCGTCGATAAACATTTGAACCGTCTGACGGGTCAAATCTTTAATCTGAGCAAAAGTGACCTCGTCGCCAAGCCCCACTAACTCAGACAAAATCGGCATCTCCCGTTTTTTGAAGAAATCGCGGCCGACTCTGCCGATTGCAATCACCGTGTATTCATCTTTAGACTGATGGCGTTCTTGAATGGTGCGGTAAGCGTTTCGCAAAACCGAACTGTTAAACGCACCCGCAAGCCCGCGGTCAGACGTAATGACGAGATACGCCGTCTTTTTCACTTCTCTTGAGACAAGCATCGGGTGTTTCGCGTTTTTCGCGCCTTTTCCGACGTTAAACACAACCTCCTGGATCTTATCCATATACGGAGCAAATGACTTCGCGTTGGTTTCCGCACGGTTCAGCTTCGCAGCGGATACCATCTGCATGGCTTTTGTAATCTGGCTTGTTTTTTTCGTTGACGTGATCCTTGACTTAATATCGCGTAATGAGGCCAAAGATTTCACCACCTTTATTCTTCATTTGCGTAAAAAGAGAGAAAAAGAGAACCTTTTTCTCTCATCTTCTAAGGGTTAGTTGCTTGGTGCAAATGTGCGTTTGAAGCCTTCGATTGCAGCTTTGAAGTCTTCATCAGCAGGAAGGTTTCCTGTTTTCGCAATGCCGTCAAGCAGATCTTTATGGTTTTGATCAAGGTACATGTAGTACTCTTCTTCAAAACGTCTGATATCCGCAACCGGAATATCATCAAGATATCCTTTTGTCAGCGCATAAAGAATGGCTACCTGTTTTTCAACCGGAAGCGGTTTATTCAAGTCTTGCTTCAGCACTTCAACTGTACGCGCACCGCGGTTCAGTTTCGCCTGAGTCGCCTGGTCAAGATCAGATCCGAATTGGGCGAACGCTTCAAGTTCACGGTATGAAGCCAGGTCAAGACGCAATGTTCCCGCTACCTTTTTCATCGCTTTGATTTGGGCTGATCCGCCGACACGGGATACGGATAATCCGGCATTGATCGCAGGACGCACGCCTGAGAAGAATAGGTCGGATTGAAGGAAAATCTGTCCGTCAGTAATGGAAATGACGTTTGTCGGGATATAAGCGGAGATATCTCCTGCTTGTGTTTCGACGAACGGCAGCGCCGTAATTGATCCTGCGCCTTTTGCGTCACTCAGCTTGGCTGCGCGCTCAAGCAGACGGGAGTGAAGATAGAATACATCCCCAGGGAATGCTTCACGGCCCGGCGGACGGCGAAGAAGCAATGACAGCTCACGATAAGCGGCCGCTTGTTTGGATAAATCATCATATACGACGAGAACGTGCTTGCCGTTGTACATGAATTCTTCACCCATTGTCACCCCTGCATACGGTGCAAGGTACAGAAGCGGAGCCGGCTGTGAAGCGGACGCCGTCACGACAATCGTGTAATCAAGCGCGCCATGCTTACGAAGTGTTTCCACTACGCCGCGCACTGTAGATTCTTTCTGGCCGATCGCTACGTACACACAGATCATGTCTTGATCTTTTTGGTTCAAGATTGTATCAATCGCAACAGATGTTTTACCTGTCTGACGGTCCCCGATAATCAGCTCACGCTGTCCGCGGCCGATCGGAATTAACGCGTCGATCGCTTTGATACCCGTTTGCAGCGGCTCATGTACTGATTTACGGTCCATTACGCCTGGAGCCGGGCTTTCGATCGGACGTGTTTTGCTTGTCAGAATCGGACCCAGTCCGTCTACCGGCTGTCCGAGCGGGTTGACGATACGTCCGATTAATTCTTCACCTACAGGAACTTCCATGATGCGGCCCGTTCTTTTGACCTCATCACCTTCACGGATATCTCTGTAAGGTCCTAAGATAACGATACCTACGTTGGATTCTTCAAGGTTTTGAGCCATACCCAAAACGCCGTTTGAAAACTCAACAAGTTCACCGGCCATACAATTGTCAAGGCCGTGCACACGCGCAATACCGTCTCCGACTTGGATGACTGTACCTACGTCATGAACTTCAATTTCAGATTGGTAATTTTGAATTTGCTGCTTTATCAGCGTGCTAATCTCTTCAGCTTTGATGCTCACTTAGGTTTCACCCCTTCTATCGATTTCCTCCGGCAAGTTGACGTTCCATGCGCTCAAGCTTTCCGCTCACGCTTCCGTCATAAATCCGGTTTCCAATGCGGACTTTAATGCCGCCTATTAAATCCGTCTGCACTTCATTTCTGATTCTGAGCGAAGCGATTCCGGCTTTTTTTGCAAACACTTGAGACAATGATAACATTTCCGCTTCTGACAGCGGTTTTACTGAATAAACAACCGCGTCCTCTGTCTGACGGGCCTGATTGGCAAGTTTGATAAACTCGTCTGTGAGATCAGGCACAATCGAAGACCGGCGGCGGTCAATCAGAAGAAAAATCGTATGCAGCACAGACTCAGACAGTGCGCCGAACGATTGCTGAATCAGCTCTTTTTTCTTAGCGGCCGATACCTTCGGATGGCTTAACACTTCCTGTAATCCGGCTTCGTTCCGGAACACTTCTTTTAGTACGGTAAGCTCTTCTTCGATTTCATTGATTTGAGAAGTCTCAACGGCAATGTCGAAAAGCGCTGACGCGTATCGTTTAGAGACAGCAGATCCACTCATCGGCTTTCTCCTACCTCTTTAAGATAGTCCTGAATCAGTTGTTCCTGGGCTTGTTCATCAAGCTCTTTTTCAATCACTTTCGATGCGATTAAGACAGAAAGTGATGCGACTTGCTCGCGAAGTGCGGAAACCGCTTGTTCTTTTTCTTTGACAATTTCGGTTCTCGCCGCTTCTTTCAATCTTTCAGACTCGGCACGTGCAGCCTGAATAATGTCTTCCTTCTGCTTTTCACCCAGTTTTTTCGCATTTTCAATGAGTGATTGTGATTCCTGTTTCGCTTCTTTTAAAAGAACGCGCTGCTCTTCAATCAGCTTCTGCGCTTCTTTATTTCTTTCTTCAGCGGACGTAATTTCGCCGGCGATATGATCTTCACGCTGTTTCATTATATTTAATAGCGGTCCAAGAGCGAATTTCTTGAGAAGCGCTAATAAAACTAACATAGCTAACAATTGGAATAGGATATCTCCGCCGTTAAACGACAGTCCTAATTCAAGAGGTAATTGAGACATCTACTACGGCAACTCCCTTCTGCAGGTTTTCTCTGCTGATAAAAAGCCGTTTCGGTACGGCCTGCTTATCAGACATAAAGCAATGGCGAAGGTTCTCTTAGAGTGATCTTCGCCATTTTTAGTTCATATAAGGCTTTTTTGCTTAGCCAAAGAACGCTAAGAACGCGATAACGACAGCGATAATCGGAAGGGCCTCAACCAATGCGATACCCATGAACATAAGAGTTCTAAGTTCTTTTCCTGCTTCCGGCTGACGGGCGATTCCCTCTACCGTACGTGAAACGATCAGACCGTTACCAATACCTGCACCAAGTGCACCTAAACCGATTGCGATTGCAGCTGCTATTAAATTCATGAAAAAGTTCCTCCTTTAAAATGTTATCCGAATGGATATATGATTTTAATGATCATGACTGATTTTGTGTGACATGTACACCATCGTCAGCATCGTAAAGATAAATGCCTGGATGGTCCCGATGAACAAGCTGAACGCCTGCCATGCAAGCATCGGAAGAATGGCTCCGACTGTGCCGACCAAACCGAGAAAGAAGCTGTTTGAGTAGAAATTCGTCGCCAGATTCGCAAGCAGGCCAAGAAGAATTTCCCCGGCGAAAATGTTACCGTAAAGACGAAGTCCGAGTGTCAGCGTATTCGCAAACTCCTCAATGATCTTCATCGGGAACATAAGCGGAACCGGTCTGAGGTAATCCTTAGAGTATTCCTTCAAACCTTTCATCTTCACGCCGTAATAGTGCGTTAACGACACAACCATAACGGCTAGAGTCAGAGTAATAGCCGGATCGGCCGTCGGTGATTTCCACCAAAGCTCGTGTCCGACCGTTACAGAAAACGGCAGCCCCAGCATATTTGATACAAATATGTACATCAGCAAGGTTACACCAAGCGCCAAGAAGTTAGCCCCTGTTTTTAAATCCATTGTACTGCCTATAATATTGCGGACAAAATCAACAATCCATTCCATGAAGTTCTGGGCTTTTCCTGGACGTATAGACAGCGTTCTCGTAGTAAGAATCGCAATCAGCAGCACAATCACACTTGCCACAGTAATCATCAGAATGTTTGTCAGATTAAAAGTAAGACCAAACAAATCAATAGTTCTGTAATCGTGATTCAATGGGTTTTCACCTCTCTTCCATTGATGAACGTTTGAGCTGAATAATGGAATCTATCATAATGACGGGATAAATTGTCATTAATCCAATAATCACACTTGCCACACTGACTTTATCGGGATATTTAAAGGCGACAGCCATCGCAAGTATCGCATTGCACCAACGCGCTGCGCTCCCGAGTGATCGTATGGACTTTCCTTTCGCCACGGCCTTGTCAAAAGCATTCATTCTTCTGGTCAAGAGCCACAAATTAAACAAACTGAAAACAGTTCCCAAAAAGAGGCCTAAAAAAACAGTTTTATACGCCGTAAGACCATATCCCAGCAAATAGATTGCTAAGATCACAAATACATATCTTCGTTGTCTGCTGAATGTAAGATTGGGATCGTCCATCAACTATCTGTCTCCTGATGAAAATGTAATATAATTCCTGGATACGGCAAAACATGCGGTTAACCCTTTGCAGAAGGCCTTTTTTGTCCGCAAAACGGCCTGTTCGAAAAAACCACTCATCCTCCTGATGCCACGGGATGCTGTTTCATTCGCTTAGATAAATCCTCATATAACGGGTTTTTTGGAGGATTTAAAATGAGGATGGATACTAGAAATGAAAGGAATGAAAACCTTCTCATAATACCCTCGTTTAGCATACAATAGCCCCTAACATGTGTCAATCTGTTTAAAGTTAAAAAACTTTTTATACCGGAAGCATACACAGAATGTTCACAAATTCACCTATAAATGTATGAACTCTGCCCATTCAGCAAATATCTGGATAAAAAAAGAAAACCCCTGAATGAGGTTTTCCGATTTATTTGGTTCCGTACAGTCTGTCACCCGCGTCACCGAGGCCCGGAACGATATAGCCTTTTTCATTCAGTTTTTCATCAAGGGCGGCGATATAAATATCAACGTCAGAATGATGTTTCATCAGCTCTTCCACGCCTTCCGGAGCCGCTACAAGACACATAAAACGAATGTTTCTCGCGCCGCGCTTTTTCAGGCTGTTTATCGCTTCCACCGCAGAGCCTCCCGTAGCAAGCATCGGATCCACGACAATAAATTCGCGTTCTTCTACATCAGAAGGAAGCTTGACATAGTATTCCACCGGTTTTAAGGTTTCCGGATCACGGTATAATCCGACATGTCCCACTTTAGCGGCCGGGATTAATTTCAGCATGCCGTCAACCATTCCGAGACCCGCTCTCAGGATCGGCACGATACCGAGTTTCTTCCCTGAAATCACTTTGGATGTCGCTGTTTGAACAGGTGTTTTCACTTCCACTTCTTTAAGAGGAAGATCACGTGTAATTTCAAACGCCATCAGTGATGCGACTTCGTCCACAAGGTCTCTGAAATCCTTTGTGCCTGTATTTTCATTCCGAATATATGTCAGCTTATGCTGGATTAAAGGATGATCAAATACGTAAACCTTTCCCATACTGTGTTCAGCTCCTTTTTTGTTGTCCGAGTGACTTTTTCACACTTCTATTGATTCTACAGAAAAAGACAAACAGTTTCAAGAAAATCATAAAAAAACCCGCCGGATTAAGGTTCCGGCGGGTTTCTTCCTTATTAATAGTCCAGTTCTTTATATAAAGGAAACTTTTCAGTCAAGGCAGATACGCGCTGTCTCGCTTCTTCAAGTTTTGCTTCGTCTTCATGATTTTTCAGTGCGAGGCCGATGATGGCGCCGACTTCTTCAAGCGCGTCACCGTCAAAGCCGCGGCTTGTCACAGCTGCCGTACCGAGACGGATTCCGCTTGTGACGAACGGTTTTTCCGGATCGTAAGGGATCGCGTTTTTATTAGATGTAATGCCGATTTCATCAAGAACGTGTTCAGCGACTTTTCCGGTCAGACCGAGAGAACGGAGGTCGACAAGCACAAGGTGGTTATCCGTTCCGCCTGATACGAGCTGAATGCCCTCTTTGTTCAGAGACTCAGCCAGGCGCTTCGCGTTCGAGATGACGTTTTGCGCATATGTTTTGAACTCATCTTCAAGCACTTCTCCGAAAGAAACGGCTTTGGCCGCGATGACATGCATAAGCGGTCCGCCTTGGATTCCCGGGAAAATGGATTTATCAATCTTTTTGCCGAACTCTTCACGGCAAAGGATCATTCCTCCGCGGGGTCCGCGAAGTGTTTTGTGAGTCGTTGTCGTTACAAAGTCAGCGTAAGGAACCGGATTCGGATGAAGACCGGCTGCGACAAGACCCGCGATATGCGCCATGTCGACCATGAAGTAAGCGCCGACTTCATCAGCGATTTCACGGAATTTTTTAAAGTCGATCGTGCGGGGGTACGCGCTCGCTCCGGCAACGATGAGTTTCGGCTTATGCGCCAGCGCTTTTTCACGCACATCTTCATAATCTATATATTGCGTGTCTTTATCGACACCGTATTCTACAAAGTTGTATTGAACGCCGCTGAAATTAACCGGGCTTCCGTGTGTTAAGTGGCCGCCGTGGGAGAGGTTCATCCCGAGCACCGTGTCGCCGTGCTCTAAAATCGTGAAGTAAACAGCCATGTTCGCCTGAGCGCCTGAGTGCGGCTGAACGTTTACATGCTCAGCTCCGAAAATCTCTTTCGCGCGGTCGCGGGCGATGTCCTCGACGACATCAACATGCTCACAGCCGCCGTAGTAGCGTTTGCCGGGGTAGCCTTCAGCATATTTGTTTGTTAAAACAGAGCCTTGTGCTTCCATTACCGCTTCCGTCACGAAGTTTTCAGAAGCAATTAATTCGATCTTAGTCTGTTGACGCTTACGCTCATCTTTGATGGCGTTAAACACTTGTTTGTCTTGTACAGGTAAATGTTTCATCAGCGAGATCCTCTCCTATCCGTTTCCTGTTCTTTATTTTTACCACCCTTATTGTACATGGTTTTTCAGGTGAATGTAACAGCTTATTTAAAAAAATCACAAAATTTAATTAGAAAACACGAACATTATATAGGAAAAGTATTTTCATCATTCGCATTCATAAACGGCGCGAATTCCGCCTATCAGCTTCGGTCTTGTCCGGGCCATCGTCACATGTGCTTCTCCAAGCTCACGGCTCGATATCCGGACAGGGACGGCAACGGGTTTCAGATGCATGCCGATGAACGTATCGCCGATGTCAATCCCGGCGTCAGCCTGAATCGATTCGGCGAGCACGGGAGAACGCATCTGCCGGTATGCATAAGAGGCCATCGCTCCGCCCGCTTTCGGGACGGGGACGGCTGAAACAATGGGGAGCCTGAACCGCTCGGCCGTTTCCGCTTCAATGACAAGCGCCCTGTTTAAATGCTCGCAGCATTGAAAAGCAAGATGCACACCCGTTTTTTCCTTAAACCGGTTAAGTCCGCCGTATATCAATTCAGCCCAATCCCCGCTTCCGGCGGTGCCGATCCGGCTTCCGGCGGCTTCACTTGTACTGCACCCGATCACCAGCAGACTGCCGTCCGTCAGTCCTGCCTGCTCTTGAAACTCAGTCAGCATGTCCGTCCATTTTTGCTTCATCTCTTCCATTGTCCAGCACCTCTTACAGATTTTTTTCTTCGTAATCTGCGATTTTGCCGATCCGCCGTTCGTGGCGGCCGCCCGTAAATTCAGTCGTCAGCCAGACTTTTGCGATTTCGCGCGCCAGCCCCGGGCCGATGACGCGTTCGCCCATCGCAAGAACATTCGTGTCATTGTGTTCACGCGTCGCTTTTGCGCTGAAGGTGTCATGGGCAAGCGCACAGCGTATGCCCTTTACCTTATTTGCGGAGATGCTCATGCCGATGCCTGTGCCGCAAATTAAAATTCCCCTGTCAGCTTCGCCGTTCACCACTTTTTCCGCTACCGGAAAAGCGTAGTCTGAATAATCGACAGAGCCGTCGCCGCATTCACAGCCCATATCAATGTATTCAATCTGCAATTCATCCAAAAGACTTTTTATTTCTTCGCGGATATGGACGCCGCCGTGATCTGACGCAATAGCTACTTTCATTCATTTACCTCCTAGGTGTGGCTGGGCGAAGACAGCCCAGTGTGCTTGTCCTTTTTATTACGAAATCCGTTGATTTCATTCTACTCTTTCACATTCGTTTTGCAAATGACCTGTTTGCAGATTTTCTGACAGATTACTTGCTTTTTCCGTCAAGCAATTGATCAGCCAAAAGGGTCAGCAGCTCCTCCAGTTCGTCCCGCGTCTGTTTATAAACATCAAGCGGACCGCCGAACGGGTCAGAGATATCGCCGTTTTCCCCCGTTACGTATTCTTTAATGGTAAAGACTTTGCCCTGACTGTTTTGATATCGGCCTTCAATCAGCTGTTTGTGCTGTTCAGTCATCGCCAGCACCAGATCAGCCGTCTCGATATGTTCTTCCGATAGGGGAGATGAACTGTGATTGAGAGCGATCCGTTTTTCAAACAGCGCTTCTACGGCATGGGCCGACGCTTTTCCGTGCGGAGACGCGAATACGCCGGCCGAGCTTACGCTGACATCCAGCCCTTTCGTTTCTGCAATGGATTTAAAAAGAGCCTCAGCCATAGGACTGCGGCACGTATTGCCTGTACATACAAAGATTATTTTCATGTCCGTCACCTCTTACTGCCTATTATAAATGAAGAAAAAAGAAACGGCATCTTCGTTTCTTTTTTTACGTATCTTATATCGGTAAAAGCAGTTTCAGCCCGAATCCGATTAAAATGGCTCCGCCGAGCGCTTCGCTGTAGGAGCCGAGCCACGACTGCACCTTTCTTCCAGCCAAAAGGCCCGCCCATGTTAAAACGGTGCTGAAAACCCCGAACAGCGCAACGGCCAGAAACGGATTGGAGCCGTTCATCCCGAGACTGAGCCCGACAGAAAAGCTGTCCAGACTGACACCGACCGCAAACAGCAACAGTCCCGAGCCTGCCGGAGATATGAGCGGCCCGTCTGATTGTTTAAACGCGGCGATGATCATCTGCACCCCTAAAATAAAAAGAAGAGATCCGCCGATGTAAACGGCGAGCATCCCCAGAAAACCGGACAGCAGATGCCCGGCCGCCATTCCCGTAAGCGGCATCATGACATGAAACAGCCCGATGACAACCCCTATATGAAAAATCTGTTTTTTCTTCAGCTGAACCATTCCCATTCCGAGCCCGACGGAAAAGGCATCCGTCCCCAAAGCAAATGCCATGATGCTTAAGGAGACAAGTTCCCCGATGAATAGATTCGACATGAAATAAAAACCCCCTTGGACGTGCCCGCTTGTTTAGCTTATGCATGTCCGATAAGGGGTAGAACAAGTTAATGGATAACGGTGCCGCCTGCGGCTTTCATCAGCCTGTTCATAATGGCGAGCCCCACTCCGGTATCCGGAAAGGACTCAGAAATAATCATGTCCACTTCCGCTTCATCAAAGCTGCGGAGCGCATCGTATAAGGCGGACGCCACTGTTTCAAGGTCGGCGCGTCTGCCGCAGACCTTGATATAATCAGCCTGGTAACTATCGGCGTTCTCTTCTGTTGTCAGAATGCCGATTCGTTTCCCCCGGCTTTTATATGTGTCTGCCAGTTCTTGAATTCTCCGGGCGCCGCCGTCGGCAATAGCCATCGGCGCAGAAGGCGCGTAATGTGTATATTTCATACCGGGAGAAATAGGAACCTCATCTTCTTCGGTCAGCCCTTTATCCACAAGAACCGGACCGGCGGCGGATTCAATCTGCTCTTTTGTCACGCCGCCCGGACGAAGCAGCACGGGCTGTTTCCCCGTACAGGACAGAACGGTTGATTCCACTCCGATTCCCGTCGCGCCGCCGTCCACAATACCGGCAATGCGGCCGTTTAAATCATGAGCTACATGCTCGGCCTTCGTCGGGCTCGGTTTTCCTGATAAATTGGCGCTCGGCGCTGCGATCGGCAGTCCGGCCGAGCTGATGAGGGCTAATGCTGCCGGATGATCAGGCATTCTGACCGCTACCGTCTCAAGTCCCGCGGTGACACGGGGTGACAGCACACCGGGCTTACACGGCAGGACAAGGGTCAGCGCCCCCGGCCAGAATAGCTTCATAAGCTTTTTCGCCGTCTCAGGAATATGGCTGATAAAACGATCAAGCTGGCTGATATGGGATATATGCACAATCAGCGGGTTATCGCTCGGCCTTCCTTTCGCCTCATATATTTTCGTCACGGCTTCCGTATTTTCAGCGTTAGCGCCCAGTCCGTAAACGGTTTCTGTCGGAAAAGCCACAACCTCATTCTGCCGGAGCAATTCCGCGGCTTGTGTAATCTGGGGATCGGTTGTGGATAATTCTGCGGAACAATCCACAAACCATCTTCTTGTTTTCATGTATAACCAAACTCCTTATTTTAAAGCGGTAAAACTTTATTTTCTCTCGTGTATTCCTTTTGAAAGTATAAAAGATGTCCTTTAATAAAACAAGTGTTATCCACAAACTGTGGACAACACTTTTTAATAAGTGGATAACCTTGTGTATAAGTTAGATCAGGCAGAGGTTTTCACCATTAAAAACGAACCTTCTGCGCATAACGAATTGCGGAAATGTTCGGACGTATACAGTTCATCAGGCGCATCGGCGCACGCTTCAAATCCCATCACATTCAGAAACTCAGCAGATGAGGGCTGATTGGCGACTAAGTAGACATCTTGAATCTCATGTTTTTTGCACAGCACATCCATACTTTGAAACAGTGTAACGATATGGCTTTGATTCAGCCTGTCCGACATGACGAGTGAACGGAGAAGCCCTTTTCCGCCGCTGAATTTTTCGATCCCGAGACAGGCGGCAATCTTTTTTTCACTGTCTTCCAGCACGATAAAACGGCTGATCTGCTGATCGATTTCCGCATGTGCCGTATCAGCCTTTTTCAAAAAGGCCTCCAGCGCCTCCGTATCTTGATCTCTTGCCACTCTCAGCTGATAAAACATATATTTCCCTCCGTTTCGATCAACTCTTTCTTCCAATCTATGAATCGAATCCGGATTTATGCCTTTTGCTTCAGGAAAATAGATCTGAAATCCAATCGACGAGGAAAAACTTCACTTCCGTATCATCGTCATCTGTCTTTTCTTTCTTCGCTTTATCAGCCTTTGCTTTTACGTCATCCAGCACTTTTTTAGTCTGTTTCTGCGTTTCTTCCTGCTTCTGTCCGCCGTCTTCCTGATCTTTCACCGCTTCGCCGTTTGAGAAATCAAGGAAGCACAGCGGCGGAAACAAGACGCACCACCAGTTGGCGCCCTCGCCATTGCCGAGTGTAATTAAAATCGCTTCATATTTTCCGGCCGGATAGACCATATTGCCGTACAGCTTTGTCGGAAACGAGATTTTATTGAATTGAACTGAAACGGATTGATGCGCACCCTTTTCTTTCATCGTTTGTTTGGCGATTTCTTTAATTTCAGGAAGCTTCGAACGAATGAGCCGCCGCGCTTCTTCAATGGAAGTGATATCTTTCACCCAGTCCGTGATTTGCTTGTTTACAGCATCTCTGATCTGGCGCTTGAGCTTTTGATCCTCATCGTTATCACTGTTGGCCAAAATCCTGAGCCGGATCGCTTCATCCGGTATGACGACGGGCTCATCGGCTGATGCCCGCGCTGTTTCTTCTTTTGTCAAACCCGCAAGCGCTCCTGATAATAAAAGAAAAATATATATGCAGATCATCATCGTCTGTTTCATCGGTCCCCACCGTTCCTCTCCGTGCTTTTTTTATCTAGTCCCATTATGGACATGACGGAAAAGGTTTAAACCGGCGGGAAGAAAAAAATCTAGCAAGCTGATAATCTGCATTGACAGATTCAAAATATGGTACGATATTATTTTGATAGGAGGTTTTCAGATGAAATATAATTACACCGTGCTGCTGTCGGCGGCATGTATGTCTGTCATTTATTCTATTTTGTATGTTCATCAATTCATTATCGCGGCTTTCATTTCGATGGCGTTTTATTTTTTGTTTCCTTATTTGATTTTTGCGCTGCCGCTTCAATACTTTCTGAATAAAAAGCCGAAGAGATTTCATCCGCTGTATTTTCTTTATTATTTAGGGGTGTCATTCATTGCAAACGGGATCATCTTCGGTCTTTTGCAGCCGTCAGGCCAATCTCTGTTTTCTAATTCAGCCTTTTATATCTTTGCGGTTTTAACAGCCGTCGTCTATTGGGTATGGGATTCCGTATTGCTGCAAAGACAAAATCCGGCTACAGAAGCGTAATCAGCAGACAGCCGGCTGAAGGGAGAGCGGCGCAAAAGAAAACGGCGGCCATCTTTAAACGGGCGTGCCGTCCTTCTTCTGTTTCAGAATGATAATTGGCCCGCTGCTCCGCTCCGCTTACGGCCAACCCGGAAACGATGATCGCTGTGACGATAAGAACAGCCGTAACGGCGCCGAAAATGATGTCAACGCCAAACGGCAGAACAAACCCCGCCGCATAAGCTGCGGCGGCGAGTACACATCCGAAGGCGAACGCTTTTTTCAAGGCGGATGCCCCTTTCATTTTCTTTCCATTGTAACAAAAGCCCGCCGTGTGCGTCACCGGCGGGCTTTTTTCATGATGTGATGACTGCGGATACGGTTCTGTCTTTTCCGTTGATGTCCTGTACGACTTCCACTTCCGCATTCGGAAAGGAATGACGGAACAGGTCTTTCACGGCTTTTCCCTGATTATATCCGATTTCAAAGACGACAAGCGCTTTATCTTTCATGACAAGAGGCAGCTCCTCCATAAACCGCTTGTAGAATTTCAAACCGTCACCGCCGTCCGTAAGAGCATGAAGCGGCTCATGGAAACGGACGATATCCGACAAATCCGCCATTTCTTCTTCAGAAATATACGGCGGATTGGAAACAATTATATCCGCTTTTTTTCCTGATGAAATAAAAGGAGTTAACAGATCTCCCTGCAAAAAACACACGTCCGCTCCGAGGTTTTGCGCATTTCTTTCCGCCACCTGCAGCGCTTCTTTTGAAATATCCGAAGCCGATACTGAAAAATGTCCGCATTCAAGCGCGAGCGTCACCGCAATTGCTCCGCTCCCCGTACCGATATCAATGACGTTCAGGCGTTCTGCCCCGGAAAATGCCCGCTTCTGTCTGTCCAGCAGATGAAAGACGACTTCTTCCGTTTCCGGACGCGGAATGAGAACATCGTCATTCACAAAAAATTCCCTGCCGTAAAACTGTTCTTTCCCGATAATATATTGAATCGGAATACCTTCTTTATGCATCTCCACGTGCCGTCTGAATCGATAAAGCTCGTCCTCGCCGACGGTCTCCTGCAGACTTGCGAGAAGTTTGCTCCGATCCATTCCGGTATCATTTAACAGCAGCAGCTCGGCCGCGTTTTTTTCTCTTCCCGCTTCGGTTAAATAAGAAGAAGCCCAGCTTAGGGCTTCAAAAACGGTCTTCATCTTAATTTTCCGCCTGCTGGAGCTTGCTTGACTGGTCTTCTACGATTAACGCTTCAACCACTTCATCAAGCTTGCCTTCCAGGATTTGATCCAGCTTTTGAATCGTCAGGCCGATGCGGTGATCTGTCACACGGTTTTGCGGGAAATTGTATGTGCGGATACGCTCGGAACGGTCGCCTGAACCGACGGCTGATTTGCGGGTCTGATCATATTCAGCCTGAGCTTCCTGCTGGAATTTGTCATAGATTCTGGCGCGGAGCACCTTCATCGCTTTTTCTTTGTTTTTAATCTGAGATTTTTCATCCTGACAGGATACGACGACACCGGTCGGTAAATGCGTCAGGCGTACGGCCGACATCGTCGTGTTTACGCTTTGTCCGCCCGGTCCGCTTGATGCAAATGTATCGACGCGGATGTCTTTTTCGTGGATGTCCACTTCTACTTCTTCCGCTTCAGGAAGACACGCCACCGTCGCCGTGGATGTATGAATACGGCCGCCTGATTCCGTTTCCGGAACACGCTGTACGCGGTGCGCGCCATTTTCATACTTCAGCTTGGAGTATGCACCTTTTCCCGTAATCATAAAGATGATTTCTTTGTAACCGCCCGTTCCGGTCACGTTTGCTTCCATGACTTCAGTCTTCCAGCCTTGGATTTCGGCGTAACGGGAGTACATTCTGTAGAGATTTCCCGCAAACAGCGCGGCTTCTTCTCCTCCCGCTGCTCCGCGGATCTCCATGATTACGTTTTTGTCATCGTTCGGGTCTTTCGGGATGAGGAGCACTTTCAAACGCTCTGATAAGGTTTCCGTCTCTCCCTGCAGTTCGGAGATTTCTTCCTTCACCATTTCTCTCATATCGGCATCAAGCTTTTCCTCAAGCATCGCTTTCGCATCGGCAAGCTGTTCTGATGCGTCTCTGTATTGTCTATAGACTTCAACGGTTTCTTGTATATCAGATTGCTCTTTCGAATATTCTCTAAGCTTTTTCGGATCGTTGACCACTTCCGGATCACTTAAAAGCTCATTTAATTTTTCGTATCGTTGTTCAATTGACTGTAAACGGTCTAACACGGTCTTCACCTCTGTTTTCCTGTGCGTAACATTCTCATTATAGTATAGGGCTTATCGCCAGTCAAAAGCAATTCGCCTCTGTTATACTGAAGCAAAAAAGGAGGGGCGGATATGCTGAAATCCATCCACCATATAGCAATCATATGCTCTGATTATGAAAAGTCGAAAGCTTTTTACACCGAGATTCTCGGTTTCGGCATTATAAAAGAAACATACCGAAAGGATCGCGGATCTTATAAACTTGATCTTGCGCTGGACGGCGCGTACGCGATTGAATTGTTTTCCTTTCCCGATCCGCCCGAACGGCCGACCAGACCGGAAGCCGCGGGTCTCCGGCATCTCGCTTTCACCGTAAACGATCTTGAAGCAGCCGTCAGGGAGTTAAAGGAAAAGGGCGTCGGCACAGAACCGATCAGAACCGATCCGCTGACGGGGAAACGGTTTACCTTCTTCTTCGATCCCGACAAGCTTCCGCTTGAATTGTATGAAGCGTAACGTTTTTTGAAGAAATGCCGCTTTCTTTGGCGAATTCCTTCTTGTTTTGTCTAACATGAAGGGAACGCCGCCTCATGGTCGAATACCTAGCAAAAAGGAGGTATGTGATCATGAATACAAACATGGCCGCGAAAGAGCTCGGTGTCTCCGCAAAAACGGTGCAAAGGTGGGTCAAGCAGCTGAATCTTCCGGCTGAACGGAATGAGCTCGGACATTATTCCTTTACACCTGAGGATCTTGATGTGCTGAAATCGGTCAAACGGCAAATTTCTGAAGGCACTGCCCTTCTGGACGTTCAAGTGCCCCGGCAGCCGAAAAAACGGACGGGCTTCATTTTGCAGCGTCCGAAAATCAATGGCGGCGCTGAACAAAGATTGGCAGAGCTGGAGCGCAAACTGGACATTCTCACGAAAGAGAAACAAGGTGAAAACCATCTGCTTTCAAGGATAGAGGAGCTTGAACGCCAGCTGAAACAAAAGGCGGATGAAGGGGTGTCTTATCAGCTTCTTCAGCACAGACGGGAAATTGACGACCTCAATTCCGAATTGCAGACATTGGCCTCCCGCATCCAGGAACTTGCCCAGACAGCTCCCCTCTCAGAAACAGCCGCTTCTTCAGAACATAAGAAACCCAGAAAAAAAACGAGATTTTCGCCTTTTAAATTTCAATTCTAATCAAAAAAGCTCCCTGAAACAGGGAGCTTTTCATTATGCAGTCAGCGCAATGATGATCGGCAGTGAGATTAGAGATAAAATCGCACTGATTACAAACGCAGACGCAGTTTCTTCCTCTTGTTTTTCGAAACGTGTGGCAATCATCGCCGCTACCGCAGATCCAGGGAATGCAACGAGCAATACCGCTTTAGTGATCTGGTCAGCCGGAAGTCCGACTGCAAGAGCGATCAAGTACATCAGCGCAGGCTGAACGGCAACTTTTAACAAAGCGATACCGAAAGCCGGCAGACTGAGCTTAATGTTGCGGATACCGACAGTTACACCGACGGCGAAGAGCGCAACACCTGATGTTGTGCTTCCGAGCTGATCAAGCATTTTTTCTCCCAAGCCAGGGAGTGTTACACCGCAGAGTACCAGAATGATACTGATAAGCGGTGCAGCCGCAAGCGGTTCGGAAAGACCGTGAAGAATAGACTTACCAGTCATTTTCCAGAAGTTCTCGTTTTCAGTGTCTTTTTTCTTAGATGACTCACCGACAGTAGCGATAATGATCGCAAGCGGGTCAAGGATGGCGTTAACCACGATACCCGTAACGGCGATAGGAATCGCTACTTCGCTTGCTCCGAATAAGCTTCCTAGTACAGGAATACCCATAAAAGCAAATGTCGGCTGTGCAGAGTTTAAAGAAAATACAGATGAATTCGTTAAATCATACTTGAAGATAAATTTGCAAACCAACAGAATGACGATAAAGAATCCGACAATCCCAATGATCAAAGCGACCATCAAAGGAACCTGTGATAAAAACGCACTTCTTGAAGTGGTTAAAATACTTGCGATAAAATGCGCCGGAAGCGCGTACTTCGTAACTAAGGTGCTTACCCCTTTTGCTGACTTCGCGTCATAACTTCCGAAGCGACCTGCGAACCATCCCAGCACGATCACGAAAAAGATCGGCGCCAGGAGGATTAAAATATCTAAGAAGCTCAAAATGTTCTCCTCCAAATCCTTAATGTCCGTATACTTTAGCCTTTACATAAAAGCTTTCCCTCGGACTGTAAAATTAATCGTAAAAATTATTTAGCGACAACTTGCTTATATTGCGGTTTCCACATTGCATCAAGAACGGCTTGTTCTACATTCTCAGGAATGCGGTTTGCCACGCCTTCTTTAATGGCAGTTTCCGCTACGGCGATCGCAACTTTAATTGAAACTTCTTGTAAGTCGCTCATGCTCGGCAGAAGGCCTGCACCCGGTGTTTCAAAATCAACGCTTTCTGCGATTGCGTCAGCAGTTGCCGCAAACATTGCAGGAGTAATCACTTTCGCTTCTACAACGATTGAACCGAGACCAAGTCCAGGGAACGCGAATGCGTTGTTAGATTGTCCGATTTCATGAGAAACGCCATTGTACTCTACATTGTCAAACGGGCTTCCTGTCGCCACAAGCACTTTGCCGTCAGTCCATTTGAAAAGATCGCTAGGAACGGCTTCAGCAAGCGGTGTCGGGTTAGACATCGGCATGATGACCGGACGCTCAACGTGTTTTGCCATTTCTTTGACGATTTCTTCACTGAACGCGCCGCTTTGGCCTGATGTACCGATTAAGATTGTCGGTTTCGCTTGACGGATCACTTCAATGAAAGGAATTTGTCCATTTTCATCGCGTTTCCAATCTTTAATTTCTTCAGCTGTGCGCAGGTACGGCTCTTGGAAATCAAGGATGTTTTCCATACCTTCAATTAACAAGCCTCTGTAGTCCATTGTGTAGAACGCTTTGTTGGCTTCTTCTTCAGAAAGACCTGCAAGCACCATAGTGTCGCGGATTTGGTCAGCGATTCCGATTCCGGCAGATCCCGCACCGAAGACAACCACACGCTGGTCTTTAATAGACGCGCCTGTTTTCTTCATAGCCGCAAGCACACCCGCAAGCGTAATCGCACCTGTTCCTTGAATGTCATCGTTGAATGTAAGAATTTCATGGTTGTATTTCTTCATGATATTGCGCGCGTTTTTGTTTCCAAGGTCTTCCCAGTGAAGAAGAGCTTTAGGGAAATATTTAAGCGCAGCTTTTACATAAGCGTCAACGAAAGCTTCGTAACGTTCGCCTTGGATACGTTCATGGCGGTTACCGATGTATAAAGGATCGTTCAGAAGTTTTTCATTGTTCGTACCGACGTCAAGAACGACAGGAATGACGCGGCTTGGGTCAATACCGGCAGCAGCTGTGTATACCGCTAATTTACCGATGGCGATGTTGATACCGCCTACACCCCAGTCACCGATTCCGAGGATGCTTTCTGAGTCTGTCGCAACGATCAGATCAATATCTCCGGCAGTGGCATGAAGGTTTTCAAATGCCTCTTCAATTCCTTCCACGTTGTCGATAGAAAGGTAAATTCCTTGAGGTCTTCTGTACTCATGACTGTATTCTTGAATCGCTTCACCGACAGTCGGTGTGTAAACAACCGGCAGCATTTCACGAAGATGGTTTTGAAGCAATTTAAAGAAAAGAACTTCGTTACGGTTTTGCAAATCATTCAAATATACGTTTTGGCGAAGGCGGTCCGGCTGAGCTTGAAACTGCTCGTATGCGCGTTTTGCCTGCTCATCAAGAGACAGAATTGTCGGAGGAAGCAGCCCGTCTAATCCAAGGCTTTTTCTTTCTTCTGCTGAAAACGCAACACCTTTATTTAAAGTAGGGATAGATAGAACTTCTTTTCCTCTTAAAGTAGTTTCTAAGTTGCCTTCCTTCGTTACTTTAATATTATTCAAGAAAATCTCCTTCTTTCTTCAAATAGTTAACAAAGTTAAGTAATTACCCGTTTTGGCTAGTGTGATCGCGATCTGCTATATCTTTTTTTGACAATTATTCGAACAATGTCTCATAACTATTTACATTACTTAGTCATTTTATGCCTGTAAAAATGAAAATTCAAGAGATGAAAATTACTTAATTTTTTCATACTCTTTTTTAAGTTATTTAACTACAATTTTTGAAAAAACGTCAAAAAAACACCGGATTTTTTACCGATGTTTTCATGAAAAGGGTTATTTATCAGTCTGTTTTTTCGGCACTTCGTGATGATGTCTGCATCTCGCTTCGTATGACTCCGATGCGCCGACTAAAATGACCGGATCATCATAGGAAGCGGGCTTCCCGTCAATCAAACGCTGCGTACGGCTTGCCGGCGACCCGCAAACGGAGCAGACCGCCTGCAGCTTCGTCACCGATTCGGCAACCGCCATCAGATTCGGCACCACGCCGAACGGCTCTCCCCGGAAATCCATATCAAGTCCGGCCGCGATGACACGATAGCCTTTATCCGCAAGCGAGGATAAGTCGCCGATGATCGATTCGCCGAAAAACTGCACTTCATCTACCGCGATGACGTCCGTGCTTTCACTGATATGATCCCATATTTCAGCCGAAGACGAGATGACGTGGCTTGTCATGGATGTGCCGTTGTGAGAAACGACGGCCTCCTCGCTGTAGCGATTATCAATGGCAGGTTTGAATACCTTAACCTCCTGCTTCGCATATGTCGCTCTTTTCACTCTGCGGATCAGCTCTTCTGATTTCCCAGAGAACATGCTGCCGCATATCAGCTCAAGCCATCCGCTTTGCTTCATTATGTACATAGGCTATCCGCTCCCCTTTTTTTCCTGTTTATGGACATAAAAAACAGGCAAGAAGCAATTCTTGCCTGCCTGTAAAATCTATTATTACTTAAGACCGTATTTTTTGTTAAAGCGATCAACACGACCATCAGCAGAAGCGAATTTTTGACGTCCAGTGTAGAATGGGTGGCATTCAGAGCAAATCTCAACGCGTACCTCTTCTTTTACTGAGCCTGTTTCAAATTCATTTCCGCAAGCGCATTTAACTGTTGCTTTTTTGAAATTAGGATGAATTCCTGCTTTCATTGTATCCATCTCCTTCCGCCCTGAATCCCGTGTGGAAACAGAGTTATTATTCCGGAGTAATCCGGAACGCATATGAGAGAATTATATCAGTCATTTACTGCATTTGCAAATACATTTTTTATCAGCGGCGGGCTGATGATGAAAGGTTTGCCTGCTTCCATTCTTGGTTGATCAGATCGAAGAATTCTTGATTCGTTTTTGTTTTTTTCATTTTTCTCATAAACTTCTCTGCGAAGTCCGGAGAATCAGACATCGATTTGCGGATCGCCCATAGACGGTCAAGATGCTCTTTCGGCACGAGCAGCTCTTCCTTCCGTGTGCCGGAGCGGCGGATATCGATCGCCGGGAAAATCCGTCTTTCCGCAAGAGAACGGTCAAGGTGAAGCTCCATGTTGCCCGTTCCTTTAAACTCTTCATAGATGACGTCATCCATCCGGGAGCCCGTGTCTACGAGCGCCGTCGCCAAAATGGTCAGGCTGCCGCCCTCTTCAATGTTTCGCGCGGCACCGAAAAAGCGCTTCGGACGATGGAACGCAGCCGGGTCAATCCCGCCGGAAAGCGTACGTCCGCTTGGCGGGATAACGAGGTTGTAGGCCCGTGCCAGGCGGGTAATGCTGTCCATCAAAATGATAACGTCTTTTTTGTGTTCAACGAGACGCATCGCCCGTTCAAGCACAAGCTCCGCTACCTTAATGTGATTTTCCGGCACTTCATCGAACGTCGAGCTGACGACATCGCCCGCTACGGAACGTTCAATATCCGTTACTTCTTCCGGTCTTTCATCAATTAAGAGAACGATCAATTCAGCGTCAGGCTGATTTGTCGTAATGCTGTTAGCGATTTCTTTCAACAGCATGGTTTTACCGGCTTTCGGCGGCGCCACGATCAGACCGCGCTGGCCGAAACCGACGGGAGCCATCATATCGAGAATTCTTGTTGAGAGATAATTCGGTTTCGTCTCAAGCACCATTTGGCGGTCCGGATAAAGCGGAGTCAGCGCGGGAAAATGGACGCGCTCTTTCGCAGATTCCGGGTCATCTCCATTTACCGCTTCAACGTGCAAAAGTCCGTAATAGCGTTCGTTTTCTTTCGGCGGACGCACCTTGCCGGATACTTTGTCACCGTTTCTTAAATCAAAGCGGCGGATCTGGGAAGCAGAAATGTAGATGTCTTCTGAGCTTGGCGAGTAATTAATCGGTCTGAGGAAGCCGAATCCTTCCGATTGGATGATTTCGAGCACGCCTTCCATAAACAGAAGATCCTCCTGCTCGGCGTTGGCTTTCAGAATGGCAAAGATTAATTCTTTTTTAGTCAGTTTGCTGTAGTAGGAGATTTTATAATGTCTGGCCAGTTCATATAGTTCTTTTAATTTCATATTTTCCAAAGAGGAAATAGATACGTCTTTCATAAAAACACCACGCTTTTCATAGTCAATGTATTGCTGTTTTCATTCAAATCGGCTGCTTCGCATGATTCCGCCAAAGCACATTCTTTTATAAAACGTTCAGGAACTTCTATCGGTAACACTTCCACCCATGATCGGCGCTTTTTTAAAAAAGGAATGTCTTAATGAGTTTTGAAGGAAGCGAGGACAAAAACTTGAGAAGATCAATATTTATATCGTCTGTATGCGGTAGAATTTGAAAATTTCCCAGTACTCAAAAGAAGGAATGACACAGAAAAATCGCAGCACTCTTTATTTTTACCTCATTTCAAAAAATTATTCAACTTAAATAATGCTTTGACATATAAATGATAGGGTTGACTCTTTATTGCAAAAGAAAAGCGGGACTTTCCGTCCCGCTTTTCTCTATTTATGGCCGGATCACAAGATTTGGTTTTTTCTTCAGGCTGTGTCTTCCGTCAACGAATCGGACCGTTCCTGATTTCGCCCGGATGACCAGACTTTCAGTCGTGCCGACGGAGCCTTTGAACTGAACGCCTTTCAGCAGCTCTCCGTCCGTGACGCCCGTTGCGGCAAAAATGGCGTCATCCCCTCTCACAAGGTCCTCCATCCGGAGCACTTTGGATACATCAAGGCCCATTCGCTCACAGCGGGCCTGCTCTTCCGCACTTTGCGGCAGAAGCCTGCCGATGATTTCGCCGCCGAGCGCTTTTAACGCAACGGCAGACAGCACGCCTTCAGGAGCCCCGCCTGAACCGAAGAGAATGTCTACTCCCGTATGGTCAAAGGCCGTATTGATGGCGCCCGCGACATCACCGTCGTTGATCAGTTTGATTCTGGCGCCCGCCTCACGCAATTCAGAGATGATTTTTTCATGTCTGTCACGATTTAAAATGGTTGCCACGACATCTTCAATGTCTTTGTTCTTCGCTTTCGCAACGGCTTTTAAGTTATCAATGACAGGCGCTTCGATATCGATGCAGCCTACCGCTTCGGGACCGACCGCGATTTTTTCCATATACATATCCGGGGCGTTCAGCAGTGTTCCATGGTCGGCGACCGCGATCACCGTCAGCGCATTCCAGCCGCCGCTCGCTACGATGTTTGTGCCTTCAAGAGGATCGACGGCGACATCGACGCGCGGGCCGTATCCGTTTCCGAGCTTTTCGCCGATGTAAAGCATCGGCGCTTCATCCATCTCGCCTTCCCCGATCACGACCGTGCCTTTCATCGGCACCGTGTCAAACACGTCACGCATTGCGCTTGTCGCCGCATCATCAGCTTCATCTTTTTTCCCGCGGCCCATCCATCTGGCAGATGCTAAAGCCGCCGCTTCAGTGACTCGAACCAATTCCATCGATAAGCTTCTTTCCATTTCAACACGATCTCCTCTCAAAAGTCCGCATTTCTATGAATTTTGGAGCTGTTCTATCTCTTCGTCCGTCAGCCTTTGCCGCCAGATTGTGGCGCCCAGGCCTTCGAGTTTTTTCTCAAGATTGCTGTAGCCGCGGTCTAAATGCTCGAGACCGGTAATTTCGGTTACGCCGTCAGCCATGAGCCCGGCGACGACCAGACAAGCGCCTGCACGCAGATCGCTCGCCTTTACTTTTGCGCCCTGAAGCTCGGCCGGACCGGTGATAATGGCCGACCTGCCTTCCACTTTCATGTTGGCCCCCATCCGTCTCAGCTCATCTATATGTTTAAATCGGGCCGAGTAGATGGTGTCGGTTACGACGCTCGTGCCGCTGGCTCTCGTTAACAGAGATGTCATCGGCTGCTGAAGATCAGTCGGAAATCCCGGGTAAACAAGCGTTTTTACGTCGACCGGTTTTATCTGCTTCTGCCCGCCGAGCATAAGAAGCTGATCGTCACTCGTCTCAATGTGAAAACCCATTTCCCTGAGCTTCGCCGTTAAAGACTCCAGGTGAGTCGGTATGACATTATCAATAATGACTTCTTTCCCCATCGCGGCGCCGGCGATCATAAAGGTGCCCGCCTCAATTCTGTCCGGAATGATCGTATGCCTGCATCCGTGCAGCTCTTTTACGCCGTCGATTCTGATTACATTGGTTCCCGCGCCTTTGATCTTTGCGCCCATGCTGGTGAGCAATGTGGCCACATCAATAATCTCAGGTTCCTTGGCGGCGTTTTCTATCACGGTTTTACCTTCAGCCAGTACAGCGGCAAGCATGATATTGATCGTCGCTCCGACGCTGACGACATCTAAATAAATCCGTGCGCCTCTCAGCCTTTCGGCGCGCAGATAAATCGCGCCTTGTTCATTGGTGACTTCCGCCCCAAGCGCTTCAAACCCTTTGATGTGCTGGTCAATCGGCCGCGGCCCGAGATGGCATCCGCCCGGCAGTCCGATGACCGCCTGTTTGAAGCGGCCCAGCATCGCGCCCATTAAGTAATAGGAAGCGCGGAGTTTTTTCACTTTGCCGTTGGGAAGCGGCATGCTGATCATCGGGGAAGGGTCGACGACCATTTCTCCTTTTTCAAAATGGACGTTTCCGCCGATTTCTTTCAGCAGGTCACGCAGCGTTTCAATATCTGAGATCTCCGGAAGCCCTTCGATCGTTACTTCGGAATTTGCCAGAATGGTTGCGGGTATCAATGCGACGGCGCTGTTTTTCGCGCCGCTGATATGTACGGTTCCGTTTAACGGATCGCCGCCGGCAATATTCAACTTTTCCATGATAGTCTCCTTCCATAAGAAGATAGCTGCGGAGCGTAAATAAAATGGCATTTTATTCTGTCTCTGCAAATAAAGCTCTTGTCCAAAATGTAGCCAATTCGAAGAGAAAGAATACAAGGACATTATAAAATAACAGGAAGAAAATAGCGAAGCTTTGCGGGGCATTTTTAACACAGGATGCACAGAGGCCCGCCGGGTTCACATTCCGGGGAAACACACTCTTCACTTTGATACTGAAGGCCCGCTGCCAAACAGGAAAACATAAGGGTGCGGCAAACGGATGCAACCGGTTTGCCGCCCTATTTATCTTTATTTATTCCAGTCTGCCAAGAATTGCTCGATGCCTTTATCCGTTAACGGATGTTTCGTCAGCTGGTGAATGACTTTCAGCGGCATCGTACCGATATGCGCACCGCGTAAAGCGGCTTCAGTCACGTGCTGCGCATGACGGATGGAAGCTGCGATGATTTGTGTATCAATGTCATGAATGTCAAAAATCTGTCTTATTTCTGAAATCAGTTCAAGACCGTTATGGCCGATGTCATCCAGACGGCCTAAGAACGGAGATACATAAGTCGCCCCGGCTCTTGCCGCCAAAAGCGCTTGGTTGGCGCTGAAAATGAGCGTTACGTTTGTTTTAATGTTCAGGTCGCTCAGCGCTTTTACGGCTTTTAACCCTTCAGACGTCATCGGGATTTTCACCGTGATATTCGGTGCGATTTTTGCAAGTTCTTTACCTTCTTCAATCATTTCTTCTGCATTCAGGGAAATGACTTCCGCGCTTACTGATCCGCTCACGACTTCCGTAATCTCACGAAGTCTGTCATGGAAAGACACGTCAGCTTCTTTCGCCACTAAACTAGGGTTTGTCGTAACTCCGGCAAGAACGCCAAGTTCATAAGCTTCTTTAATCTCGTCAATGTTTGCTGTATCAATGAAAAATAACATAAGGAAAGCCTCCCCAGTAATAAATTTTCAGAACTGTAAAACATGATTGCGCTTTCTAAAGGTAAGACATAAAACCGCCTGTCAATGCTGTCAGGCGGTTTATGGATGTTACATTGGATTAAGCTTGGTTTGAAGAACCGAACTCACGCATTTTGCCGATAACCGTTTCTTTGATCGCTTCACGAGCAGGTCCAAGATATTTACGAGGATCGTATTCGTTCGGCTTAGCTGCCAATGTTTCGCGGACAGCTTTTGCAGAAGAAATTTGGTTTTCAGTGTTTACGTTGATTTTAGCCGTACCAAGTGAGATTGATTTTTTAATGTCGGCAGTCGGAATTCCTGTACCGCCGTGAAGTACTAACGGAAGGCCGGTTGATTTGCCGATATCTTCCATTTCTTTGAAACCGAGGTTCGGTTCGCCTTTGTAAGGGCCGTGAACAGAACCCAGTGCAGGTGCAAGGCAGTCGATGCCAGTGCGCTCTACAAGTTCTTGACACTCTTTAGGGTCAGCATAGATTACGCCTTCAGCGATCACGTCATCTTCCTGTCCGCCTACAGTTCCAAGCTCAGCTTCAACTGAAACGCCATGGAAATGAGCAAGCTCAACCACTTTAGCTGTAGTTGCTACGTTTTCCTCAAACGGGTGGTGAGATGCGTCGATCATTACAGAAGTGAAACCTGCATGAATCGCTTTCGCACAAGATTCAAAGCTTGAACCGTGGTCTAAGTGAATGGCGACAGGAACTGTCACTTTGTATTCTTCCATAAGAGCTTTAACCATGGCAACCACTGTTTTGAAGCCGCCCATGTAGCGTCCCGCGCCTTCTGAAACACCAAGAATAACCGGGGATTTTTCCTCTTCTGCTGCTTGTAAAATAGCTTGAGTGAACTCAAGGTTATTTAAGTTAAATTGTCCAACAGCATATCCTTTTTCTTTAGCTGTATTCAACATTTCCGTCATTGAAACTAAAGGCATGTCGAAAGTCCTCCTTATGTAGCCTGATTTGCTTCTTCTCGAAAAAAGCTTTCCACCTATAGCATGACCATAAAAACCTGTCATATGTAAAACAACAGATCGCTTTTTCTCCATCTCTAGGATACCAACTTTTCGACAAATCGGCAACACAATGACATAATTGTTTCTAATTTTATTAATTCGATTTTAGAGGTAAATATTTTTTCACCGCGTCTCTGATCTCATCAATGTCAAAAGGTTTCGCAAAATGGGTCAGCGCTCCGAGCTCTTTTGATTCCTTAATCATATCGAGTTCTCCGTAAGCGGTCATGATAATGACGCGGATGGATTCGTCAATCATCTTCATGCGCTTGAGAATTTCGATTCCGTCCATGCCGGGGATTTTCATATCTAAAAGCACGAGATCGGGCCGTTCTTTCGTTACGATGTCCAGCGCCTGTATGCCGTTGGCGGCCTGAAACGTCTGGTACCCTTCTTTATGAAACACTTCATTGAGCAATATGCGTATACCGTATTGGTCATCTACGATTAAAATCTTTTCATTCATCATTTTACACCCCAATATTATCATTTTCGTCAAAAGGAAGCAGTTGTTTATGTATTCTGTTTGATTTTCACATTTCCTTTAATTATAATAGTCTACTTTCCGACATTTTCTGAGCATTTTCTCTTTTGTTGTATACTGTTCTTGTATGTGTAAAGGAGGTTTCACTCATGTTAAAGATATTTACGACACAGCTTGCAGGCATTTTTTCCCGCATTCAGGATAAGGAATCCGAAGCAATAGAAGACGGCGCGCGCCTGCTGGCGCAGGCAGCCGTCAGCGGTCATACCATTTATTTATACGGCGCAAATGAGATGCAGGGCATTTTGTGCGAGGCGGAACTCGGCTCAGAACCGATGCCTTCCGTCAAAGCGTTTCCGGATACAGCTGATTCGATTACAGAAAGCGACAGGGTGCTGATGTTTTGTTCAGGTCCGGGCACGGCTGAAGAACAGGCGCTGGCTCAAAAGCTTTATGAAAAAGGGATCGGCCTCGTTGGCGTATCTCCTGTCATCAAAGATCAAACCGGGATTGAGGAATTTTGTGATGTTCATATTGACAGCAAATTAAAAATGCCGCTTCTGCCTGATGAAGACGGGACAAGATACGGCTTTCCTTCATTAATGACAGGCCTGTATGTCTATCACGCACTGTCCTTTACGTTAAAGGAAATGATGCAGGAATATGCCTGATGCAGAAAAAAGACTTGCCGCTTTTAAAGGAGGCAAGTCTTTTTTTATTACTTCTGTTCTGCAGCTTGTACGGAAGCGCCGATAAAGTCTTTGAATAAAGGCTGAGGTCTTGTCGGTCTTGATTTGAACTCAGGGTGGAACTGGCAAGCGACATACCAAGGATGGTCTTTCAGCTCGATGATTTCCACAAGACGGCCGTCAGGGCTTGTGCCTGAGAACACAAAACCGTTCTCTTCCATTTGCTGTCTGTATTCGTTGTTGAATTCATAACGGTGGCGGTGGCGTTCATATACCACTTCATCCGCATACGCTTCGAAGGCTTTCGTGTCTTCCTGAAGCTTACAAGGGTACAGTCCGAGACGAAGCGTTCCTCCAAGATCCTCGACATCTTTTTGTTCCGGCAGAAGGTCGATGATCGGATAAGGAGTGGACGGATCAATCTCCGCAGAGTGAGCCCCTTCCAGACCTAATACGTTTCGCGCATATTCAATGGATGCAATCTGCATACCGAGGCAGATGCCGAAGAACGGAATTTTATTCTCACGCGCATACTTGGCGGCGATGATTTTCCCTTCTACGCCGCGGTCTCCGAAACCGCCGGGCACGATGATTCCGTCTGTGCCGCCAGTCAGCTCTTGAATATTGCTTTCTGTCACTTCTTCGGCGTTAATCCATTTGATCTTCACATCAGCGTCAAACGCATAGCCGGCGTGGCGCAGTGATTCAACGACTGAAATGTAAGCGTCCTGAAGCTCGACGTATTTTCCGACGAGGCTGATTGTAATGGTTTTAGACAAGTTTTTCACTTTCGTGACAAGGTCTTTCCATTCCGTCATATCCGGGTCTTTGCATTCTAATTTCATATGATCGCAGACAAGCTTATCGAGTCCCTGCTCCTGAAGATTAAGCGGGATGGAGTAAAGGTTGTCCGCATCTTCGCACTCGATGACCGCTTTCGTGTCAATATCGCAGAAGAGCGCGATTTTATCTTTCATATCTTGAGAAATAGGCATTTCCGTGCGCACGACGATGATATTAGGCTGAATACCGAGGCTTCTCAGCTCTTTTACGCTGTGCTGCGTCGGTTTTGTTTTCAGCTCGCCCGCCGCTTTGATGTACGGAACAAGCGTACAGTGAATGTACATCACGTTTTCATGGCCGATGTCGCTTTTCATTTGACGGATGGCTTCAAGGAACGGAAGGGATTCGATGTCTCCCACTGTTCCGCCGATCTCAGTAATGACTACATCTGCGTTTGTTTCTTTGCCTGCACGGTACACGCGGTCTTTCAGTTCATTTGTGATGTGCGGAATGACCTGAACTGTTCCGCCGAGGTAGTCCCCGCGGCGCTCTTTTTTCAATACGGCAGAATAGATTTTACCGGTCGTCACGTTGCTGAATCTGTTCAGATTAATGTCAATGAAACGCTCATAATGCCCTAAGTCAAGGTCAGTCTCAGCGCCGTCATCGGTAACGAATACCTCACCGTGCTGGTACGGGCTCATCGTTCCCGGGTCAACGTTGATATAAGGGTCAAATTTTTGGATAGTGACGCTCATGCCTCTGTTTTTCAAAAGGCGGCCAAGTGATGCAGCCACAATTCCTTTTCCGAGTGATGATACAACTCCCCCGGTTACAAAAATATATTTCGTCATTTCGTTTGCTCCTCTCTTCGGTCTGCGCTACATTCCTTAAAATGTGCCGTTTTATAGAAAATCATTTCACTAAAAACAAATGATGTGTAAAAGAATTTGGGAGATGAAAATAAGAAAGCTCCCTTTCAATTTCTTGAAAGGGAGCGTAGCACTCTTATGAATTCTCTTCTTTTTGAAGAGCCCAAAATACATACTACATAGTTCGACAATGAAAGTCAAGATCGTTTTGCCGATATAAAATCAGTCTTTGCGATCCTCTTCCTCATCATCATAATCTTCCTCATCTTCTTCAATCATCTCGTCTTCGATCTCAAGCTCGTCGTCATCTTCTTCATCGACATCTTCGTCGTCAAAGCTGTCTGCGTCAAGGTCAATATCTTCTTCCATTTCATCGAGATCGATGTCATCTTCATCAACTTCCTCGAATTCATCAAGGTCGAGATCTTCCTCAACGACTTTTTTCGCTTTTTTCTTTTTCGCTTTTACAGTCGGCTGTGTTTCTTCGTCCAGCTGATCGTACGGATACCAGCTGCGAAGCCCCCACGTCTGGTCTGACAGAGCAATAAAGCGGCCGTCAATGTTCAGGTCTGTATAAAATTGGGCGATACGGTCGCCCAGTTCCTCTTTCGTAACACCGAGCAAGGAGATCATTTCATTCAGCAGCTCCTGGAACGGAACCGGTTTTTTATGTTCTGAGAAAATTTCGTGAGCGATTTCAACTAAAGCCATCTGCTTCAGCTGTTCCTGAGAATATTGTTTGATACTCAAGGTCGGACACTCCCTTTCTATTACTTATATGTATCTGTTTCTATCCTATAATAAGAACGAATTTGTATTGTTTTGTTCATAAACCATACCTCTCATTATAAACAAATTAAAACAGAATATGCTACCCTTAACAGCGTAATTTAAGAAATTTTAGAGCCGTCCCTTCATAAATCGGCTGATGTGCGAAAACAAAGCCGCCGGCATATGCGCCGGCGGCCCGCTTCTTTCTATAAAGACTCTTGTTTTTCAGCGCCGAATACAGACATGGCGAGCAATTCACTGACATCATAAGTGCCGATCGCGTCTTCGGCTTCTTTCGCTTTCGTACCGTCACCGAGCATAGTCAGACAGTAAGGACATCCGGAGCTGATGACCGTCGGACTGACAGAAAGCGCCTGCTCAGTCCGGGCCGTGTTGATTCTCGCTCCCGTTTCTTCTTCCATCCACATGAGCCCTCCCCCGGCGCCGCAGCACATCCCGTTTTCGCGGCTGCGCTCCATTTCCTTCAATTGAACGCCCGGAATGGCTTTTAAGATCGCTCTCGGCGGCTCATACACTTCATTGTATCTTCCTAAATAGCACGAGTCATGGAAGGTAATCGTTTCATTCACCGGGTGAAGCGGTTTTAGTTTCCCCTGTGACACAAGCTCGGCTAATAATTCAGTATGATGATAGACTTCGGCCCGGAATCCGAAATCAGGATATTCATTTTTGAACATATTATAGGCGTGCGGATCAATCGTGACGATTTTTTTGATTCCGTGTTTTTCAAATTCGCCGATGTTGTGTTCCGCCAGCTCTTGGAACAGAAACTCGTTGCCCAAACGGCGCGGCGTATCGCCTGAGTTTTTTTCCTTATTGCCGAGAATCGCAAAGGATACGCCCGCTTCATTAAGCAGCTTTGCAAATGAGACGGCAATCTTTTGGCTCCTGTTGTCGTAGGAACCCATTGAGCCGACCCAAAACAAATAGTCGAACTCTTTGTCTTGCTTTTTCATTTCTTTCACTGTCGGAATCTCTGTATCGGCCTGCTCCCGCCAGTTCTCCCGCTCTTTCCGGTTTAAGCCCCACGGGTTTCCCTGTCTTTCAATGCTTGTCATGGCCCGCTGCGCGTCGCTGTCCATCTTCCCTTCCGTAAGCACAAGATAGCGGCGCAGATCGATAATTTTATCAACGTGTTCATTCATGACCGGACATTGATCTTCACAGTTGCGGCAAGTGGTGCACGCCCAAATCTCCTCTTCCGTGATGACCTCGCCGATTAAGCTCGGGTTGTAATCAATGGCTGCGGCCGCTTCACGCGATCCTCCCCCTGAGGAAGCCGCGGCGAGCTGATTCGCTTTCGTGTGCTGAAAAACGGGCGCGGGCACCCACGGAGATTTTGACGTCACGGCAGCGCCTTTTTCCGTCAAATGGTCTCTGAGCTTTAAAATGAGGTCCATCGGCGAGAGCATCTTGCCCGTACCGGAGGCCGGACACATATTTGTACAGCGGCCGCATTCGACGCAGGCGTAAAGGTCGACAAGCTGAGAGCGGCGGAAGTCTTCAATCTTTCCGACGCCGTAGCTTTCTTTCGTCTCATCGGTGAAATCGATTTTTTCCAGCTTTCCTTTTGAATCCAGCCTGCTGAGGAACACATTCGCCGGACCCGCAATTAAGTGCGCATGCTTTGATTGCGGCACGTACACTAAAAAGCTGAGCAAAAACAACAGATGAAGCCACCATGAAACATAAAACACGGCGGCGGCCGCCGGCGCTGAAAGACCGCCGAGCACAAACGCAATGGAGGAAGCGATCGGTTCCGTCCAAGACAGAGAATGATCGTGCCATAAAAGGTTCATGGCGTTCCCGAGAAGCACCGTCACCATCAGTCCGCCGATAAACAGCAGGACAAGCCCCGCTTTAAACCCGCGTTTCAGTCTGACGAGTTTTTCAATGTAGCGCCGGTAAAACGCCCAGACTACGGCGATTAAAATCAGAAACGTGACGATTTCCTGAAAAAAGGTAAACGCCGGATAAAGCGGACCGAGCGGCAGATGACGGTCAGGTAGCAACCCTTTCAGAATAAAATCAATTGCGCCGAACTGAACGAGTATAAAACCGTAAAAAAACAGAACGTGGATGATTCCGCTCTTTTTATCTTTCAGCAATTTTTTCTGTCCGAACACATTCACCCATATCTTCTGAAGACGTTCTTTCAGGCGTTTATCAAATTCTTCCCTTTGGCCGAGCTTAATATAAGCGATCCTCGTTCTGATCAGGTAAACGAATAAATAAACGGCGTAAGCGGTTACAGCTGAAAACAGCAGCGCGTTTACCATGAGAAATGCGTTCATCTTGTCTCCCCCTTTGTTCTGATACCCCTCTTCATTGTCATATCTTTACTTTATCATAAATAATGAATGAGTGTTCAGTCAATAATTAAATTCACATTCTCAGGGCACACTACGGATAGTTCGGAAAGGAGCGTCGGTATGAAGGTCATTTTTGTGTTGCTTGTCATTTTTATCATATTGATCGCACTTATGCTGCTTGATATGCTACTTGGCCGGGCGGCGTACAAAAAACAGGCGTATGAGCCCGTTTTTGACCCGAAAAAGAGTGATATCACACTCATTCACTGCGGCAGCGAGCTTGTGCGGCAGATGACGGCTGATATCCGCCAAGCCGTCTCTTCTATTCATATGATGTTTTTTATTATGAAGAACGACCAAGTCAGCCATGAGATGTTTCATTTATTGAAAGAAAAGGCCCAGGCCGGCGTCTCCGTATATCTGCTGCTGGATTGGGCGGGCAGCCGCCCAGTGAAAAAGCCTTCTATTCAAACGATGAAAAAAGCCGGCGTTCACGTTCATTTTCTAAATAAACCGGCATTTCCGTTTCTATTTTTCAGGCTGCAAAAACGGAATCACCGGAAAGTGACCGTCATTGACGGCAAAATCGGCTATGTCGGCGGTTTTAATATCGCTGAAGAGTACCTCGGCAAAAAAGCGAAGTTCGGAAACTGGGAGGATTATCACCTGCGGATGACCGGCGAAGGCACGGCGGATCTTCAGACTCTTTTTGTAAGCGATCTGAAACGAAACACCGGAAAAACACCCGGATCACCCGGGGTTTATCCGGCATTATCCGAAGGGAATATCTTTCATAGGACATATGCATCTGACGGGTTTTCGCTTGAATCGCATTATGAAATCTGCATCCGTAAGGCGGAGAAAAAAATCATTATCGGCACGCCTTATTATGTACCGAGCAAAAAGCTTCAGGAAGCGCTTATTTCAGCCTGCCGAAAAGGCGTCAAAGTCATCTTGATCGTGCCGATGAAGTCAGACCACCCGCTCGTTCGGGAAACAGCTTTTACTTATTATCCCGAGCTTCTGAAGGCCGGCTGCCTCATCTATCGGTATTATCAAGGCTTTTATCATGTCAAAGCCTTCATTATAGATGACCGCATCAGCATTATCGGCACGCCGAATTTTGATAAACGGAGCCTGTTCTGGAATGAAGAGGTGAATGTCATCATTCATGATGAAGCCTTTACAAAGGAAGTGCTTTCAACCATAAAGCAGGACATCGAAAAATCCGAGCTTCTCACATTAGAAAAAGTGAAACAGCGCTCCGTCAGACAGCTTCCTGCAGAATGGCTGGGAAAGGCCATATCTTACTTTTTATAAAGGAGAAACCATATGCTGTTCAGATTCGGATTCGTCGCAAACGCCATGTGCCTTTGGGACGCGTCCCCCGCCAAAACCTTAACATATGCGCGCTATACCAAACTTTCCCGCAGTGAGCGGAAAGAGGCCCTGCTTTCTGTGACGAAAGCAAATCTCACCAATACGCTGCGCACCATCCACTATGTGATCGGCCACGGCATTCCGCTGTACAGATTCTCAAGCTCGATTGTGCCGCTCGCCACGCACCCGGATGTGCTGTGGGATTTTGTTACGCCGTTTCGCCAGGAGTTTCGTGAGATCGGCGGGCTGGTCAGAAAATATGATCTCAGAACGAGCTTTCATCCGAACCAATTCACGCTTTTTACAAGCCCGAAACAGGAGATTACCGCAAATGCGGTCAAGGATATGGCCTATCACTATGACATGCTGGACGCAATGGGCATCGCGGACCGTTCCGTCATCAACATCCATGTCGGAGGCGCTTACGGTGACAAACAAAGCGCGCTTGGCCGTTTCCGAGTGAATCTGAAAGAACTTCCCGATGTCATCAAACAGCGGATGACTTTGGAAAACGATGATAAAACATATACGTCCGAGGAAACACTCAGTGTTTGTGAGCAAGAAGGCATTCCGTTTGTGTTTGATTATCACCATTTTTACGCCAATCCGACCGATGACGCTGATTTAGATGACATTCTTCCGCGGATGATCAAAACATGGCAGCGGATCGGCTTAAAGCCGAAGGTCCATCTCTCCTCGCCAAAATCAGAATCAGCCTTACGCAGTCATGCGGACTATGTGGATGCGAATTTTATTCTGCCGGTGCTGGAGCGGTTCAGACAATGGGATACGGACATCGACTTTATGATTGAGGCGAAAGAGAAAGACCGGGCGCTGCTCCGGCTCGTCGAAGAATTAAGCGCCATCCGCGGAGTCAAACGCCTGGCGGGCGGAGTGCTGAAGTGGAAGGCATAACCAGGTTTATCACCCGTTTATATGGGGAATTTCCGAAATAACAGACCATCAGACGGAGGAGAAAACATATGAAAAACATTACATCTTTGAAAATAGCCGCTAAGAAGTTCACTTTACGAAACATGCTTCAGCTTTATCAGCTTTGCCACACGGGAGGCCACGAGCTGTATATCTACTCTAAAAAAACGATGTGCAAAATCAAAGATATCATTGAGCTGGAAACGTTCAGAATGGCCCATAAAGAACAAGAATACTTAATTGTAGTGGAAGGAAAGAAAGCGGTGCAGCTTGTTGACCGTTTCAAACATATCATCGAACCTGCGCAAAAAGAAGCCCATTAAATACGGACTACATAAAAAAAGGATAGACAGGAGGCTGCCCGGCCCCTTTTGTCTATCCTTTTTCTTTTATTGATGTATCAGCTCGCCGAATTGCGCCTGATGGAGTCTCTGATACATGCCGCCGGATTCCAGCAGTTCCTTATGATGACCTTGTTCAGCAATGCCTTCTTTCGTGACGACGACGATCCGGTCCGCATCCTTAATCGTAGCCAGCCGATGGGCGATCACAAGCGTTGTGCGTCCTTCAGACAGCTCTTGCAGCGATTTTTGAATGGCGGCTTCCGTTTCTGTATCGAGGGCTGATGTAGCCTCGTCTAAAATTAAGATCGACGGGTTTTTCAAAAACATTCTGGCGATGGAAAGCCGCTGCTTCTGCCCGCCTGACAGTTTCACGCCGCGCTCGCCGATTACCGTGTTTAAACCGTCGGGATACCCGTTTACCAAATCCTCTAAATGCGCCTGGCGGACGGCCTGCCAGATTTCTTCCTCAGACGCATCGAGCCGCCCGTAAGCAATGTTTTCCCGCAATGTGCCGGAAAACAGAAAGACATCCTGCTGGACGACGCCGATTTGTCCGCGCAATGATGACAGCGTCATGTCCTTAATATCGATGCCGTCGATGGAAATCACGCCTTCAGATGGCTCATAAAAGCGCGGCAGCAGACTTGTCAGCGTTGATTTTCCCGCTCCCGAAGGCCCGACGAATGCGACTGTCTCCCCGGCATGAATGGACAAATTGATTCCCGACAGAACCGGACTGTTTTCTTCGTAACCGAACGACACCTGTTCATAGCGGATATTCCCTTTTAAACCGGACACATGTCTCGCGTTCGGGGCGTCCTTGATATCAGGCTCCGTTTCCAGTATCTCCATAAAGCTTTTAAAACCGGCAATGCCTCTCGGATACATCTCAATAATCGCGTTGATTTTATCAATCGGACGGAACAGAACGTTCGTCAGCAGCACAAAAGCGACAAATTCCCCGTAAGATAGCGATCCGCGGATCACGAACCATGTCCCGCACAACAGGACGAACAGCGTGACGAATCTTGTCAGCATGTAACTGATCGAGCCGTTTTTCGCCATGATTTTATAAGACGTCAGCTTTGTTTTGCGGAAACGCTGATTGTTCACATCAAACCGATGCGTTTCAAACGCTTCATTGCTGAAAGCCTGAACAAGACGGATGCCGCCGATATTGTTTTCAACCCTCGCGCTGAAGTCTCCGACGTCTTTGTTCAGTTTTGTAAACGCAGAGGTCATTTTTTTATTAAAATACAAAGCAAGCCAAATGACGACCGGCATAATGATAAAGGTCAACAGCGCGAGCTGCCAGTTAATGAACAGCATCACACCGAACGCGCCCAAAATCGTCATGATCGCGATAAACAGGTCTTCAGGCCCGTGGTGGGCGGTTTCTCCGATATACATCAAATCATTGGTGAGCTTGGACATTAAACTGCCCGTTTTGTTGTTATCGTAAAATTTGAACGAAAGCTTTTGCAGATGGTCGAAAAGCTTTTTCCGCATATCGGTTTCAATGTTAATGCCCAGCATATGGCCCCAATACGTCACAACATACTGAAGTGCCGAGCTGAGGGCGTAGACCCCGAATAAAGCCGCCGAAGTCAAAATAATCAGACTCCAATCCCGCCCCGGGAGCAATGTATCGATAAAGTAATTGACGATCAGAGGAAAACTCAGCTCCATCAATCCGCCGGCGATGGCAGAAAAGAAGTCGAGAAAAAACAGCTTCTTGTACGGTTTATAATAAGAAAAAAATTGTCGCAGCACGATTCCGTCCTCCTTGTGCCTCGTTCCTAATGATAATATTTCTCAATTATACTATACACAAGGAGTTTTAAAAGCGTTTTTTATAAAACGCCGGAAAATAACCGTGCGAAGGATTCCTTCGTTCTTTCCCATAATGTGCGCTTATAGAAACGGACGGGGCTGATTTTTTCAGACTCCTTCATATCCTCCAGATAATGCGCTTCAAGATCTTTGATCGCCTCTTGATCTGTAAAAAAGACATTGACTTCAAAGTTCAGCTGAAAACTTCTCATGTCCATATTCGCTGTCCCGACAGAGGCGAGGTTTCCGTCAGTGATGAGCACCTTTTGATGCATAAAGCCTTTTTGATAAGAATAGACTTCGATTCCTTCGCGAAGAAGCTCGGGGAAATACGATCTCGTCGCGTACTGGGTTAAAAACCCGTCATTGGTTTCCGGCACCATGACACGCACCCGGACGCCTCTGGCAGCAGCCTCCTTTAGCGCTGTGCGGATCGGCTCATTCGGCACGAAATAAGGCGTCGCGATCCATACAGACGATTCGGCCGCCGCTATCATGGCGTAATACAGATCGCTCATCCGCTCCTTCATATCGGGGCCTGTCGGAACGACTTGATAGACGCCGCCGCTTTCTGCCGCAACCGGGCGGGTATATGCTTTCTGATCAATCAGCACCTCATCTGAAACGTATTCCCAATCAAGCATAAAAATGCTGTGGAGCGTCTGAACGATTTCTCCTTCGACTTTCATATGGGTGTCCCGCCAAAAGCCGACATCTTGGTCTTTGCCGATATACTCCTTGCCGACATTCAGCCCGCCGACAAAACCGACTTTCCCGTCAACGATGACGATCTTGCGGTGATTTCTGAAATTGAATTTTTGGTTGAAAAAACCGTATTTCAGCGGCAGAAACGGGACGATGTTCACGCCCGCGCGTTTCAGTTTTTTAATATCTTTTCCGGCCAGCTTCAGGCTGCCGGCCGCGTCGAACAAAAACCGCACTTCCACGCCTTGACGCGCTTTTTCCATCATAATGTCCATCATCTTGTGCCCGAGCATGTCTGATTTGAACATGTAATACTCAATATGTATAAATGACGCAGCCTCCCGGAGCGCCTCAAACAGCTCCGGAAATGTTTCATCCCCGTTTTTAAGCACCTTCAGCCTGCTTTTTGTATTGATATTCATATGGGACGCCTTGATTGAATATTGAAAGAAACGCTTCTGATTTCCTTTCAGCCCGGACAGATCGGGAGTTTGTTCCATATCAAATATCGTTCTCAGCTTTTCCCGGTTGTATGTCCGTTTCGACCTGAACAGCTTGCCTTTTTCATAAAGCTGGCCGGAAAAAAGGTAAAATAAGTACCCGGCGATCGGAAAAAACACAAGAATATAAATCCATAACAGCGTGTGCTGCGAGGTGCGGTTTTCAAGAATTAACGAATAGATGCTGAACAAAATAATGCTTGCATAGCAAAGCACTCCTCCGTAAAACTCAAGCCTGGAAACCGGAAAAAACCATATGACATATGCTCCGATAAGCATCATATATAAAAAGCAAAATTCCAGTCTCCTTTTCAGCATCCCGACTCTCTCCCATCTGATCCGATATCTCTGTATACCCTCTGTTTTCCGGCTTGTAAACATATGAAAAAGCCTCTCCGCACGAGCGGAAAGGCTTATGATGACGCTTCCTGTGATTGGCTGGGTGTGATGTTTTGAAGCAATGCCGGATTGAGCGAGCAGCTGCCTTTGATTTTATTTTTGAAGATGCCGATGATCAGACCGGTGACCGCTATCGACACTAAGGAGAAGAGCCCTTTCAGCAACCCGACGGAAAAAATGCCGGCCAGCACGACGCCAAAATCGAAGAGAAAATTAACGGCACCCGGATTCCATCCGCAGCGCTTTTGCAGAAATAAAGCGAGGATATTGGCGCCGCCGAGCGATGCCTGATGATAAAACATGAGCGACAGGCCGAACCCGATCAGCGCCCCGCCGCAAATCGCCCCGGCAAGCGGTGAAACAGAAACCGGCGGCAGCCAGTGATCCGCACCGGTAAACAGAGTCAGCGCTGTGACTGCAAAAACGGTGGATAGAGTGAAATTGATTCCCATTCTGATGAGAGAAAATATATAAAACGGGATATTGATCAGAAAGAAGATCATCGCAAACGAGGAATGAAACACGTATGACAGGCTTAGTGACAGTCCCGCTGTGCCGCCGGTTAATACATGGGAATGTCTGAGTGTCAGGACGCCGGCGCTTGTCATCAGACAGGCGGCTAAAATGAGGAAAATCCGCTTCATTCTTCACTCTCCTTTTGTTGATGTTATTTCCAAATAAAACATAACAGGAATTCCCGCCGCCCAGCCATTACCTTGGCAGAAAATATCTTATGTTTTTATTTTTCCACCATAAAAAATCCCCCTCTTCCAGGGGGGATTTTTACGTGCGTTTCCGATAGACAACATAGCTGCGGGTTAAATACTTGAGGGGCAGGCTGAACACGTGAACCAATCTTGTAAACGGCCAGAGGATAAAAACGACGTACCCTATGATGATATGACACTTAAACCATAGCGGGACACTCTCCATCAAAGAAGCGTCAGGCCGGAACAAAACAATTTCCCTGAACCACGGCCCGACTGTTGCCCTGTAATCAAATCCTTTCGAGTCAATGTTGAGGAACGTGGCCGCAACGCCCGACAGCATCATGAACAGCAGCAGAATAAGCGTCAGGATATCCGATGGCGAGCTGGTTTTGCGGATTCTTTTGTCAAACAGCCTTCTGTACGTCAGGATGACAAGTCCGGCACATGCAGCAATCCCCGCCGGCAGGCCTGCGCCGATCGCCATTTTGTGATACATATGCTCGGAAATGCCAAGGGAAGCATACACGCCTTCCGGGATCAGAATCCCCATGACATGCCCGCCGACAACGCACAGCAGTCCCCAGTGAAAAAGTGTGCTGCCCGCGGCGAGTTTTTTCTTTTCTAACAGCTCGCTTGATTTCGCCGTCCAGCCGAATTGGTCATGCTGATAGCGGTAAATATGGCCGCCGATAAAGATCGTCAATACAATGTATGGCATCACGCCCCACAGAATCTGCCCGCTCATGCCTGAACAGCCCCTTCTTCAATGCTTTCACGCACGCCGATGTTTTCCAGTGCGGCCTGCAGCACGTGCAGCAGCTCAGCATAGATGCTGTCATTTTTTTCGAGGCGGGAAGCCAGCTCTCTCACATTGGACAGGTATTTTTCAAACACGCTTCTCGCCGCTTCAATCTCCGCAACCGCGGCGAATTCCAGCATCAGCGGCAGGTAATCAGGCAGTTCTTTCTCTGTCGGCAGGAAACCGGATTGCTGGTAGGTGTTTTTTAAATGCAGCAATTCGATGCCGCGTTCCCTTTGTTCGCCTGAGTTAAAGTAGGTGACGTACATATTCGTTTTTTTCCCAAAATCGAACGTATACACATAGTGTTCAATCAGCGCTTCCGGAGAAAAGCCGGCTGCCGCCTCTAAAAAGTGCAGCAATTTCTCCCGGATTTGCTGATTGGTGATGTCATGGATAAGAGCCTTCCAATCGGGAATCTCGGCTCTCCACTCTTCATCCGGATAAGAGAGAAGAGAGGAAAGAGCGGAGAACGTCATTTGCCGGTCTGTGGTGTTCATTTTGTTACACCTCATTTATCAAAAGTTAGAAACAGGACCCGGGGCCGCCTGAAAATGATAAGCCGCAGCTCCCTTGTTCAGCATATAAATCAGACACTTCTTCACGATGGCTGCTCGGAATCACAAAGCGGTCATCATATTTGGCGATCGCCAGCAGCCGATACATGTCTTCAATTTGCTGTTCTGTTAAGCCGACACTGGAGATCAGTTCCGGGTCGATGGATTTATTCGTCTGCACCGCCCTCATATACTGGCGCATGACAGACATTTTCTTTAACGTTGACCGAATATGATCCGTATCACCGGCCGTTAACAGCTGCGCCAAATAGTCAATCGGAATTCTCATTTGGTCGATAGCCGGAAAAATCGCTTCCGCCGTTTGCCGGCTGCCTTTTCCTTCAAAGAGATTCATAATCGGGCTGAGCGGCGGAATGTACCAAACCATTGGCAGCGTGCGGTACTCAGGATGAAGCGGCAGCGCAATCTTCCAGTCAATGATCATTTTATAGATCGGCGATTGCTGCGCAGCCTCTATCCATTCAGCCGGGATGCCTTGTTCTTTTGCCAGTTTGGCAATCTCAAGATCATTCGGATCAAGAAAAACGTCCAGTTGGGAATGATAGAGATCCTTTTCGTTTTCAACGGAGGCCGCTTCCTCCACTTTGTCCGCGTCGTACAGCATGACGCCGAGGTAGCGGATTCTGCCAACACACGTCTCAGAGCAGATGGTTGGCAGTCCCGCCTCCAAACGCGGAAAGCAGAGTGTGCATTTTTCCGCTTTGTTCGTTTGCCAGTTAAAATAGACTTTTTTATAAGGACAGGATGAGACGCAATATCTCCATGAACGGCATGCGTTTTGATCCACAAGCACAATGCCGTCCTCCTCGCGTTTGTACATGGCGCCGGATGGACAGGATGAAACGCACGCCGGGTTGATGCAGTGCTCGCAAATACGGGGCAAATACATCATAAAGACCTCATCGAATTCTGTTTTGATCGATTCCTCCATCTTTTGCACGTTTGGATCTTCAAGACCCGTAATATGCCCGCCCGCGAGATCATCCTCCCAGTTCGGGCCCCATTCGATATTCATGAAATCCCCCGTTAAGGACGATTTCGGGCGCGCCACCGGCTGGTGTTTTTTCTGCGGGCTGTTTGTTAATGTTTCATAATCATAGTTCCAAGGTTCATAGTAGTCATCAATCGTCGGCTGGTTCGGGTTATAGAAAAGGCCTGCAAGCCGGTTTGTTTTCGGGCCGGATTTCAGCTCGAGCTTTCCTTTTTTCAACGTCCAGCCGCCTTTATATTTGTCCTGGTCCTCCCATTGCTTCGGGTAGCCGATGCCAGGCTTTGTTTCTACATTATTGAAGTACATATATTCCGCACCGGAACGGTTTGTCCACGTGTTTTTACAGGTGACGCTGCACGTGTGGCAGCCGATGCATTTATCCAAGTTCATGACCATACCGATTTGCGCTTTAATCTTCAAGCCAATCGACCTCCTTCAGCTTGCGGATGACGACATTCAGGTCGCGCTGATTCCCCGTTGGGCCGTAATAGTTAAAGCCGTAGCTGAGCTGGGCGTAGCCCCCGATCATCTGTGTCGGCTTGACGTGAATCCTTGTCGGGCTGTTATGGGTGCCTCCGCGGTTATTCGTCAGTTTTGTGCCGGGCACATTGATGTGGCGGTCCTGGGCATGGTGCATAAACGCCATTCCTTTAGGAATCCGATGAGACAAAACCGCTCTCGCGACGACAACGCCGTTTCGGTTGAAGCATTCAATCCAATCGTTGTCTTTGATATCCGTGTCCTCTGCGTCATCTTTATTCATCCACACGGTCGGCCCGCCGCGGAACAGCGTCAGCATCGGCAGAGAATCAAAATACATGCTGTGGACGGACCATTTATTATGCGGCGTCAAATAATTAAGGACGATTTCTTTGCCCTCTTGATCAGGCCGTTTGCTTAGGAACGGACGATGCTGAAGGATCGGTTTAAATGTCGCCATCGTTTCACCGAATTCCATCATCAGTTCATGATCGACATAATAGGATTGTCTGCCGGTCAGCGTCCGCCACGGAATTAATTTTTCCACATTCGTCGTAAACGGCGAATACCTGCGCCCTCCTTTTTCTGAACCGGTAAAGGCCGGAGAGGTGATGACCGTTTTCGGCTGGGCTGTAATTTGCTCGAACGTAAAGCATTCTTCCTCGCGCTCTTCCGCCAGGTCTTTCAGCTTCAGGTTTGTGATGTGTTCAAGCGATTCCCATGCTTTCACTGCGACTTTTCCATTTGAGGTGGACGACAGGGTTAAAATCGCTTCCGCCGCCTGCTTCGCTTCACTTATATTCGGGCATCCTTTGGCAACGCTGTTTGAATCGGTTTCTCCCAGTCTCTGTTTGAGTGATTCATATTCATCCGCAATCGACCAGCTCATCCCTTTTGTTCCGCTCGGTTTTAAAGCCGTATGAGGGCCGAGCGCGGTCATTTTATGAAAAATGTGTTTGTAATCCCGTTCAACGACTTGGATGTTCGGCATCGTTTTTCCCGGAATGGCTTCACATTCGCCCTTGCTCCAGTCATTGATTTTGCCGAACGGCTGGGCCAATTCCTGCATGGTGTCATGGAGGAGCGGCGTCGCAACCACTTCTTTCACCGGCTCCATCTCGACTTCTTCCGCCAGATCGGAAACGGCTTTTGACAGTGCCTTAAAAATATCCCAGTCTGACCTCGATTCCCACGGCGCCGAGATGGCCGGAGCGAAAGGATGAATGAACGGGTGCATATCCGTGCTGCTGAGATCGTGTTTTTCATACCATGTCGCCGCCGGCAGCACGATATCGGAATACAGCGCCGTACCCGCCATTCGAAAGTCGAGATTGATTAACAAGTCGAGCTTGCCTTCCGGCGCCTGCTCCCGCCATTTGATTTCTTCAGGGCGGATGCTGTCGCTGTCGTCATTCATCAAACCGTTTGTCGTCCCCAGCAGATGCTTGAGAAAATATTCATGCCCTTTTCCTGAGCTTGAGATCAGATTTGCCCGCCATACGAAGAGATTCCTTGGGAAATTCACTTCATTGTCTGGGTCTTCAATCGCGAATTTCAGTTTTTTCTCTTGAAGCCGTGAGGCCACGTACGCACCTACGTCTTCAGGTGTCGCCGCCCCCGCCTTCTCAGCTTCTTTGTACAGATCAATGCCGTTTTGATTGAATGTCGGGTAAGACGGAAGCCACCCTAATCGCGCCGCCAGCACATTGTAATCGGCGTGATGCTTGTAGCGGGATGACGCAGCAATCGGTGATGCCAAATCACTGATCGGCTGGTCCTCATAACGCCACTGATCTGTCGCAAAGTAGAAAAATGAGGTGCCGTTTTGCAGTTTAGGCACGCCTTCCCAGTCCTTTGCGGTTGCAATCGTCTGCCACCCTTCAGCCGGACGGAGCTTTTCCTGCCCCACGTAATGGGCCCAGCCTCCGCCGTTTACGCCTTGGGCGCCTACGAGTAAAACAAGATTTAACACCGCACGGTAAATCGTGTCGGAGTTGAACCAGTGGTTGATCCCCGCCCCTACGATAATCATGGATCTGCCGTCTGTATCGATCGCATTTTGGGCAAACTCCCTGGCAATCTGTATAACGGCTTCTCTTTTAATTCCCGTGATCTGTTCCTGCCAGGCAGGTGTGAACGGACGGGGATCATCGTAGGATGCGGCTGATTGTCCGCCGATGCCCCGGTTCACGCCGTAGTTGGCCAATATCAAGTCAAACACGGTCGTGACGTACGTTTCTTCACCATTCAGATCCAATTTTTTAATAGGAAGATTCCGCTCAAGCACTTTGTTTCCGTCATTTGAAAAATACGGAATGCGCACCATGCCGATTTCGTCCTCTATTCCGAGCACGGAGAGACGCGGTTCAATCGGTTCCCCGGTGTCTTCGTCGATCATATGCAGATTCCATTTCTGCTGCCCGTCCCAGCGGGAGCCCATTGTGCCTTGCGGTATGGCAAACGCACCTGTCTGTTCATTCCAGACCGCCGGCTTCCACTGATCATTTTTTGTCTGCCGCCCGATGTCTTTCGCATGCAGAAACCGCCCGGCTGTATACACGCCGTTCTCTTTTGACAGAGTGACGAAGAATGGAAAATCGGTGTATTGCTTCGCGTACTCAATAAAACGTTCAGTTTCTTGGTTCACGTAAAATTCCTGCAAAATGACGTGACCCATCGCCATCGCAAGCGCCCCGTCAGTCCCTTGGCGGATACTCAGCCAGTCATCTGCGAACTTTGAGGATTCCGCAAAATCCGGGCTGATTGAAATGACCTTGGCGCCTTTATAGCGGGCTTCCGCCAGAAAATGCGCATCAGGCGTTCTCGTTAACGGAACGTTGGAGCCCCATGTGATGATATAGCCTGAATTGTACCAATCACTGCTCTCCGGAACGTCCGTCTGGTCGCCCCAAATTTGCGGGGACGCCGGCGGAAGATCCGCATACCAGTCATAAAAACTGAGCATTGGGCCGCCGATTAAAGACATGAATCGCGAGCCTGACGCATGGCTGATCATGGACATCGCCGGGATCGGGGAAAAACCGACATTCCGGTCAGGCCCGTATTTCATCACCGTATACAGCAGAGAGGCTGAAATCAGCTTCAGCACTTCCGGCCATTCCGCGCGGACAAAGCCGCCTTTCCCTCTTGCCTGTTTATAGGACTTCGCTTTTTCAGGATTTTCAACGATCGATTTCCAGGCATCCAGCGGATTTTGATGCGCCTGCAATGCTTCCCGCCACAAATTGATCAGCACACCGCGCACATATGGATATTTCACACGGAGCGGGCTGTAGATGTACCAAGAAAAACTGGCCCCCCGCGGACAGCCTCTCGGTTCGAAATCAGGCATATCAGGGCCTGTTGATGGATAATTCAAGTTTTGTCCTTCCCACGTGACAATTCCGTTTTTCACATAAATATTCCAGCTGCAAGAACCCGTGCAGTTGACGCCGTGGGTGGAGCGAACGACTTTGTCGTACTGCCATCTGTTTCTGTATACATTCTCCCAATCACGATCTTCGCTTGTCGTTTGGCTATGGTTATTTGAATGATGTTCGATAGGAGAAAAATAGTTTAATCTCCTGAGCAACGGACTCATTTTCTTTTTCTTCATGATCGTTCACTCCTTCCGAGTCAGGTGATGCTATGTACACTATAAACAGAGACGGCGCATCACCTTGTGAACTATGTCACACACTCTGCTTTTTTCACAAAACGTTCACACAGAGCAGCAGGAAGGATTTTCAAACGATATGGGGACGCCCGCGTCATCAAAAAAACCGGTTCTGTTTAAGAACCGGGTTCAGCGTTTTCATCCCGTGATGTATGCAGATACCGCAAAAACAACTGATAGGAACAGAAGACATTTTGCTGAAGCATCGCCAAAAAGTTCATTTGCAGCCGCGGATGGTAAGACATCATTTGCTTAAATATGGAATATGGAATATGGAGTACCAGAATATCCGGTGAGGCATTGACTGAGATAAAAGGCGATAAATAGAGCCCGCCTTTTTCATCAATCGGAAACACATCGCCTTTTTCCCACAGCGCAACGGTTTGCGACCCTTCAGGGAGCCTGCTGTCCGTAAAACGGATATTGCCTTTTAATACAATATAAACGGATTGTGAATGAAGAAAGGATGGAGACCGGTCAGATGAGCCGCGGATAAACGTCCCGTTTTTCAGCAAGGTTTCGACAATGGACAGAGGCACTTCATTAAACATAGGAAGTTGTTTCAGAAACAATAAATAGTCACACTGATTCATAGGGAAGCCTCCTGTGCTAAGGATAGCTTTAGTGTAGCCCGATTGAGCCCGCGCGGCAGTGATGTATTTCACAGCTTGTATGATAAAAGTCACTTATCAGGAAAGTATTTGCACTTATAATGAAATAAAAAGGAGGGTTTCGATGAAGGCGATGATTCCGAAGCAGCACGGCGCATGGGCGATGCTGCTGATTCCATTTTTACTCGGCATGGTCAAGGGAGGCCCGGTTTTCTGGCATATTCCGCTCTTTCTGGGCTGGCTTTTCCTATACTTAGCGGTTTATCCCGTTTCGCTCGCTTTGAAAAAGAAACAGCTTCAGCCTTATCAAAAGTGGATATGGTATTACGGTTTTCCGGCCTGCTGCTTTTTGATCATTTCTGTCTTTCATAAGCCGCAGCTCGTCTGGATCGGCGTTTTTTTATTGCCGCTGTTTCTCATACATACGCATTATGCCCGCCGAAAAAACGAGCGGGCGCTCACGAATGATATTGCGGGTGTTCTGTTCTTTTGTTCAGGCGGGCTTGCGAGCTGCTGGCTGGGAACGGGAACCCTTGACGGCTGGGCTTGGTTTATTTTCTTGCAGTCTGCTTTATTTTTTATCGGGAGTTCTTTTTATGTGAAATCGGTCATACGGGAGAGAAAAAACAGAACCTTTGCATACTGGTCATGGGGATATCACCTCTTGCTCCCCTTTTTATCGGCTCTTCTCGGGGCAGGCTGGGCGTTTCTCGCTTTTATCCCAAGCAGTCTGCGGGCCTGGTTTTTTCACGGAAGAGACTGGCCGGTGAAAACGATCGGCATTCTGGAAATCGTAAATGCCGGCTTCTTTTTCGCCGTCATGTGTATATGTATCACAAGCTGAAAAACAAGGACACCGGCTGCCCTTGTTTTTTCAGTCAATATTGCAGATCTCAAGCGGACAATTTTCACACTCGATCTCGCATCGTAAATAGTCCCGCTTGTGCAAAATAATTTTTCCGGTTTCGTCTATCGAAATAACCCCTTGTTTGCGGAGGTCTCCCAGCATGCGGTTGACGCTCTCCCTTGCCGCCGCGCAAAACTTAGCCAAATCCTGATTTGTCAGCACAATGTTAATCAGAATCCCGTCACTTCGTTCCACCCCGTAGCTGTTTGATAAGCGGATAAGGGTGGAATAGAGCGCCCCCTTTTTGCCGTGAAGAAGCAGGTCCCTGATTTTGGACTGGATTTTTCGAAGATGGGTGCTCATCCATTTCATAAATTCAAACGTCAAAACACCGTTTTGGATCAATTCCTTTTCCAGCTTGTTTTTATTAATGACGAGCACCTCGCCATCCTCTAACACTTTCGCACTGAGCATATATCTCGGCTCATCTGTGAATAGCGTCAATTCCCCGACAATATCGTTTTTTTGGCAGATTCTAAGCGTCAGGTCTTTTCCGTCAGACGTCAGCTTGCCGATTTCAATGAGTCCTGATTGAATCAGATAAAGCTCTTTTGCATCCATTCCTTCTTGAAACAAATAAGTGTGTTTTTTCATTTTCCTTTTCGTACTGATCGATTCCAGCAATTCATGCAGTTCGCGGGAAAGAAGTTCTTTATCAGATTTTCGGACAGAGAGAATATTCATGAGCTCACCTCGAAGAAAGTCACGTTGCGTATGTATATTGTAACGTGACTTGATTTGCACTCACCCAGAAAAAACTAACAATCTTGTGAATGGATCATTATGAATTGAGGCTCTGACTGTTTCTCTCCGTATGTGTTTTCATTCTTTCCTGCCAATACATCCAGATCACAAGAACAAAGCTGGCTAACGCGACCTCTGAAAGCGCCATAAACCCGATCGCGTATTGGCCTGTTGCCTGAAATACACTTGCCAGAATCAGCGGAGGGAAAAAACCGCCCAGTCCGCCCATAGCTGACACAATACCGTTGGCAATCCCCGCTTGCTTCGAAAAGTAGAAAGGCACCAGTTTAAATACCGTCCCGTTTCCAATCCCTGAGCAGACTGCCACTGTCAGCGATCCAAACGCATAAAGGCCGATCGTCGGGGAGAATGACAGCATGACGCCTGACAGCGTAAGCCCTGCGAAAACGAACATCAGAATACGGAGCGGACTCAATTTATCTGCAAGAAACCCTCCCACAGGCCTGAGCAGTGTAGAGACCGCAATAAAGCCGGCCGTCCGTAAACCGGCGTCCGCAGGGCTCAGCCCAAAATGCTCAACCAAAAAATTCGGAAGATAGATGGTAAAGGCGACAAAGGCGCCGAACGTAATAAAATAAAACAGGCTCAACATCCACAGCACATGATTTCGGTAAACGGCTTTCATTTGTGTCTTTATGGAAACTTTGACTTTCTTCTCATGCCGGTCGCCGAACAAAACGTGCAGTAATGCGAAAACAGCCAGCAAAACAAGATACATCTGCACGGTTGCTTTCCATCCCGCGGCTTGAGCGATAACCGGCGCCGCAAAGGTAGTAACGGCGGTCCCGATGTTTCCGGCACCGTAAATCCCATTGACGACACCGTGCTTTTCTTTCGGATAATATTTCGGGAGGGACGTCACTCCGATGGAGAATACCGCTCCTCCGATCCCTAAGAAAAAGCCGCCCGCGATTAAATCAAATAAAGAATCCGCGATACTGATCCAAAATACAGGAAACAAAAGCAGGATGAAGCTGATCATAAACATCAGCCGCGCGCCATACCTGTTCGTTAAATATCCTAAAGGAATACGGAGAAGCGATCCGAGAATAACGGGAATCGCCGTCACCAATGAAATCTCGCCTTTGCTTAAATGAATATCTGATGTCATTTGAGAAATGAGCGATGAAATCAGCACCCACACCATAAACCCTGCCACTAAGCTTAATGACTGCAACGATAATTGAATATGTTGACGATTGATCATTCGGCTTGCCCCTTTCACTGATTCAATATCAGTCTTATCATACAAAAACTCAGTGTGCGGGATTGTGAATTACATCACACGCTTTATATACAAAAAAAGAACAAAGCCCGAAGACTTTGTCCTTTGATCATCATTACATTTTTTCCGGAGCCGATACGCCGATCAGCTGAAGCGCATTGTTCAGCGTAATTTGCGTCGCCTTCATTAAAGCGAGACGCGCGCGGCTCTTCTCTTTATTTTCCGGATCGATGACTTTCTCCGCATTGTAGAAGCTGTGCAGAGCGGAAGCCAGATCATAAATATAGTTTGTGACACGGTGAGGAATGCGTTTTTCCGCCGCTTCTGCCACTGCCTCAGGGAAGCCGCCGATCGTTTTCAGCAGGTCATATTCTTTTTCTGATTGAATATGGCTGAAATCAAGATCTGCCGCCGGTTTAAGTCCCTGCTCCTCCCCTTGGCGAAGCATGCTGCAAATACGTGCATGTGCGTATTGCGCATAATACACAGGGTTTTCGTTAGATGTGGATACGGCAAGATCCAAGTCAAAATCCATGTGCGTATCAGCACTGCGCATCGCGAAGAAATAACGCACGGCATCCAAGCCGACTTCTTCAATCAGGTCGCGCATCGTTACGGCTTTCCCCGTACGTTTGCTCATCTTCATTTTTTCGCCGTTTTTGTATAAATGAACGAGCTGAATGATTTCAACTTCCAATGTGCCTTTCTTGTAACCGAGCGCTTCAATTGCCGCTTTCATACGCGGAATATACCCGTGGTGATCCGCGCCCCATACATTGATGAGCTTGTCGAATCCGCGGTCAAGTTTGTCTTTATGGTATGCGATATCCGGCAGCAAATAAGTGTATGAGCCGTCTTTTTTGATCAGCACACGGTCTTTATCGTCGCCGAACGTTGTGGAGCGGAACCATGTCGCGCCGTCCTCTTCGTATACATGGCCCTTTTCGCGAAGCGCCTCGAGCGCCTGATCAATTTTTCCGTTTTCGTACAGTGACGTTTCAGAATACCATACGTCAAACGGCACGCGGAAATTTTCCAGATCGGAGCGAAGTTTATCAAGCTCGTACTTTAAGCCGTATTCACGGAAAAACGCCTGACGTTCGCTCTCCTCTTCATGTGCGAAACGGTCGCCGAAATCTTCGGCAAGCTTTTTCCCGATGGCGATAATATCCTCGCCACGGTAGCCGTCTTCCGGCATCGGTTTCTCGAGACCGAGCGCTTCAAAATAACGGACTTCAACGGAAAGCGCCAGGTTGTTAATCTGATTGCCCGCATCATTAATATAGTATTCGCGGCTCACATCATAGCCCGCTTTAGAAAGCACGCTGCACAGCGCGTCACCTACCGCCGCACCGCGCGCATGGCCTAAGTGAAGATCTCCCGTCGGGTTGGCCGATACGAATTCGACCTGAATCTTTTCGCCTTGTCCGATGTTTGTCTCTCCGTAATGTTCACCCGCTTCAAGCACGGACGGAATCAGTTTTGTTAAGTAGCTGTTGTTCATGTAAAAGTTGATAAAGCCGGGTCCCGCAATATCCATCTTTTCAATGGAAGCTTTGCCTTTATCGAATGACGCCACGATCTCCTCAGCGATTTGGCGCGGCGCTTTTTTTGCGATTCTCGCCAGCTGCATCGCCATATTTGTGGAATAATCACCGTGTGTTTTTTCTTTCGGCGTTTCTAACAGTACGCTTGGAATCTGGCTTTCGTCCGCCAGGCCCGCTTTCAGAACGGCCGCTTTGATCTCATCCTTCAGCACGTCCTTCATTTGTTCCGCAATATTCATGCCTTTGTTTCCTCCTTATATTGGATCGTCATGTTATGTACATGTTCTTGGTTTTCGCCTACAGTCATGTTATATGTCATTTTGACGGAGCCTTCCGAACCGCCGACATCAGCTTGTATGTTTTTCGTTTCCGTACGGAGCTCCATTTGTCCGAACGGCAGTTTATATTGAGTGAGTGTCGATGCCCCCGGAATGAACCGCTGTTTCATTTGGATGGCGCCCGATCTCATCACGAGAATCTCTTTTTCTGTGATCTTGACGACCGTTTTAATCTTGCCCAAATCATGCTCTTCGTGATAGGAAAGATACGTTTTGCCGTTTCTCACGTAATAGAATCCACTCGATGTAAATTCAACCGACTCTTCTTCTGAGCCGTTGTGTATGAATGATTGCACATGAATGGCTACTGGTGTCTCCTGTCTCATGCTGACACTTCCTTTTCATCATCCCGCTTAACCTGAATAGTATAAGTTTTCAAGGGAAAAAGTTCAACCGCTTCCTCCTATCTTACCATCTTTGCTGATTGGTTTTGAAGATAAACATGATTTTTAAGGAAAATGAAAAAACCGGAAATCCCGGTCTGCGGGATAAATGCGGTTCCTTCGGCGGACGGCTTTGTCAACGGGGAAAAGTTTGCGGTATTTTTGCGCTATCCTTCCGAATGAAAATGATAAAATATGTCATATACATAACGTGGAAGGGAGGGATTCGGAATAGTGGCGAGTGTTTTATCATCTTCAGCGGTTGGAGAAAAAATCAACGAATGGTATATGTACATTCGAAGGTTCAGCATCCCGGACGCCGAGTACTTGCGGAGAGAAATCAAAGAAGAACTTGCAGGTCTGGAAGATGATCAGGATCTTCATCTATACTATTCTCTCATGGAATTCCGTCACAATCTGATGCTCGAATACCTCGAACCGCTGGAATCGCAGCGGATAGAAGAACAGCCGAGACTATCGGATCTGCTCGCGGATATTGATAAAAAGCAGGCCCGGCTGACCGGACGGCTTGATTATTATTTTAATTTTTTCCGGGGGATGTATGAGCTGGAATGCCGTGAATATCTTTCAGCGATTCAGTTTTTTAAGAAAGCTGAATATAAGCTTGATTTTGTCAAAGATTGTATCGAGAAAGCTGAATTTTATTTTAAGATGTCAGAGTCCTACTATTATATGAAGCAGACTTATTTTTCTATGGATTATGCCCGGCAGGCTTATAAAATTTATCATAAGCAGGAGGCATATAATATAAGGGTGCTTCAGTGCCATTCATTGTTCGCTACCAACTTTCTTGACTTAAAGCAATATGATGAAGCAATTCAGCATTTTAAAAAAGCTTATGCCATGGCAGAGGCAGAACAGCAGCCTCAATTAATGGGCCGGACTCTATATAATATCGGACTTTGTTTTAACAGCCAAGAAAATTACAAACCAGCCATTGACTACATAAAACGGGCAATAGCTGTTTTTGAAGATGGGAACATCATCACTTCTCTCCCGCAAGCCTATTTCTTAATCACACAAATACATTATAAAATCGGAAATACGGCCATAGCCAGACAATATCATGACAAAGGGATATCTTATGCAGAGGAGGCAGAAGATTCCCTATATATAGTCGAGTATGAATTTTTAGAATCTTTATATGTCGGTGAGCCTGATGAAGAAGCAATCATGGAATGTTTTGACTTTCTCAGAGATAAATTGATGTATGCTGATCTTGAAGATTTTGCCTTAGATGTGGCAAAATATTATCATGAAAGAGAAAATTTCGAGAAGGCTTCCGCATATTTTTTAAAGGTGGAAGAAACAAGACAGCAGATTCAAGGAGGTGTGAAGTTGTATGAAATTGAAGTATAAATTAGCACTTACTTGCTTAGCGATAGGCACTATTTTTGTTTCAGCCGACATTGCAAGTGCACCGGAACATCAATTTGAAGTTGCTCAGCGCGGAATGATTTAAATAATGATTACTTTTAGGCTTGCAGGTTAAACTGCAAGCCGTTTTTTATATAAACAACTAATTTGCAAAAACAAAAAGTATCCCTTAAAATTCAAATATGTAAAAAGTATTTGACACATATACATATATTATTTAAAATAAATATATATAAATTTGAAAATTTAAAATAAAGATAAAAATATTTAAGGAGGGTTTTAGTGGATAACAATATAAAAAAACTTAGAACAGCAGCTGATATTTCACAAAATGATCTGGCTAAGCTCTGCAATGTGACCAGACAAACCATCAATGCAATTGAAAATAATAAATATGACCCGACTTTAAGTCTGGCTTTTTCGATAGCTCACGCATTAAATACGGGAATAGATAAAGTATTCAACTATAACGCCAAAAAAAATTAAGGGAGCGGTTCTTATGAAGAAAATGGATGAGATGCAAAAACACCAATCGGGTATAGCCGCCAGAATAGCATTTAGTTTTTATACTGTCGCTTTACTGATATGGTCATTAATAGATTATTTTAAAAACGGAAATACAGGATGGCAATTTCCAATACTTTTAATAGGCTGCGCGCTCTATTTATGGATTCAAGTTTATCATAATCGAAAAACAAGGTAACAATTCCAATACACTTCCGGAGGATTATACAGCAATGTACGAATATAAGTTCATAAAAGTAGAAGTAAACCGGTGGAAAGGAAAGCCTAAAGAAGACTATAAAGAAATTATTGAAAAGTATTCGCAGCAAGGATGGAAGCTGGTCCAAATATTTGCTCCTCCTATTTCAGGTTATGGGGCAGCCGATTATTTTGATATTATTCTTGAAAAAAAAGTATAAATGTTTCAGTACAAAGAAAGCCGGATCATACATATGGTCCGGCTTTCTTTGTACTGAAATAAGTCAGCAGATACCTTAACGGATTTCACCTCTTAACTATTTTTTTCGGAAATCCGCAATTCAAATAGCTTCCAATATATTTTATTATTTAACTTGCTGGGGATATTGAAAAAATTGGAGGAAAAAATGAGTCTACTTTTAAAAACACAAAATAGTAAAGCGATTTTTACATTAGTAGCATCAGGAATCATTGTTCTCGCTCTTTTCAGTATAAAACATAATCATTTAAGCATGGATGTCATCGATATTTTAAACAGAGCTGGAATAATAGCTCCTAGTTGGATTGTCAGTGCTATCACCGCAACGGGTTCAGTCCTGGCTATCATTACTGTTTTAGGATCTCTTGGTGCAGGCTTGCCATTAGCCGTTTTAGAACAATTGGCTGCAGCAAGTACAGCAGCAGCTTAACATAAAACATTAAATTCAATATCCCTGGCAGTCCCTTAAACGAATGGATGAAAATACTTTGTTTAAAAAGAACGTTTTAGTCAAATTGTACATACTCTGTCTGATCTTATTTTTAATTGCTTTATTTACAGCATATTTTTATACAGATCCCGCTTCAAATGTAAATAATCTAAATCGAAATATCCGTCCGGATTTTTTTCAGATTTTCTTTAATAATATTAAAGTAGCGAGTCTGCTTGTTTTTTTAGGCCCGTTGACGCTGTCACTTGGCACGATTGCAGTTTTAATTATTAATGGATTAATTTTAGGAAATGCCATAGGAAACATCAAAGACAATTTAAACCTTTTACTGCTTGTTATACCCCATGGAATAATTGAAGTCCCGGTATTGCTTCTTGCAGCTTCTGTAGGAATGAAATTAACTTTGGATTTATTACTCCTCAAAATAAATTTAAAATTCACTTTTAAATATATTGGTATTATATTTCTCGGTTTAATGATAGCAGCTATGTTAGAAACATTTATTACACCTATCTTTATAAAAGGAGTCTCTTAGGATTATGCAAATTGAATTATCTTCATTTAAGGACCGAAACATTAATTTTTTGTCCTCATTTTTGTTTTATATTATCGGGCTAGCTTTTTATTTAAGTTCCCTATTACCTTTTATGAAAAGTTTAATTCCCAAAAACATCCCTATACAAGTTGTTGAGCAAGTAAAACATTTAGATTATATCATTGCAATAGCCGCACTGTTTCTTTTAATGTTCGGGGTGATTTTTGAAGGATTTGTATTATTTCTCATTATAAATTTTCTTGGCGCTCAAATTAAGATCAAAACTTTTTATTCCCTATTTATGTTTTCTAACATCCCGGTCGCAATTAAGTTTTTACTTATATCATTCAAAAATATTTTCGCAGAACATCCAAACACTAGTTTATTTTTCACAAGTAATCATTTGATTTTTTCTATCTTTGATTTGTTCAATATTGCATACTTATTTCTTTTGTTTATTCTTCTGAAATGGAGAACAAATTTGAACTACCTGACAATCTCAGTTTTTATTTTTACGGCATTCCTGTATAGAATGTTTTTTTAGCATATATAAATAAACCCCCTCAATAGGGGTTTTTCTTTCATATCGTTCACTGTATACAATTCCTTTTATATGCTTCCGAAACAATACCGACTCTAGTACTCACATTCCACTTTTTACAGAGACCGGCTATGATATATTCGACATTACGCTGCGAGTAGTTTAATGACTTAGCGATCTCTTTATTAGGTTTTTCAGCAATTATCAGTTTAATTACTGAAATTTCAATCTTTTTTAATTCCAATTCATTTTCTACTGCTGTTTTCATTCTAACTTCCTTTCTAAAGATGTATTTACTAAATAATACCCTATTATATAATTTTTATCAATGACATCAATTATTAATGGTAAAATAACTAACTTCTAAGTAGTTTATATACAATATAAAAAGCCCCCGCGTGTTTCAAGCGGGGGAAATTCTTTTATTTCACAAACCCAAGCAGCATTTCACGAATCATCTTGCTTGCCGTGTTTGCGGTTTGTTCTGAGTGGTCATAGACCGGCGCGACTTCTACAAGGTCAGCGCCTTTTACATTGACTTCTGATCGCGCGATTTCATGGATGGACGCGAGCAATTCTTTAGACGTGATGCCTCCTGCGTCAACCGTGCCCGTTCCCGGCGCATGAGCGGGGTCAAGCACGTCGATATCGATCGTGACATAAACAGGGCGTCCCGCAAGCTGCGGCAGCACTTTTTTCAGCGGCTCAAGCACTTCAAACTTAGAAATGTGCATGCCGTTTTCTTTCGCCCATTCAAATTCTTCCTTCATTCCGGAACGGATGCCGAATGAAAATACGTTTTGCGGCCCGATGAGCTCGGCCGCTTTGCGGATCGGAGTAGAGTGGGAAAGCGGTTCGCCTTCATAATCCGTGCGCAGGTCGGTGTGCGCGTCAAAATGAATGATGGCAAGGTCCGGAAATTTCTTATACATGGCTTTTATGACAGGCCATGATACAAGGTGCTCCCCTCCCATGCCGAGCGGGAACTTTCCTTTTTCTAAAATGCTGTCCACGTATTCTTCAATCATATCAAGGCTTCTTTGCGGATTGCCGAACGGAAGCGGAATGTCGCCGGCATCAAAGAAATTCAAATCAGCCAAGTCACGGTCGAGATACGGGCTGTATTCTTCAAGACCGATTGACACCTCGCGGATTCTCCCCGGGCCGAAACGCGAACCCGGACGGTAGCTGACCGTCCAATCCATCGGCATGCCGTAAAGGATGGCGTCCGCCTCTTTCCAGTCGGGGCGGCTTGCGATAAATACTTTTCCTGAATATGCTTCATCAAACCTCATGATAAAACCCTCGCTTTCCTGTAAAAAAGCGCAAGATTCGCTCCTGCGCCGTACGTTTTTATTTGATTAAGTCGCTCACAAATTTCGGAAGAACAAATGCCGCTTTGTGAAGCTCTTTCGTGTAATATTTCGTGTCGATGTCAAAGAAACGGCTGTCCTCCACTTCAAGCGGATCGTACTTTTTAGAACCGATCGTAAATGTCCACAGGCCGCTCGGGTACGTCGGGATATTAGCTGTATACAGACGGGTGATCGGGAAGATTTCTTTCACGTCACGCTGTACGTTTGTAATCAGCTCCGGTGTAAACCACGGGTTGTCCGTCTGCGCGACGAAGATGCCGTCTTCTTTTAACGCCTTGGAAATTCCGGCATAGAAGCCTTTTGAGAACAGATTGACGGCCGGTCCGACCGGTTCTGTTGAATCAACCATGATGACGTCATACTCATTCTCTGATTTCGCGATGTGCATGAAACCGTCATCGACTCTCACGTCGACGCGCGGATCATCAAGCTTGCCCGCAATGGACGGAAGGAATTTTTTAGAGTATTCAATAACCTTGCCGTCAATGTCGACAAGCGTCGCTTTTTTTACGCTTGGGTGCTTCAGAATCTCTCTGATGACACCGCCGTCTCCGCCGCCGACAACGAGGACGTTTTCCGGATTCGGGTGCGTAAATAACGGGACGTGCGCAACCATTTCATGATAGACGAATTCGTCTTTTTCAGAAGTCATGACCATTCCGTCTAAGAACAGCATGTTGCCGAATTCTTCTGTCTCCACCATTTCCAGATGCTGAAATTCCGTCTGTTCCGTATGTAATGTTTGTTTCACCTTTAATGTAATGCCGAAATTCTTCGTCTGCTTCTCCGTATACCAAAGCTCGCTCAATTGTCATCTCCCTTTCAAGGCTTATTTCATTTATTGTAAGCGTCTGTATCGCTTTTATTCCGGTTAAAATCTCATTTTCACCTAAGGAAAAAGTATAGAGGATGGAGGGGAAAAAGTAAAGAAGTGTCCGGTTTGATATGTTTAAAAAACCCCCTTTTTTCACATAATAATAGAATCATGAAAAAGGGGGTTCCCAAAAGTGGATAAAGTATCTGGAAAACAGCTCAGAATCACGTTCAAAATCATCCGCGCCTGCATCTTTCTGACACTGATCGGCGGAATGCTGGCCGGCGTCTGCTTCACATCCGTTCTTCTTGCAGCGAAATGGCAGGGCGCCCCCTCCGTCCGGGTTCCTCAGTCTACGATTCTTTATGCAAATGACGGCTCAAAGCTAGGTGAGACCGATTTCGGGGAAAAGCGCTACTGGGTCCGGTTAAAAGATATCAATCCGATAGCGGTGCAGGCCGCCATTGCGGTGGAGGATCAAAACTTTTACAATCATCACGGTTTTGATTACCGGCGGATGGCCGCCGCCGCGCTGGCTGACATAAAGGCAATGGCCAAGGTTCAGGGCGCAAGCACCATCACCCAGCAATACGCGAGAAATCTCTACCTTGAGCATGATAAGACATGGAAACGAAAATGGAACGAAGCATTTTACACGATCCGCCTTGAACAGAACTATTCTAAAAACGAGATTTTAGAAGGTTATGTAAATACGATATATTACGGCCACGGTGCATACGGAATTGAAGCCGCCTCGCGCCTGTATTTCGGCAAACACGCCAAAGATCTGAACGATGCGGAAGCCGTGCTTTTGGCGGGCATACCGAAAGGCCCGTCCGGCTATTCGCCATATGTCAGCGAAAAGAAGGCCAAACAGCGCCAGGAAACCATTCTCCGACTGATGATCGGCCAAAAAATGATCTCAAAAGAAAAGGCGGAAAGGCTTAAGAAAACGCCGCTTGCCTATCAGCCGCTGAAAAACAGAACCGCGGCGAAAACGGCGCCTTATTTTTACGATGATGCGATGAAAGAACTCGGGAAAAAGCTCGGCATGACGCGCGAACAGCTGGCAACGAGCGGATTGCGTGTTTATACGACGCTTGATAAGCGCATGCAGCGGATTGCGGAAAACACTGTGGCACATACGATCCGTACCGGCTCTGACATTCAGGTCGGCTTTTCCGCGATTGATCCGGCAACAGGGCGCGTGCTTGCGCTTCTCGGCGGACGTGACTACGAAAAAAGCCCGTTTGACCGGGCGACACAGGCGAAACGGCAGCCTGCTTCCACGATCAAGCCGCTTTTGTACTACAAAGCGATTCAAAGCGGCTTTACACCGGTCACGCTGATGAAAAGCGAAGCCACAGAGTTCCAGATTGACGACAACGGAGATACTTATTCTCCAAGCAATTACAACGGCTACTACGCCAATAAACCGATTACGCTGCTTCAGGCGCTTGCGTTATCAGACAACATTTATGCCGTGAAGACCCATCTCTTTCTCGGCATGAATAAGCTCGTGTCGGCGGCAAAGGAATTCGGCATCAGCGAACATTTAAAGCCCCTTCCGTCTCTGGCGCTCGGAACTGAACCCGTGCGCCCGATTGAGATGGTTAATGCCTACGCGATGCTCGCAAACGGGGGAAAACAAATCACCCCTTCCTTTATCACAAAAGTGACGGATACCGCCGGCAATGTCTTGTATGAACAGCCGCGCGGACATCAGCAGACGCTTGATAAAAAAGCCGCTTTTGTGACGGCGAGCATGATGACGGGCATGTTTGATCAGGATTTAAACGGCTATACTTCCGTCACGGGACGCACCATTTCTGACCGGCTGACCCGAACCTATGGCGGTAAATCAGGCACGACGAGCGCAGACAGCTGGATGATCGGCTTTAACCCGGCTCTTGCCGCCGGTGTATGGACAGGCTATGACAAAAGCAGCACGATTGATTCAGTAGAAGAAAAAAGCTATGCGAAGACGATTTGGGCGGACTTTATGGAGAAGGCGCTCGAAGGAGAACCGGAAATAGCGCTTAAACCGCCGAAGGGCGTCACGGGCGTCTATATCGATCCCGCTTCCGGCTACACTTCGGGACCCGGCTGCGCCGCAAAGCATTATACGTATTTCATCGCAGGCACTGAGCCCGCGGATGTATGCTACGGACCGGAACCGTCTAAAAAAGAAAAGGAACACGCCCCCGCCCGCAAAGAAGCTCCGCGCAAAAAATGGTGGGATAAGTGGCTCGGCAAAAAAGACTGAGCCCGGTGCATTGCGCGCCGGGCTTTAATCCGCGTCTTCCTCAAGCACCCACGGGAGCAAGAGTGAAAAGTCGAGATGGATAATGGGGTCAGGAAAACCCTTCGGTATAAAAAATGTTGTACTCGCCAATGAAAACGAAAAGCGGATATCTCCCGCCCTCTCGATATGAAACTTCGGCCAGCCTTCCCTAAACCTGCCGACAATCGGATAGCTGCCCGCATAATGATGCAGGCCGTTTTCCTTTCCATGCTCCCCCAAATCGTGACAGACAGCCGGACGAATCCCAAACTGCGTAAACAGCCTTGTTTTCTCGGCGGGAAGAAGACTCACCGCCTCGGAAAAGTTCCGGCAGTGCCCGCAATCGCAAGGATCAGGCCATGATTTTTCGTATTGTTTTCTCGTTTCCTCCGCATCTGCTTCAATGACCCAAGGCCCGATTTCAAAGACGGTGAACATGATGAAACCTCCGCGTAAACATGAAAAACCCCGAGTCTTGGTTCGGCTCGGGACTTTCCATGTCCTGATTCTGTATCAACAGTTTACTCAGTACAAATGTAAAATAGTGCAAATATTTATAAAGTTCACAAAAAGTTCACAAATTATTTTTCTTCCGGAAGCAGACCTGTTTTCAATTCATCGGATGAACGTTCCCAGAGCCCTTGGTCATGCTTCTGCAGAAATTCAGCAAGCACCTGCTTTGAGCTGGCGTCCATTTTATCCACGACAATGCAGCGCTTCATTGATTTATCCATTAAATTCACATGCTCCGGCAATGACTTATAGCCTCTGCGGATACTTCTGTCCACGGTCATTTCACAAGCCGTCACACCCGCGTAATAAGGGCCTTCTTCTTTTCTGTCGATGGTGACCCACACGAGCCAGTACGGTTTTCCGTTCGGCACTTCATCTTTGTTCGGCAGGAATTTGATGCCTTTTTCAACGACACTGCGGGCATGCATTGCGCCGATGTCAACGAAGGCTTCCTTCTCTTCCACATCGACAAATACCGGAGAAATATTGTCAAGGCTCAGCGCCCCGGCGCCAAAACCGCCATGTCCGTCGGTCGGATCACTTTTAATAATATTGAATCCGATTGTTTTCTTCTTTTTTTCTTCCATGAAAATACCCTCCTACAAAAGCGGTTGAAATATAATGGCAAATACCTTGAGAATCCAGTCTCTCCCCTCGCTTAACAGCGGCCACACGACATAGGAGCCGACCGGTGTCACAAACAGCACGAGAAACACGATAATCCCGTAGCTCTCAAACTGAGTCATTTTGGCGCGCACCCGCGGCGGCACGAGATCCTCAATAATCCGGTAGCCGTCAAGCGGAGGAAGCGGCAGCAGGTTGAATAAACACAGCGCGAGATTCAGCTGAATCCAAATAGAGAAAAAGCGGTCAAGCCCCATGCTGAATGCAGAAAGCAGCTCCATTCCGTAAGCATGCATCAACACTAGCAAAAAGAAACCGATAAAGGCAAGAAGCAGGTTGCTTACAGGCCCGGCGACGGAAACCAGCACTCCCGCCAGCCGCGGTCTTTTAAAGGCGCGGCGGTTCACCGGCACCGGACGGGCCCAGCCGAAACCCGCGACCAAAATTAGAATCGTTCCGAAAACATCAAGATGTTTAATCGGATTGAGCGTTAATCTGCCCTGTCTCGCCGCGGTATCGTCTCCGAACCGATACGCGACATACGCGTGCGCCAGTTCATGCATCGTAAATGCCACGATCAGCGTAATCACGACATAGGGCATAAGCTCCAGCGGATAATATAAAAATCTGTCCAAATGTAAAAATCCCCTTTTTTAAAAAATGCAAGATTGTCCTTCATTCAGTATACTATAAGTGACCTCTCTTCCAAAGAGAGGAAACGATAAAGGAGGATCAGCACCATGCCGCTCGTAACCGTTAAAATGCTTGAAGGCCGCACAGATGAACAAAAACGGAATCTGGTTGAAAAAGTGACAGAAGCCGTAAAAGAAACGACAGGCGCAGCCGAAGAAAAGATCATTGTCATGATTGAAGAAATGAGAAAGGATCATTACGCCGTCGCCGGCAAACGGATCAGCGATACGGAGTAATCCTTGATAACGGCCGGCGCTGCTATGTCAGGCCGGCTTATTTCATTACTTTTTCAACGAGGCTGAAAAAGGTATTCTTTTCTTCTTCTGTCAACGCTTCGAACAGCTCGTCAATGAGCATCTGCCGGTTTTCAATCATTTGCATGGCCGCCATTTTTCCCGATTCGGAAAGCGTCATCCATACCGTGCGTCGGTCTTCGTTATTTCTCGACCTTTCCACGAAACCTTCTTTTTCTAAATGATTCAGAGCGGTTGTCGTGGCTGAAGGCGATAATGTGACTTCCTGCAATATATCTTTAATCGTGCACGTGCCGTGCCGGTAAATAATCCTGAGAATAAATCCTCTGATATTGTTTATACTCTTCGGAATTGTCGCCTCATCAAGCTTTTTCGTGCTCTTTAAATATTTCGTGAGCGCGTAATCCAGTACATTTGCTTGCAATATATCGTGCTCCATGCAGAAACTCCCCATTTCAAGATGCATCCATCATCATTTGATTGTTTTTTATTACATTTTACTGATACCTCGCGGGGAAAGTCAAAATTTCGGCCGGAAAGCCCGCAACTTTTATCCTGCCCTATACAGACTATTATCTCCTACTTTTTCACCCATCCCTTTTATGCAATGCTGGTTTTATAGACATGATTCAGGTAAAATCATTAAGGGTGACTGCGTTTGACGGAAAGGATAATCTGATCGGATGCGGCAGACAATATGACTGGAAAAGAAACGGAACAGACGGGGAAACAGAACACAGGATTGTCGATTACACAGAATGTGACACGGGTAAAAGCCAAAGAGTCCCTCTTGGCTTTTGCTTTTGGATGGAGGGATGCGTGTTGCGGAATATCCTACAAAAAAAAGACATCACCCAGCTGCTTGAACAAAGCAGAAACAGGCAGACTGCCAAAACGATGGGTGGATTTGATTTAACATTACTGGGCATCGGCGCCGTCATCGGGACGGGCGTCATGGTTCTTACAGGCATTACGGCCGCGAAAAACGCCGGACCTTCCGTAATCTTTTCTTTTATCATTGCAGCCGTTGTCTGCAGCCTTGCAGCATTATGTTACGCCGAAATCGCTTCTGTTCTCCCGGTTTACGGAAGCGCCTATATTTACTCTTATACCACCATGGGAGAAATTGTCGGCCATTTAATGGGCTGGACGCTCTTATCCGTTTATATGGTGACGGCGTCGGCGGTGGCAAGCGGCTGGTCAAGTTATTTTAATAATCTGTTAGCCGAAATCGGCATGCCTTTGCCGGACAGTCTGCTGCACGTGCCGAGCCAGGGGGGCATCGTCAACCTTCCTGCCATCATCATTACTCTATTAATTGCCGTCGTTCTGTCACGCGGCTCCAAGGAGAGCAAAACCTTTAATAATGTAATGGTTCTCGTAAAAATCGGAATTGTTTTGCTGTTTATCATCACAGGAAGCTTTTTTGTGAAGCCGGGCAATTGGCATCCTTTTATGCCTTTTGGAATCAAAGGCGTGATTACAGGGGCTTCTGCCGTCTTTTTTGCGTTTCTCGGGTTTGACGCGATTTCCGCTTCGGCTGAAGAAGTCAAAAAACCGCAGCGCAACCTGCCGATCGGTATTATCGGTTCACTGGTGATCTGTACATTGGTATACGTGATCGTCTGTCTCGTCATGACGGGTATGGTTCCGTATTCACAGCTTAATGTGCCGGAAGCCATGTCTTATGTGTTACAGACTGTCGGACAAAACGCGGTGGCGGGCGTTATCGCTGCCGGTGCGGTGATCGGACTGATGGCCGTCGTTCTCGCCCATACATATGCGGCGACCCGTATATCTTTTGCGATGGCAAGAGACGGAATGCTGCCGAAAGTCTTTACCATTGTCGGAAAGAAATCGGGAGCGCCGATCTTTAATACGTGGCTGATCGGACTGATCAGCGCCTGCATCGCGGGTTTTGTTGATCTGAAAGAGCTGTCAGATCTCTCAAACATCGGCGCGCTATTGACATTTGCCATGGTCAGTCTGTCCGTGCTGATTCTGCGCCGCACCCATAAGGATCTGCCGCGGGGATTTAAAGTTCCTTTTGTACCCGTACTGCCGATTTTGGCCATTATCTGCTGTTTGTTTTTAATGGTCAATCTGCCGCTGAAAACGTGGCTTTATTTTGCCGTCTGGCTGATCATCGGAGTCATCGTTTACTTTTTATATTCGTACAAGCACAGCAAATTGAGACAATAAACAAAACCAGGCCCGCTTTATCGCGGCCTGGTTTTTTCATCAAAAAAGACGAAAGCCATCGCCTTTAACAAATGTGTTTCAGCTCTTCTATGTAGTGAAGCGCCTCATCATATTCTTCATCTGTATACTTCTGTTTGCTTTTTATCGTAAACACTTTCTCTTTCTTTTCCTCAGCTTCAAGGCCGTCAAAATACAAAATCGTAGACACCAGCTCCAGAAACCGGGATGAGCGGCTGTTGACGCTGTCGATGTACTTCTTCATATCCGGCATCGTAAGCTCCGCATGATGTAAAAACTCGGCTCCCGTCTCCGTCAGCGAGTACCGGTATTGAAAGTAGCCGCCCTTTTTTTCCTTCACCTCATCCAGAAACCCAAGATTGCACAGCTCTTCAATTCGAAGCGTCAGTTCTTCGGAATACGGGCCGTAAAAATGAAAATCATATTTTTCGTAGAAAGGATACTGCATTTTCTTCGCGATATAAATGATTTTCTGCAGCTTTTTCCGCCCGATGATTTCTCCAGAATCCGAGAACACCTTCATCAGTTTTGCATGTTCTTTCAACAAATTCCCGACATCTCCTTTTCCTTCTTTACCAAAATCCTTCTATGTCAGTCCCAGCAGCTGCCGGATTTTTAATTTTGCTTCAGGGTTTTCTGAATCGTCACAAATGAGGTCCATCGGATAGTAGAGCTTATGGTCCGTCCGGCGTTTGCCCGAAATGGATTCGACAATGGCGGACTGCCTGGACAGCTCTTTGATCTGGCCGTTCTGCGTTAACAGGTGAATCGGCAGACGCTCCTCCTCTTCACCCGGCCGGTAAAAATCATACGGCAGATCCGATGAAGAATCGACCACTAAATAGTAATTGGGATCAATTCCCGCCTCTTTAAACAGAGCGGTCAGTTCAAAATAAGCCGACATTTCCTCATTGGGGTTAAATTCGGCATATTGAAACAGCTGGCGGTTAATAAAGCGGCGGCACAAGTCGGACAGAATCGGGTCCTCTTCTTCCTCCCAAGCCTGGAAGTAATATAAAATGATGGCTTCATCAAGCTTCAGATAATCCGCAAGCGTCAGCTTCCCTTCAAAAATGGAATAAAAATGAACGGGAGCATGAGTGAATATATACCCTTCTTCATGGAGCTGCTTCGCACGGTGGAGAATTTTCGTCAAAATGACTTCAGCGCTTCTCGTCACTGGATGAAAATACACCTGCCAGTACATTTGATAGCGGCTCATAATATAGTCTTCGACGGCGTGCATGCCGCTTTGCTTAATGACGATCTGGTCCTCTCGCGGACGCATCACCCTTAAAATCCGTTCCATATCAAAATGTCCGTAGCTGACGCCCGTATAGTATGCGTCCCGCTGAAGGTAATCCATCCTGTCGGCGTCAATCTGGCTCGAAATCAGGCTGACCACCTGCTTGTTTTTGTATGTTTTGGCAATGACTTCAGCAACATCCTGCGGAAATCCCGGTCCCGCCTTTCTGAGAACCTGATTCACCTCGGTGTCGCCGAGAATGATTTCCCTCGTATAGTCTTCATGATCCAGATGAAAAACCTTTTCAAAGGAATGCGAAAACGGCCCATGTCCCAAATCGTGCAAAAGCGCGGCGCTGAGACAGAGTTCGCGTTCATTGTCATCCCATTCAGGACGCCCTTTAAAAACATCATCAACCATTCGTCTGACAATCTCATAGACGCCGAGAGAATGGTTAAAACGGCTGTGTTCCGCGCCGTGAAACGTCAAATACGTCGTACCGAGCTGTTTGATCCGGCGCAGCCGCTGAAATTCACGGGTGCCGATCAAATCCCAGATCAGCTTGTCCCGCACATGAACATAGCGGTGAACGGGATCTTTAAACACTTTTTCTTCTGATAATTTTCCGTTTGGATACGCCATCGTCATTCCCTCTTTTTTTTAGCCGTGATTCTATTATATCGGCTCTGTAATTTGAAAACATCCTTGAATTTGTCCGGCGTTTTGTTCCAGTTTTCCGTCATTGATTTTTTGAAGCAAAAAAGCCTGACCCATCGGGCGAGGCTGTCATAAAAATACACATTTACTTTTTGATCTTCTTTTTCACTTTCTCAATCAGCTCGTCCTCAGTCGGCGCCGACAGCGGGCGGTTGTTTACGAAAGCAAACGATTTTTTGCGTCCGGGCCCGCAATATGACTGACATCCGACCTCCACTTTTGCATCCGGGTCAGCTTCTTTCAAACGCGGCAGCAAAGTCTTAATATTGGTGGCCTGGCAATCATCACACACTCGGAATTCATTAGCCATGATGTACGCTTCCCTTCATTCAATGTTCCTCTATGTTAAATCTTAATTTTAAAAACGAAAAAAATCACATCACATCTCATTGTACAAGGATTCATCTTATCCTGCAAGGCTCTGCGTATCTCTCATTCTTTCAGCCAATTTGTATAAATATTTTCCAATCTGGACATTCTAATACCATCAAAGATATTGGGGGTTGAGAACATTGACAAAACAAAGACAGGACGCCTGGTCGGAGGAAAATGACCTGCTGCTTGCGGAAACCGTGCTCCGTCACGTTCGGGAAGGAAGCACGCAGCTGAATGCCTTTGAAGAGGTAGGCGATAAATTAAACAGAACGTCGGCAGCGTGCGGATTCAGGTGGAATGCTGTCGTCCGCCATCAATATGAAAAAGCGCTTCAGCTTGCCAAAAAACAGCGGAAACAGCGGATGCGCGCGCTCGGAAACGGCCAGCCGGCCAAGAAGAAACTATTATACCAGCCGCCTGCACCGGATGCGGACATCATGCAGGAAACCGCAGCCGAAGAGACGGTTCAAACGGAAGCGCCAAAAGAAGATCGGCAAGCCGTCATGTCCGGCGAACATATGCCTTATGTCGATGAAAGCTTCAAGGAAGAGTTAGCTAGTTTATCACATTTGCTGGCGCCTCAGCAGCCGAGCCAAAAGGCGGAGCTCACAATGGCAGACGTCATTCAATTTCTGCAGAGCTATGAAGGCAGCGGAAAGCAAACTTCCGCCCTGCAAATGGAAAATGACCGTTTAAAACGGGAAAACCAAGAACTTCAGTCTAAAACCGAGCAGCTGGAAGCGGCCGTCGAAAAGCTTGAGAAAGATCAAAAAACCATTCAGGAAGACTACGAAACCTTGGTGAAAATTATGAACAGAGCCAGAAAACTAGTTTTATTTGAAGACGACGAGCATGCCTCTCCGTCCTTTAAAATGGACCGGAACGGCAATTTAGAAAAAATGGCCGAATAACGGAAAAACCCCTTTCCTTGTCATGGAAAAAGGGGTTTTTGCCATTTGTCAATGACGCGCATCCTGATCTATATTAATGTAAACATTGTTCAGGAGGCCTTCTTCCCGCAAGGGCTGCGCATCTCGGTCCCCGCCCGCACATAAGCATAAAGATTCAATTCCTCATCCCAAATGGTTCTTGGGAATTATTGATCGATTAGCTACTGTGCAATACACTGTATAGAGAATACAATTATTAGATATGATGGGAATGATAGTAAATGAGTAGCCAATTACGAAAAGGAGCGTTGGAACTTTGTGTGTTGTCCCTGCTTCTTTATGAAGATTTATATGGTTATGAATTAATCAAGATCATAAGTGAAACGTTCCCTGTATCGGAGGGCACCATCTACCCCATATTACGAAGACTCACAAAAAATAACTGCCTAAAAACGTATACAGCAGCTTCCGATCAAGGCCCATCACGCAAATATTACAAAGTAACAGAAGAAGGCGCCTTTTATCATCAAACATTAAAATCGGAATGGCTTGACCTGTCCGAAAAAGTGAACAGCATCATTAAGGAGGGAAAATGAATGTGTAAAGACCAATATTTAAAACATCTCCGGCGGGAAATAAAAGATCTGCCGGAACGTGAGCAAAAAGAGATACTCGCCGATATCGGCGAAATATTCCAAATGGGCGGCGCTGAAGGAAAAAGCGATGAACAAATCGCGGGCAATTTAGGAAACCCCAAAACACTTGCGCGCGCCTTAAAAGCGGATATTTTCATCAGTGATGCCGAGGAGCAGAAAACATGGCGCTCGTTTTTCAAAGCATTCGGCCTGATGCTGGGGATGGGCATGTTCAACTTCATGTTTATGCTGACACCGTTTCTTTTTGCCTCTGTTGCGGTGTTAAGTTTGATGGCGATCGGCCTGATGCTGATGACCGGATCATTCTTTCTCCTTGTAAAAGTGCCGATTGTAACAGCCATTTTTAACGGATGTATGGTTCTTGGAGCAGGTATGGCGGTGTTTATGGCCGGATTTGATCTTTCGAAACTGATATTCCGCATCTTTTTGCGCTATTTCAAATGGAATGTCAGCGTTGTAAGGAGGGAAAACATTGAATCGAAAAATGTGGTATAGCATTGCTCTCATTTTAATCGTTGCCGGCCTGATCGGAAGCATGTTCTTCGGTTTTGACGGCTTTTACCCTAAATCATAAGGAAGGTGTGCAAATATCATGACTGAACCAGCCCTGATATTAAAAGATGTCTCTAAAACAATCAATCATACCCCCATTGTACAGTCAATTTCTTTCGATGTGAGAAAAGGCGAGATATTCGGCCTTTTAGGGCCGAACGGCTCAGGAAAAACCACTATTTTCAGAATGATCGTACAGCTTATTAAAAAAACAGAAGGAGCCATTTCATTCAGAGGCAGACCGGACAGCGACTTTGAATATTTTATGAGACATATCGGGGTTATCATTGAAGGCCCGGATATGTATCCGAATATGACCGCTTTGCAAAACCTAAAATATTTCACCAGACTGCGGAGCAGCTCGCTGCGAACGGATGACCTTATGAATACCCTTGCAAAAGTCGGATTGGAGCAGGCTGCCCGCAAAAAAGTGAAACATTTCTCATTAGGCATGAAACAGCGCTTGGGGCTCGCTTATTCTCTTCTTCACAATCCCGGATTATTAATTCTGGATGAACCGATGAACGGCCTCGATCCTAAAGGAATGAAAGAATTGCGCACCATTCTTTCCGATTTAGCGAAGCAAGGGGTTTCTATTTTATTATCAAGCCATTTATTGTCGGAAATGGAGGAAATTTGCGATAGGGTTGCCTATATTAAAAAGGGACGGATTTTAGGAATTGAAGACATGAAGAACAGACATGACCTTGGTCAGAAAAAGCTGTTTACCGTCACGGTCGATCATCCGGCAAGGGCGAAAGAAATATTAGAGCAGGACGGTATTCTTCAAGTACAGCAAAAAGACAGCCGCATCATTGAATTGGAAGCGGAAGAAGATACCATCCCGTATGTCATTAAATCTTTGGCAGAGAAAGAGATTCTGATTTCCCGCGTTTCTGCAAGGACTTTGTCATTGGAAGAGAAATACATGATGATTACAGATCAGGAGGACGCGGTATGAGCATATTTCATCTGGCGCAGAACGAATTCATAAAAATAACCCGAAAAAAAGGCACACTTTTATCTCTTTTTTTCCTGTTTCTCATCGTTTTGCTGGCCGGCCTTATTATGAATCATGAGTTAGATGCTTCCTCGGATAACAATTGGAAAGAACGGCTTCTCGCCGAAAAAAAACAGGAAGAAATTGATAAACCGGCTGAAACGACAGGCGTTTATTATTCTGCTGATGTTAAGAATAAAGACTATTATTTGGAGCATAACATCAACCCTTATGAATGGAACGGCTGGAGGTTTTTCGGCACGGTTACTTCAAACGGGCTTGAGATTTTCGTAAGCTTAACAGCGATTTTAACCGTCAGCGGGGTTGTTTCTAAAGAGTTTGCCCTTGGGACGATTAAGTTTATCGCTACAAGCCCGAACCGAAGATGGCGGATTTTAACATCGAAATTTCTGGCCTCCCTTCTGTTTACCGGTATGATTTACTTATTTTACTGTGTGAGCTGTTTGCTGATCGGCGGCGTGTTATTCGGTTTTTCCAATGCTTCATATCCGCTCGTCTATACTCATTTAAATGACAGTCTGTATACCATCAGTTCAATCAAAGCATCCGGAATCATTCTGCTTTTGCGTTTCATATCAATTATAAGCATTGTCACCATTGCGTTCACTTTGTCAGTATTGTGCAAAAGCCAGGCGCTCTCCCTCTGCTTATCGATTTTACTGCTGTTTGCCGGCAGTATATTGGGCGGAACTGATTTGCTTGCCCAATTTACGTGGTATAAATTTACGCTCTTTCCGCATTTAAACCTCGTTGCTTATGTAAATAAAAGCGCGGGTGATGCGATTTCAACGTTAAACATCCCCTATTCCGTGACGGTTATAGCGATCTACTTTCTTATTTGTTTATTGATTTCTTTTTCCGTCTTTCAAAAGAGAGACATTACAGCATAGACAGAGAGGCGGCGGCATAATGAGCGGACGGCAGGAAATACTGCCGGTCCAGCAATTTGCCGCTGACCGCCCCTTGGTCCATCGCTAATGGATTCAAATAACCGAAGCTCCCGCTGCTTCGCTGCTGAAAGCGTAGAAATTCCCGCCCTTCCCGTATAAAAAGCGCCTCATCGAATTGGAGAAATTTCATAATGGCTGTGTATTTTGCAACGGCGTCAATGTGATACTTTCTGCACTCGGCTAACATTAAACCTGAAAAAGCAAAGTCTGATGTTTTGTACCATTCCGTGAGAAAAGGCTGCAATTCTTTCATTTGCAAATAAGTGACGGCATAAAGGGCATCCGCCTGTTCTTCCTGGATGCCGCCCGGTGCCATGAGCAAATCGGCCTCACGTTTCATTGCGGTTTCTAAGAACACGATCAGTTCTTCCGGGGTCACCGCCCCGAAATAAGCTGCTAACACCATGAGGATCATAGAGGAAGGCTCTGATTTCAGTTCCTCTTGTAAACCGCGGACCATTTGTTCAAGTCCGTTATGAAAAAAGATGCTTTTTGCGGCATCCATCCTGCGGTATATATGATACGCATACGCGAACAGGACCGGATGGCATTCGTGCGTTTTTTCTCCAAAATAACGGTCTAAGAATAGAATGACTTCTTCTGTATCCTTTCTTTTTTCAAAGTGATGACATGCCGCTAAACCGCAAAACAGGTGCATGAGATCATCTGCTTCCATTTCTTCCGGCTGCAGCTGAATATTCTTCCAAAAACCCAGCAGCCATTCTTCTGTTTTTTTTATATTAAAATGTTCCTTGACTATCTGCATGTTCCACACTCCAGATTCAGAATCTCAATCGCCGGCAGAAGAGCCGGAGCACAATGAATGGATGGATTCTCGTTATTTATATGATGAAGAGCCGCTTGACAGCCATAAAAAAATGGATCGATACACGATTGGATAAATAACATATTGCACAGCTGTTTCATTTTTCGGCTGCCGAGACAAAACACAAGCCATTTTTGAATGGACGCCTTCAAGCCGGGATGAAGCAGATGCTCTCCCTCATTCAAATGAAGAAGACAGTACTCGACAAACTCCAGCTCGTTTTCAGCTGTTCTTTTCCATGCGTCATGGAGCAAAGGCTGAAACATCGAATTCTTGTAAAAGCGCACTTTTTCATGGTCAGTTGACATTCCCAGCTCGCTCAGCAAACCAGCGAATTCGGCGTATTTAAAATAAGGCCATTCTTTTTTTATAAGATAGCCGTTTTGCAATCCGTGACGTATGACTTGATCATCCGAATCCATTCCCTGCTTCTTTTTATAAGCTTTTGCCGTTAAATAGATATGAATCAACTCATTGACAATGGCCGTGTTACAGTGAAACAGATCTTCCCAGCATGACTTATCAACGAAAGCGGAGGCAATCCTTTCAGTATGTTCTTTTACAGCGGAAGAATGGCTCGTCTTCCTGCAGTATTTGCAGAAGCCGGCAAACAGCTCAATGCTCTTTTGATCCGGAAGCGATTGTTCAGCAAAAGATAATAAAAATTGATCCGCCTCTTCAGCTAATCTGTTCAAGTTAATCGTTCCTTTCTGCTCTAAGACAGGCATGCGCGGCACCCGCGGCGACAAGTGTTGTATGATAGCAATGTTTGAACACATCTTCTCTTCGCTGTTCACCTTTCAAACCGGGTTTATGTTGATAGGTGATGCTCGGGACATTCCCCTCTTTCATTCGGCCCTGATAGATTTTATTCCAGGCTGCTTCATAGAGCGGTTTATGGTTGTCCTTATCCATGTCGATATGTAAAAAAGAGCTGCACATCAATAATTCACTGGTAATATCTAAATTCTCAAGACAGATATAGATCCCGAGAAATTTCAGGACCTTTTCTTTTAAGGACGGCAGATGATACTCTTTATCCGTAAGCGAAGAACATCCCATGTCTGTTATATAAAAAATCGTATGAGTGATGCTGTACGCATCATGATCCGTCATATATGTATTTGGGATATCCTGACCAGCTGCTGTGTAGTGATATAAGTCAGAAAAATCCGTTATTTCCGAGGTTACGCCTGCTCTTTGCAGACTGTACTTCAGATCCATTTTCCGAAAGGGAATTTTAGCAAGGCTGCGATCAAAACGCGCTGCCGTGAATTTTTCCAGCTCCCATATCACCGAAGCCCGTGACGGATGATCAGTCAAGGTAAGAAATTCACCCGCAATAGCCAATCCGGCGAGACCGTCCGGATCAAAATGAATAAATTCTTCAAGCTGATCATTACGGAGCCTTTCTGTAATAAACTCCGTTAAAACAGCAACTTCCTTATCATCTGCCTGATTTCTGATCAGGTAATTGGTAAGAAAAATGAGTTCTATAAATGTTTTAAGGCGCCACCTGAAATCATTCGCTACTTTATGATTCATATCAAAGTAATGGATATTTTTAACAATCCATGACAGTGCTCCCCGCTTAATTTCTCTTATATACTCTTGTGTCACACTCTCACCGCCTCGTCTCAGATGTGTAGGCTCCAAACAGTGATTATCCTACTTTTGAGCGGCTAAATCAGAGAAATTCAAATTCGGGTTTTGATTGTCTTCTTGGCTCGGCACTACAAGCACCCAGCCGCTCCAAGCGAAAGAATTGCCTGATTGTTCCGCATCTCCGGCTAACAAATGCGTCGGGATCGTGATTCTTTTTTCTTCTTTTATTTTTTTAAAGTTCATATCTCCATCTCCTTCAGTTTATAGAATTATTTGGAACCTACATAAATATATTAATCAAATAAGGTATATAATGTAAACTAGTTTTGGTATAACACTTCTTTTTCACTATAACTAAATAGTATATAATTACCAAAAACAAAAAAGCCCGGACTTAGTCCAAGCTTTCCTGCGTGCCGAACACCTTCTCATTCCGTTCCAGCATTCGGGTCAGATTTTTTTCAAATACCTTCTCTTCTTCCGGCGATAATCCGGCTGCATACAGGCGGCCGCTGAGTTCCTTCAGTTCGGTCAAAAGCGCCAGCATTAAGTCTTGCACGGTAATGTCCGTTTGCAGCAATTCGCTTAATGAAGCCATCGTTTCGGGCCGGATATCGGGATATACGCCTTTTGTATCGTTGCTTTTGTCTTTTAAAGCGGCTTGATAGAAATGTCTGATCAGATCGGCGCGTTCGCTTCCGCTTTTATCGGCGCAGAGGTAAATCTGAACCGCGGTTCCGCCCCGCAGGCGTCTTTGTGAGATTCCCGCGAATTTTCGGCCGCCGATGCTGAGATCGTAGCTGCCCGGACAGTACGATCCTTTAATTTCATATGCTTTAAGTTCGGCATTATGCGGACGCAGCATCCGCCGCACCAGCTCTGTCATCGCCTCGTAGCCTCTGTCGATGTCGATGCCTTTTTTCTCGTCTTCAAAAATAAGCGAGATATTCAATACGCCTTCGTCCAGTACGACGGCGAGGCCTCCGGAATTGCGGACAATGACACGGTAGCCTTCGTCCTCCAGCAATTTCACGCCGTCCTCTAAAAACGGCAGGCGCGTGTCCTGAATGCCGAGCACGATCGTCCGGTGGTGCACCCAGGAGCGTGCCGTCGCAGGCGATTCCCCTTTGCCTACGGAGGCGCACAGCGTATCATCCATTGCGAATGACTGCTTCGCATCAAAATAAGGGCCGAGGCTGGATTGGTCAATGATTCTCCAGCTCGGCTGCATCAGTAAATCAATCGGTTGCTTTCCCATCTATATTAAATCCCTTTCGTCATAGGCTTTCCATGCATTTATTATATCACTCCGCTTGAGATGATTGAAATTGGCTTTTCAAAAGTGCGATGAAGATTTCTTTGTTTTTTGTGTTCTCCATAATGGAAGATTGGATGATAGACAGTTTCCGTTTTAAGGAGAATCCTTTTATCTCAAGCACGGAAATGCTGCCGTGAAGCAGATCCTTTTGCACCACGCTTTTTGACAGAACGGAAAGACCCATTCCGCTGATCACGGCTTCTTTGACGCCCTGGTTGCTGCTGATCGTCATCATGGATGTCGGCCGCAGTCCGTTTGATTGAAGAACGTGGTCTAAATATTCCCTCGTTCCCGAACCCTTCTCCCTCGTCACCCACGCTTGATTTTGCAATTCGGCAGCCGGGATGTTTTTTCTGCCGGCGAGCGGGTGTCCGTTCGGTGCGGCAATGCACAATTCATCCTCCATAAACGGCTGAATGTCGAGCTCATTTTTCCCCGTATGCCCTTCAATTAACCCGATATCGGCTTGAAGCATCCGAACCGCTTCGCTGACCTCCTCCGTGTTTCCGATCATGACGTCCAGGTTCAGCTCGGGATACTCGTTATGAAGCTTTGCGAGAAGCGGCGGCAGAATATATTCGCCGATGGTAAAGCTCGCGGCGATTTTGAGCTTCCCTTTGACATAATGATGATGGGCGTAAATTTCGGATTTGGCCTGTTCGTACAAAAAGACCATCTGCTTGGCGCGCTGATAGAGAATGTCCCCCGTCGGCGTAGTCGTAAAGTGCTTCGGAGAGCGGTTCAGCAAGGCGGTTTGAAATTCTTTCTCCAGGTTTTTAATGTGAAGGCTGACGCTCGGCTGAGAAATCATCAGCTTCTGCGCCGCCTTTGTAAAGTTTTTTTCTTCCACGACGGCAATGAATGTTTTCAGTTCCCCATAATACAAAAAGCATCGCCCCTAATCATTATTTTCCCTAATCGTTTAGATCATATAAATATATTTTACTAATGATTAAGACCGCAGTAAAGTGGAGTTATCAAGATAATGGGAAGTGACTGAGATGAAGATGGTAAAAGGTGTTTCAGTTACCGCAGGAATTGCGTTTGCGGCTTTCTATGTCAGCCGCCTGCCGTTTTTGCATATGTTCGGAATGCTTGTCCTTGCCATGCTGATCGGCATGCTTTGGCGCGCCGTATTCAGACAGCGGGCGGCATTAGAGCCGGGGATCGCGTTCTCAAGCAAATACTTGCTGAAAGCAGGCATCATCCTGCTTGGTATGAGACTGAATCTGGCGGATATCTATCATGCGGGCTGGCACGTATTTGCAATTGCCGTCTGCTGTATGATGTTTGCGGGTGCCGTTGTATACGGACTGTCCCGGCTGTTCCGTATAGATCAGACACTCAGCACGCTGACAGCCTGCGGCACAGCGATCTGCGGAGCGGCTGCCATTGCCGCGATCGCGCCGCAGATCAGATCAAATGAAAATGCAGCCGCCATCAGCGCGGCCGCCGTTTCGTTATTAGGAACCGTTTTTACTGTTGTATATTCTCTTTCTTATCATGGATTGGGCTTTTCTCCTGCGGCTTACGGAGCCTTTTGCGGGGCAACGCTTCACGAGGTGGCGCATGCGGCGGCGGCCGGCAGCGCCGGAGGAAAAGCAGCCGTCGAGATGGCGGTGATCATCAAACTGACCCGGGTCGCGCTGCTCGTCCCGGCCGCATTCATGCTCGGAATGCGGGCGCGCCGCAGCGGAAAGTCAAAGACGGCTTCTGCCGCTTCGCTCCCCATCCCTTGGTTTATCTTCGGATTTCTCGGAATGAGCGCCATCCATACATCAGGCGTCATTTCGGCCGCGCATTCCGAATTTCTTGTTCAAGTGTCTTATGTTTTCATCGGCATGGCGATGGCGGGTCTCGGTTTGAAAGTCCATATATCGGCGTTTCGTCATAACGGCTGGCGGGCGCTCACAGCAGGCTTGATCGGTTCTCTCTGTTTGTCCTTGTTCGGCTGGGCCGCAGTGACGTTCTTTCTATAAAAAAATGCCGGCCCTCGTAAAGGCCGGCATTTGCGGATTACAGCGCTTGAGCAGCCGTAATTAACGCAAGATTGTAGACGTCTTCCGCATTACATCCTCTGGAAAGATCGTTTACAGGCATATTTAATCCTTGCAGAATCGGTCCGACCGCTTCGAAGCCGCCTAAGCGCTGAGCGATTTTGTAGCCGATGTTACCTGCTTCAAGGCTTGGGAATACAAATACATTCGCGTCTCCTTTAATGTCGGAGTCCGGCGCTTTTTTCTCCGCGACAGACGGCACAAATGCAGCGTCGAATTGGAATTCGCCGTCCAGCGTAAGCTCAGGCGCTTTTTCCTTCGCAATTTTCACGGCTTCAGCCACTTTGTCCGTCTCATCTGATTTCGCCGATCCTTTTGTAGAGAAGCTGAGCATGGCAACGCGCGGGTCAATGTCAAACATTTGAGCCGTATTGGCGCTTTCAATGGCGATTTCGGCAAGGTCCTGGCTGTCAGGGGCAATGTTGATCGCGCAATCAGCGAATACATATTGCTCGTCACCGCGGGCCATGATGAAGACGCCTGATGTTTTTTTCACGCCTTCTTTTGTTTTAATGATTTGAAGTGCAGGGCGCACCGTATCGGCTGTAGAATGTGCAGCTCCGCTGACAAGTCCGTCTGCGAGACCTTTGTACACAAGCATCGTGCCGAAATAGTTTTCGTCCAGCAAAGCTTTGCGGGCCTGTTCTTCCGTCGCTTTGCCTTTGCGGCGTTCTACGAAAGCCTGAACGAGTTCTTCCATGCCTTCATATGTATGCGGGTCAAAAATGTCCACGCCGTCAAGCGTAAGGTTTAATTCTTTCGCTTTTGCTTGAATGTCTTCTTTATTGCCGACTACGATCGGCTTTAATACCTTGTTGCCCGCCAAGTTGTTGACCGCAACCAGGATACGTTCGTCCAACCCTTCAGGAAATACGATTTTCACATCTTTTCCTGCGACTTTTTCTTGTACTTTTGTAAATAAATCTGCCACGATATACCCTCCTCTATGTTGACAAAAAACGCTTACTTTTACAGCATACTCTTCTTCCAGCTAAATTCAAATAACCAACTTCCATTATAGCGCTTTCAAAAAGAAATCTTATTTTTCTAACTAATTTAATTGACCGTTTGTTCACGGCATAGTTTCTGACACAAGGCTTCGGATTATTCAAGGTTTCTCCACAGCCGAAACGGTTAAACTGTGATATAGTGAAGGCATCAATGAAAAGATATAGGAGTGAAGATACATGAGTGAGCAGCAAAAAACGAACGAAGCCGCCCAAACGCTTGACGGCTGGTACGCGCTTCACGATTTCCGCACAATGGACTGGACGTCATGGAAGATGTTATCCAGCGATGAGCGCCTGTCGATTATTCACGAATTTACGGGACTGCTTGAAAAATGGGGCGTCGCCCAAAAAGAAGGCAAAGGCTCGCAAACCATCTACAGCATCGTCGGACAGAAAGCTGATTTTATGCTGATGATTCTTCGCCCGACAATGGAAGAGCTGAACGAAATCGAGCTTGAATTTAACAAATCAAAGCTTGCTGAATTTACAATCCCGGCTTATTCTTACGTGTCCGTGGTTGAGCTGAGCAACTACCTGGCAAGCGGAGAAGGCGATCCGTATGAAAATCCGCATGTCCGCGCCCGCCTGTATCCTGAGCTGCCTGAAGCGAAATACGTCTGCTTCTATCCGATGGATAAAAGAAGAAGCGGCAATGACAACTGGTACATGCTTTCTATGGATGAACGCAGAAATCTGATGAGAAGCCACGGCTTGATCGGACGGAGCTATGCCGGTAAAGTCAAACAGATTATCACGGGATCTGTCGGTTTTGACGATTACGAATGGGGCGTCACGCTCTTCAGCGATGATGTGCTTCAGTTCAAAAAACTTGTTTACGAAATGCGCTTTGATGAAGTCAGCGCGCGCTACGGCGAATTCGGTTCATTTTTTGTCGGAAACCGCTTGTCTCTCGACACGCTTCCGAAGTTTTTGCACGTGTAACACCCACCCGCCTGTCCGGCGGGTTTTTCCTTTGTCAGAATTTAAATAAAATTTGCTATTTTTATCATTTTTTTTTACGATGTAAAGGAGATTCCATTTTGGTAAAGGGGTGCAGACAGTTGTCAAAACGAACCGCATTTATTATGGGAGCCAGTCAGGGGATCGGCAAAGCGATCGCTCTGAAACTGGCGGACAATGGCTTTCATACCGTCATTAATTCACGAGTTCCCGAAAATATCGAATCGGTAAAAGAAGAGATCCTCGCCAAACATCCGGATGCGGGCGTCACCGTTCTGGCCGGGGATATGTCGGACCAGAAGACGAGAGCCGGCATTTTTGAAGAGATCAGATCACAATGCGGACGGCTTGATGTATTGATCAACAACATTCCGGGCGGTTCGCCGGATACCTTTGAAACCTGCGATATAGAGGATATGACAAATACCTTTACGAATAAAACAATCGCTTATATCGACTCTATGAAAACGGCCGCAGCGATCATGAAACAGCACGAATTCGGCAGAATCATTAATATCGTCGGAAACCTATGGAAAGAACCCGGCGCCAATATGTTTACCAACAGCATGATGAACGCCGCTTTAATTAATGCCAGCAAAAACATCGCCATTCAGCTTGCGCCTTTTCACATTACTGTCAACTGTCTGAATCCCGGATTTATCGCCACAGACCGTTATCACCAATTCGTGAAGAATGTCATGAAGCAAAACGGCATTTCTAAAGCGGAAGCAGAAGAACGGATTGCCTCAGACGTCCCGATGAAGCGTGTCGGAACTCCGGAAGAAACCGCGGCGCTGGCTGCCTTTCTTGCCTCTGAAGAAGCCTCCTATATTACCGGACAGCAAGTGTCAGCCGACGGCGGCAGCATGAAAAGCATATAATAAAAACATCCCGCTCTCAGCGGGATGTTTCTTGTAATGAAGGAAAGGACAAACCGAGCTTTTGAATCCGCAGCACGAATTCCCTCAAATCGCCCTGCTTGGCCACCATTGATATTCTGACATAACGCTTTCCGCCGCTGCCGAAAATCTCGCCGGGCGTCACGACAACATGGGCATGCTCCAGCAGATAGTCCGAAAACTGGTGTGAGGACTCGAATTCATTCGGAATTTCAGCCCAAACATAAAAAGTCCCTTTCGGTTTTTCAATGCTCCAGCCTAATTCCTTTTCACATAACGCCGTGAAAAAGTCAATCCGTTCTTTATATGTGCGCTTCAGACGCTCCGTATGCTCAGGATTTCCTGACAGCGCCGCCGCTGCCGCCTGCTGAAGACCGCCGAACATGCCGACGAAGACGTGATCCTGAAACTCATTGACCGCCTGAATGATTTTCTCATTCCCCACGGCAAATGCCATTCTCCAGCCTGCCATATTGAAGGTTTTCGAAAATGAATAAAGCTCCGCGCCGACCGTTTTCGCTTCTTTCGCCTGAAGAAAGCTGGCCGGGTTCTGATCAAATTCGAACGCGCCGTATGCAAAATCGTGAATAAGGTGGATGTCATGTTTTTTTGCAAACGCAGCCGCTTTTTCATAAAACGCCTGATCCGCAGTCGCGCCCGTCGGGTTATTCGGGTAATTCAAAAACATCAGCTTGGCTTTTTTCAGGACGGCGGGATCAATCCGCTCAAAATCCGGCAGATAGCCGTTTTCCGGATGAAGCGGCATCTCATGCAGCTCCGCTCTGGCCATTGTAATGCCCGATAAATACTCAGGGTAGCCGGGGTTCGGGACTAAGGCGATATCGCCGGGGTTCAGCAGGCATTGCGTCAAAACGTACAAACCAGCTTTCCCTCCGCCGAACAGCGCGACTTCTGTCTCCGGATTGACCGATACCCCGTACTCTCTCTCATAAAATTCCGCGATGGCTTCTTTCAGAAACGGATAGCCTCTGAACGGGCCGTATCCGTGATACGAAGGATTCAGCGCAGCCTCCCGCAAAGTTTCAACGATATGCGGCGGAGTGGGGAGATCAGGATTCCCCTGCCCGAGATTAATGATCTGGGCTCCCGTTTTCTCCATCTCTTTTACCTTTTGAAAAACGAGCGAAAATTCCTGTTTCGGAAGTGTCTTGATGACGTCGGACGGTATGATTTCCATCTGAAAGGCTCCTTATAAATGAATTTGCTCTGATTCGTTATTCCGTTCTGAAAAGGATTTATTGACCAGTTTTGTATGCAGAAACAGTCCGCTGACCAAAAGGACGATAAACGCCATGATGACTGCCGCGTCTACAATGTTGATCAGCATGGAACCGACGGCGATGCACAATCCGATGGAGGCCTCCGCCACCGAAAAAATCCGGCCCTGAATCTGGTTCGCCGCGTTCTCCTGAACTTTGACCTTCGCCAGCACCTCACCGTATTCCATTGCGATAAAGAAAAGAATGGCGGCAATGACTGACACGGCGAAAATCGGGGTAAACAAAAACAGCGCAAGCGAGACGATCGATAACACTGTAAAATACATCAGCCCTTTATTGTTGTTAAAGCCCCATTTGCTGACAAGAGCGGCGCCGATAAAGCCGCCGAAGCCGATGCAGAACGTCAGGATGAAATTGCCGATTTCCCCGTCGCCTAAAAAGCGGCTGACAATCGGGAAATAGCTGTAGACGACACCCCACAAAAGCGCCATCGTAATCATCGTGAACATGGCGTTTAACACAAAAGCATTTGTTTTGATTTCCTTCAGGCCTTCTTTAAACGACTGAAAAGCTTCTCTCACGTTTTCTGACTGAATCGGCACGTATTGAAGCTTAATGCGGCTGATGAAAAACGCGGAGACAAGATAGGTCACCCCGTTAAACGCGACGGCAAGCTCCACAGAACCGCCTAACAGAAAAAGTCCGCCGGCTGCAGCGCCGACAATAATCGAAATCGTCGTGGCTTTTGCAAACAAAGTGTTGATATTTTTAATATCCGCTTCTAAAGACGACATGACCGCGAGACGTGCCGGATTAAAAAACACGCCGCTTCCGTAAGAAACAAACAGCAGCGCCAGAAAAAGCAGCGGATATTCGCCTTTCGGGAGAAATGTCAGCCCCAAAAAGATGATACCTCTGATCACATCCGTCCACAGCATGATTTTCACCCTGTCGAGCCGGTCCACGAGCACGCCTAAAAACGGCTGAAACACCATCGGAATACTGCGGACCGCGATGACGCCGGACGTCACCCAGTAGTCGTGATAGTATGTAGACAAAATGAGCAGGGCCGGGAGAACGCAATAGTCTCCCATAAACGAAAGCGCCTGCCCGAAAAGCAAATACTTAGAGTTCGGTTTCAGCTGTTTCATACCGGTAACGCATACTTTGCAGTCAGCTTCGCCTGCTGCTGAATTTGTTTGATTGATTCGGCCACGTCACCCGAATTGCTTCCTTTCAGCTCGAACGCCGCAATGCTGTTGAACGCTTCGAACAGCCGCAGATCCACGGACGTACCCGCCTCGGCCGCCGAGAAAGAAACGATTTCGGTGTCTCCCTTTAAGACGCCGTCGGGAATGTCAATGCTTTCAATGACGAAATCGACAGCCGTCTCAGGCAGCTGGCCGTTCTCTTTGAAATGCTGAGGATACAAGTGGCAGTCGGCGACATAGCATGGCTCCTGCTCCAATAATCCTTTCGGCAGATCGGCTTCTTTTCCGAAACAGAGAACATCCAATAACAGCTGCGCCATATCGACGCCGAAGACCTTTTTAATATTCGGAATCATGTTCCAGCCCGCAAATCGTGCCGCTGATTCAATCAGTCCGGCTTCCCGGTTTTTCATTAATTTAATCTCTGTATGTGTTGCGCAGTTTTCGAGGCCTAGTCCTTCATTCGCCTTTTTGGCTGCTTCGACGATTTTTCGCTTCGCGTCATCATCCAGGATGGACGGCGTAATATGCGATGTCTCCGTGAATCCGATTTGCGGTGTTTTATCATGAATCGCGACAGGGAAGTATTCCCCGTCGGCCATGATGCCTTCTATGCTGATATAGTCGGAATAACCGCTTGTTTCGTACCAGTCGTCATACTCGCCCTGCAAAAATTCTTCCGCGATAAACGGCGCTTCAAACGTGACCGCTTTCGGTACGTTGATCGACTTCAGGTATTCATTGACTCTGTTAAATTCGGCTTCGGCCGTTTCCATCTCTTTGATAAGCGTCACGCCGATGGAGCTCGCCAGATATGTAGGCTTCAGAATGAGCGGCGTTCCGATTTCCTGAAGCGCGGCGCGGAAATCTTCCAGCGTCGTCACCCGTTTGTTTTTGATGGATTTGACGCCGGCCCGGTTGAAGGCGGCTCTCATTTTGTTTTTATCTCTGGCATTTTCAGCGGCCTGTACGCCCGCTCCCCGCAGGCCGAGACGTTCACACGCTTTTGCCATCGGAGCGATAAACAGTTCATTGTTGGTCGTAATGGCGTCAACCGCGAACATGCCGGCCACCTTGACGATTTCTTCGACTACTTCTTCCTCAGGTTTGTCATGATCTTCATGAGCCCAGTAAATCGAATCGGGATGCTCAAAATCAGCCAGACTCTTAAAATAGTCTTTATCTTTAATGACCGCGACCGAGTATTTTTCAATCAAAGCTGCATGAGAGGCTGTAATTGCAAAAGGCCTTGGAATAAAGCTGACCAGGTTATATTTTTCAGCAGCGCTTTTATAAAACATGTGCGGCGGGCAGCCTCCAAGATCAGCAATGACCAATACTGTTTTTCTCTCCATATGTAAACACTCCTTCTCTATTGTGCGGTGTATCCACCGTCTGCGGTGATCGCGCTTCCGGTCATATAGCTTGATAAATCCGACGCGAGAAACAGCATGACGTTCGCTATTTCTTCAGGCTTGCCGAGTCTCAGCAGCGGATTGACTTTCGCTTTTTCTTTTTTGATTTCTTCAAGCGTGCCTTCGTTGTTTTCAAGGAACGACTTTTCATTCAAAGGTGTGTCAATGATTCCCGGGCACACGCAATTGACGCGGATGTTGTGTTTGGCGTAATCGACGGCCATCGAACGCGTCAGCTGCAATACGCCGCCTTTAGAGGCGTTATATGCGGGAATGTCGGGCCATGCAACGACTCCTCCGACGGAGCACGTGTTAATGATATTGCCCTTGCCGCTTTTGAGCATATACTTGAGCGCGTGCTTGCTCATAAGAAACATGCCCGTCAGATTGACATTAAGCACCTTGTTCCAATCGCTCAGCTCCATCTCATGAATCGGCGCGACAATTTCGATGCCGGCGTTATTGATTAACACATCCAATCCGCCGAACTTGTCAACCGCTGACCGGATGGCGTTTTGACATGCCGGTTCATCTGTAATATCCGTCCGGACAAAGTGCAGCCTGTCATTGTTTTCTTTCCGGATCATCGCTTCTCCCTGCGCCTCATCAATATCCGCGACGACCACATTCGCCTGCTGATTCAGAAACGCCTGAACCGCGGCATAACCGATGCCTGATGCGCCCCCTGTGATGAGGACGGTTTTATCCGTCAGGTTCATGACTCTTTCGCCTCTAATTTTTTCGCTTTTGCTCTGTTATAGCGCGGAGGGAAAAAGATATTGACTGATTTTGAATCTTTTTCAAATCTGTTGATGGCGCCGTGATCTTCTCTCGGATCGCAGAAATAAGCTGTGCCGAATGTCATATCCACTTTGCAGCCTTCAATGGTCATATCATAGCCGCCGCCGATGCAGATGCCGATCTGTTCATTGCGGTGTTTATGAAACGGCATTTCTCCTCCATTGCCCGGAATGTTGGCAAGCATGATTTCCACCCAGTCTTCCACGAAGAACGTGACTTCCATCCCAGGCAATAAGTCTCTCGTTTTAAAAATATTCAAAAAATAGTCCTCGGGGCTTGTGTAGGTTTCACCGGCTTTCAGGCGTTTAATATCAATGGCGATCACTTCTTGATCCGTCTCATTTCTTGCGCCGTGAGGCACGTTAGGAGGCGCGATATAGGCTGATTCCAGCGCGGTCATCTTTCTTGTGACATCTCCGACAGTCATGGACAGCTCGCCGGAAACGACAAGGCCGATTTGGACTTCCTTATGCTGATGCGGTTCCACGTTTGTATGCGACGGAACGTAAGAAAGCAGAACTTCCGTATCGCCTCTGACGGACGAATATTGTCTTACTCCGTTATCCCATTCTATTAATTTAGGCGTCGGGAAATAAAGTTCCTGCAAATCTTGTTCAGTTTTCATCATGAATCTCTCCTTTTCCGAATAATGACCAGCTCATGGGAATGCTTTTAAATGTTTTGACAAAGTGAAGGCCGTACTTTTGTCTGGCCAGCTCATTTGTCAGCGCGATGTCGGACAAACCGTCCTTCACTCTTTTCGCGGCTGCGCTCGTTGAGTTCACCAGATCAAACGTGACATCTTTACGGGTAAAATACTTAATCAAATTGATAGGAGACGGGTGGGATACGATGACAGCCTTATCAAGCATGTCATCCGTATATTCAAAACCGGGCCGGACAGCCAGGCCGTACATCGGGGTGTCGCACCTGAAAATTTGCAGAAGCTGCAGATCCGGTCTCATGTAGAAGTGCTTAATGCCGTCATACGCGTGAGGCACAATTGTGTATTCCAGCGGACTTTGAAGCGTTTTTTCAATGCACGATTCAAATGTATCATGCAGTGATAATTTACTGTTCACCCCTTGGAGAAGGGTAAAATTGGTGATGAAGTTTTTTGCTGCGTACTCACTGCTTGTCCCTTCAGGACCGAGCGTGTTGATCGTAATCAGTTTAGATATTGAATAAGCCTTGCTTTTCGTTTGAATGCTATTATCCAATATAATCATGAGCACCAACCAATCTGTTAAATTTTAAGTAAATATTATCCATAGACGTTCAAGCTGTCAATATTATTTGAAAATATTGATAATTATTCCTATATATTAGAAAACACCCTATGAAATAGGGTGCTAAAAATTAACATTTACAAAATTATAGAAACTTTATTTTACCGATACAATGATTGGTCGGTCCGATGCTCATATTTTCCATACCTTCTGTATGCGAAAACGCTGAGGACAAAGCCGATGAGGGTGACGGCCGCACAGATAAATCCGACAGCTGCATATCCGTATCCGACGTAGACCGGACCCATGACAGCCGAACCCAAGGTCACGGCCAAATTGGACGCCAGACTGTAAAATGCCATGATTTTACCCCGGCGGCTCTGTGAGCAATCACTTAAAATGGTGCTGAGCAAGGTCACCGTCAGGCTTTGCATCAATCCCCAGACGAATAACCCGATGACCAAAAACGGCATTGATGACGGCGCATAGGCGAGACAGGAAAGCCATATGCTGATCACGGCCAATGCCGCGATCAAAGAGCGCATTTTCCCCGCCTTATCTGCGATTTTTCCGGTGAACACGCTCATGGAAAAACCGATTCCGTACACCATGATCAGCAGCCCTGAAGCTGTATTCCCCCCCGGCAGCACGCGGTGAAGATATGTGCCGAGAAAGGAATACATGCCGTAAAAACCGATCATGTTGCAAAAAGTGATCGTGAGGTATACAGGGACACGGGGCACCTTCAGCGCATCCCGGAAAGTGCCTGCCTGCCGTCCGTTTTCCTCTTCTGTTTTATCCCCATCCGCCGTACTGCGGCGCGCCTCAATGAAAATGAGCGAAGCAACGAGGACAGACATCAGGGCGAAAATCCAAAACGTCCACCGCCAATTCAAAACACCGCCGATAAAAGAGCCGATCGGAACGCCGAAAATCAAAGCGAGCGACCAGCTTGACACGATCAGACCCATCACCTTGCCGCGGTACGCATAAGGCACACGGTCGCCGACCACCGCATATGCTGTCGGCACAAACGCACCCGCCGCAAGCCCGGAAAGCGCCCTGCCCAGAAAGAAGAAAAAGAGATTGTGCGCCAGCGCGCAGATCACCGTGCCGGCCGTAAATATAAGCAGCCCCGCCAGCAGGCTGAGTTCCCGGGAATATTTATCTCCCAGCGGAACGAGAAGCGGCGCGCCGATAAAAATCATCACTCCGTAAATACTGATGGAAAGCGCCAGCACACTGACATCCGAGCTGAAAGCCCGCGCCAAATCCGGAAGCAGCGGAGAAATCACCAGCTCTTCAGAACCGGCGGCAAATACGCCTAATGTCAAAGCAAGCGCGAGACAGATCGGAAATCGGCGTTTCGTTTCGATGTGATCGGTTTGTTTGCTGTTCATGCTCTTTGAACACCTCTTCCGTAAAACTTTTCTACTTTTTGTTGTTTTATAGTTTAGCATCCTTATGTTTCATTTTACATTTCACATGAAAACCAATTCTGATTTTTTATTTACATTCAGATTTTAAATAAAATATTTAGTTTATATTCAACAAATAATATAAAATACGCCGTCCGGTTATGCTATAGTGATAGAATCATTTGTTAAGGTGGGGGTCATGGAATGAATAACGCTGATTCAAAGGCCGCCCGCGCAGGCCTCGGCATGGTACTGATTCTCGGGACGCTCGCTTCATTCGGGCCGCTTTCGCTCGATATGTATCTGCCCGCTTTGCCTGAAGTGGCGGCCGATCTTCATACGACAGCGTCACTTGCGCAGCTGAGCCTGACGTTTTGTCTTTTGGGGCTGGCGGTCGGGCAGATCGTTGTCGGGCCGCTCAGTGATATGATCGGGCGCCGGAAGCCGCTGATTCTGTCATTGCTGCTTTATACGCTGTCTTCTTTATTATGCGCCTTCAGCCCTTCTGTTTCGTTTTTAATTGTCATGAGGTTTATTCAAGGATTCACCGGGGCGGCCGGAATCGTCATCGCACGGGCTTCCGCACGCGATATGTATTCCGGAAAAGAATTGACGGCTTTTTTCTCATTACTGATGCTCGTCAATGGGGCGGCGCCGATTTTAGCGCCGATTACAGGGGGATTTATCCTTCAGTTCGCCGGCTGGAAAATCGTATTTATCGTGCTGGCGGTGATCGGCTGTATCATTTCTGCCGCCGTGCTTACGGCGTTGCCTGAATCACTCCCGCCGGAAAAGCGGACAAGCGGCGGACTCCGGGAGACGCTGATGACGTTTCGCGGCCTGCTTGGCGACCGGATGTTTATGGGATTTGCGCTCAGCCAGGCATTTGTGATGACCGGCATGTTCGCATACATTGCCGGGTCGCCGTTTGTACTGCAAAACATCTACGGCGTATCAGCGCAAATGTTCAGCCTGCTGTTCGCCGTAAACGGTGCGGGAATCATATGCGCCACCCAAATCACCGGACGGATGGCTAAAACACATGATGAACGGAAGCTGTTTGTCTCCGGGCTGTTGATCGCCGTCATCGGAAGCATCGCTTTGCTTTTATCACTTGCGTTTGGTTTAGGCCTGACGGCGGTCTGCATTTCTTTATTCATCATTGTTTCTTCTGTCGGGATCGTCACGACGACGGGATTTTCTTTGGCTATGCAGAAACAGGAGAAAGGCGCGGGAAGCGCTGCGGCTCTTCTCGGACTCCTGCCCTTTATCGGCGGTGCGGCTGCCGCTCCCCTTGTCGGTATTGCCGGAGAAGAAAATGCCTGGCCGATGGCCGTCAGCATTTTCGGTTTTGAGTTCTGTGCCGTTCTATCCTATGTGCTGTCGGCCAAACGGAAAACAAAGTAAAGCCCGCCGCTTTAAGCGGAGGGCTTTTTTTCTTATCCGGCAGCGCCTTTTTCCGAAGAAGCCGGCTCACGCTTCAGGCGTTTTTTGATACCGAAGTGATAATACGCGTAACAGATGATCATCAGCGGGACGCCGCAGTACAGACCGATACGCTGGTCGGGGATAAAAATGAGACTGATTAAGATAAGACCGTAAACCGAAAATCCGAGAATCGGCACGATCGGATAAAGAGGCGTTTTAAATGCCAGGTCTTTCAGATTTCCTCCTTCAGCGAGAAAGCGTCTCCGGAAAACGAATTGAGAAGCGCAGATTGACATCCACGCGACGACGGTAATCATACCGGAGATGGAAATGAGCCACACATACACCGTTTCAGCCGCGAATACACTTGTCAGCAGGGATAAACCGGAGATAGCGATGGTGATGGAAAGAGCTTTCAGAGGCACGCCTTTTTTCGTCAGTTTCGTTAAGGAAGCGGGGCCCATCTTAGTTTTTGACAGGGACCACATCATTCTGGACGAAGCGTACAGCCCGGAATTCGCCACCGACAGCATGGCGGTCAGAATGACAAAGTTCATGATATCAGCCGCATAGGGAACGCCGATTTTATCCAACACAGCCACAAACGGGCTTTCGATGACGCCTGCCGTTTGGTACGGCAAAATGGACACGAGAACAAACATCGCCAGCACGAAGAAAAACAGCGTCCGCCATATGACGTTTCGGATCGAGCGGGGAAGCGTTTTTTCCGGATTTTCGCTTTCTCCCGAGGCGATTCCGACCAGTTCGGTGCCCTGGAATGAAAAATTCACCATGACAAGGGTAAACAGCACGGCTTGGGCGCCGTTCGGGAAAAGCCCTTTGTCCGTCGTAAAGTTTGACAGATACGGAGCCGTCTGCCCGCCGTTAAAACCGACAAAGCCGAATACCGCAGCGCAGCCGAGAATAATAAACAATACAATGGCCATGACCTTAATGCTGGAAAACCAAAATTCCATTTCCGCAAAACTCCGCGCAGACAGCGCGTTAATGGAAAAAATGACGACGCCGAATACAAGGCACCACACCCAAATCGGAACGGCCGGAAACCACCGCTGCATTAAAATCCCCGCCGACGTCAGTTCAAGCCCCACTGTATTGGCCCAGCTGAATGCGTACATCCATCCGATCGTAAAACCCGTCGACGGCCCGAGAAACTTTGCGGCATACGCCTGAAATGATCCTGCGACCGGCATGGCGACCGCGAGCTCCCCCAAACAAAGCATCACCAGATACATTAAAAATCCGCCGATCACATAAGCCAATATCGCGCCGATCGGTCCCGCTTCACTGATCGTAAAACCGGAGCCCAGAAAAAGCCCCGTCCCGATCACGCCGCCGAGGGCGATCATAAACAAATGCCGGCCCTTCATCGTGCGCTGCAATTCAGTTTGATTGGTATCTCCCTGCATATACATCCCCCTTATTCCGTTATGTCAGCCATTTGTGCGTATGTCTAATCGGTAGCTGTGCAAAAGGTGCATTGTCGTCTGCTGAATGAGCTCCGGCAGCACATGGAATGTGTACGGCTTGTACACGCGTTCCGTCCATTTATGGCCGTCCTTTCCGTATACCCCTATATTGACCGACGGAATATTCAATTCCCTGATTTCTTTAAAAGGAATCGTCCCGATGACATCCCAGCCCGGAAAATTATCGGTAAAGGCGGAGACCTCTGCGTCTGTTTCATGCAGCGATAAAAAGCTTCCGTCCGCTAAATAAGGGAAAAACTTTTTAAAGGCGAATGTTTCTCCGGTTGATGCCGCTGTTTTATCGACGGCTTCTTGAATGACATGCTGCAAAAGCCGGTCCCGTGTGCTCTCTTCCTTCAGATAATTGTGCGGAAGGTAAGGCGGCGCATAGAAAATAATGACCTTGGCTCCCTGCTCAGGATCGAGTTTTTGCAGTTCCTCGACGGCTTTAAAGCATCTCATCCGCAGTTCAAGATGTTCATATGTTTTAAATGCCTGCTCGATACACTGCGCCGGGTCTATCCCGCGGCTTCTCAGCCTTTTCAGATAATCTTCCAGACTGTACACTTGAACGTTCCATGACATCTCTTTTTTCGGCAGGCTCGTTCTCTCACAGTATTCGTCGTAATAATCAGATAATTTTCGTTCTGTCTCTTTGCAGGCTTCGTCAGCCACCGCAGTCAGCTGATCCATGACTTCTTTGGCGGTTTTCTCGTAAATAAAATAATTAAAATAGACATAGCTGCTGACGGCGGTCTGCACGTTATACGCTTCCTTGTTGTCACGCTGGTAGAGGCAGGTCGGCGGAAGCACAAGCTCCCCTTCAATGTTTTCCGCCATATGAATATTGTTGTGAATTCTTCTGGTGATTTCTGACGCGATCAAATTCGGGTCGATGCCGGACAGCGTATCTCCGACATGCACCTCCCGCCCGTAAATCGCAAAGCAAGGCAAAAGCTTCCCTGCCGCGCCCGTGTAGATGTACCTTGTCGTGTCACCTTCATACAGCGGGGTGATAAAATCGTTATTAATCGCTGCTAAATAACGAAGCTGCTTTTCTTGTTTCAGCCGTTTTAATTCAGAAATGCTCGTTAAAATGCCGGAATGCTGGCTTTCTTCATCCGGGTTTGCCATGAACAGAATATGGCCCGGCAGCTGATCGCGCCGCTCAGAAAAGTGAAGCAGATTGGCGAGATGAACGGCAATACCGCTTTGCATATCAACCGAACCCCTTCCGAACATCCACTCGCCTGAGCGGGCGTCCCGCTGCACATCACGATCAAATTCATAGTTTGAGAAATACTCCGCGAGACGGTCGGAATCAAAAGCGATATCTTTTAAAGGGCCGAAATCCTCGATGCCGACCGTATCAAGATGAGCGTGATAAATGACCGTATTCAGGCTGTCGCCGTTTCCCTCAATAAATGCGAAAATATTTTTGCGGCCGTAAGGGTCCTCAGGAATCGCCTGCTCCCACACATGTGACGGGTTCTCCTGAAAGTAGGGAAAGCTCTTGATCATATCTTTGATATAGTCGGCTTTTTTTCCTTCTCCCAATGTGCCGTTGATGCTGTTTAACGCTACCAGTGATTTTGTAATGGCTTCTATTTTCTCCTCCGGAAGCATTTTGCTGAGCTGCTGATACATGTTCCATCCTCCTTACCCTAATATAGAGAAAATAGCGCGACTCTCTTTTTCATCGCGCTATTTCCGAAAGATTAATAGGCTTCAGACGTTGTTTTTGCCTGCATATGAAGAATCAGATAGTCAGGTCCTCCGGCTTTTGAATCGGTTCCTGACATATTGAAGCCGCCGAACGGCTGGTATCCGACAATCGCTCCCGTACATCCGCGGTTGAAGTATAGATTCCCGACGTGAAAATCTTCGCGGGCGCGTTCAATGTGCGCGCGGGTTTTCGATAACAGAGCGCCCGTCAGTCCGTAATCGGTATTATTGGCAATCTCAAGCATATGGTCGAAATCACGGGCTTTTGAGATCGCGACGACCGGCCCGAAAATTTCCTCCTGCATCAGGCGGGCGTTTTCATCAACATCCGCAAAAATGGTCGGCTGAATAAAGTATCCTTTTGAATCATCACCTTCGCCTCCCGTCAGGAGTTTTCCTTCTGTTTTGCCGATTTCGATATACCTCATGACTTTATTATAAGATGCTTCGTGGATGACTGGCCCCATGTATGTATCAAAATCTTCCGGACTTCCGACGGTGAGTGATTTTGTTAAAGCGACGGCTTTTTCAACAACTTCATCATAGACGTCCTGATGAATGACCGCACGCGAACCGGCTGAACATTTTTGGCCTGAGAATCCGAAGGCGGAATACACGATTGAGGAAGCGGCAAGATCAAGATCAGCATCTCTGTCTACAAGCACCGTATCTTTCCCTCCCATTTCGGCAATGACCCGTTTCAGCCACTTTTGGCCCGGCTGTACTTTTGCGGCGCGTTCATAGATGCGGCATCCGACCGCGCGGGAGCCTGTAAACGACACAAATCTCGTCTTCGGATGCTCAACCAGATAGTCGCCGATTTCTCCTCCGTCGCCCGGTATGAATTGGAGCACGCCGTCCGGCAGGCCCGCTTCTTTCATCACTTCAACAAATTTCGCCGCCACGACAGGCGCCGCATCCGCCGGTTTCAGCAGTATCGTGTTGCCTGTTACGATGGCTGCCGCCGCCGTTCCCGCCATGATCGCAAGCGGGAAGTTGAATGGAGAAATGACGATTCCCACCCCAAGCGGCTCATAGTGATACTGATTAAATTCTCCGTCACGGCTCTTTACAGGGGAACCGTCTTTCAGTTTCAGCATCTGACGGGCATAATACTCTAAAAAGTCGATCGCTTCCGCCGTATCAGCATCCGCTTCCTTCCACGGTTTTCCGGCTTCTTTCACTAGATACGCGGAGAATTCGTGCTTTCTTCTGCGGATGATCGCCGCCGCTTTAAACAGCACATTCGCGCGGTGTTCCGGCCGTACTTTTTTCCATGTTTGAAATGCCTGCAGCGCAGCCAGCATGGCCTTTTCCGCAAGTTCTTTTCCGGCTGCCGATACAGAACCGATCACTTCTTTTTTATCTGCCGGATTGACGGAAATGATCTTTTTATCCGTTTCAATCGCTTCACCGTTGATGATAAGCGGATAATGCTTGCCGAGCTGTGAATTCACATAAGCCAGCGCTTCCTGAAACGATTGTTTATTTGTCTCTTCCTGAAAATTTGTAAATGGTTCGTGTGCGTATGAAACTGTCATTAGAATTCCTCCCCGTATTTTGTAATGTGTGCTCACGCTTTATGAAGATGCAAGAAGCATACCAGCATAGCAATTTGTGATAAAAATAAGAAAATCTTTGCCGAAAGCGGACGAAGCTTGTCCGAATTTGTCAGCTGCAATCTGAAAACGCAAAGAAATTTTGCGATCTGCTAGCTAACTGATGCAAAATCTCTTTGCGGATAACACTTATACCCAGCCGCGGAACCGGGCCGCTTCAGCCGACTTTCTGATGCCCGTCATATAGGCGGCCAAACGCATATCGACTTTGTGGGTATGCGCTGTCTGATAAATGGATTCAAACGAATTCACCATGACGCTGCGCAGTTTTCCGGCGACTTCCTCCTCAGACCAGTAAAAGCCTTGATTATTTTGCACCCATTCAAAATAAGACACCGTCACGCCGCCGGCGCTTGCCAAAATATCCGGCACGAGAAGCACGCCTCTTTCATTCAGGATTTTCGTGGCGTCTATCGTTGTCGGCCCGTTCGCCGCCTCCACAATGATTGAGGCTTTAATGTGATGGGCGTTTTCAGCCGTAATCTGATTGGAGATTGCGGCAGGCACGAGAATATCACAGTCCTTTTCCAGCAGCTCCCGGTTCGTTATGACATCCGAGAAGAGATTCGTCACCGTGCCGAAGCTGTCCCGCTTATCCAGCAGGTAATCAATGTCAAGGCCGTCAGGGTCATACAAAGCGCCGTGGGCGTCTGAGATGCCGATCACCTTGGCGCCGGCGTCATGCATAAATTTAGCGAGAAAGCTCCCCGCATTTCCGAACCCCTGAATGATGATCCGCGCATTTTCCAATGGAATCCCTTTTTTCTTAACGGCTTCCTCAATACAAATCGTGACGCCTTGCGCGGTCGCCGTCTCCCGCCCCTGTGAACCGCCGAGAACGATCGGTTTGCCCGTAATGAATCCCGGTGAATCAAATTCTCTCAGGCGGCTGTATTCGTCCATCATCCATGCCATAATCTGCGAGTTGGTATATACGTCGGGAGCCGGAATATCCTTTGTCGGACCGACGATCTGGCTGATCGCGCGCACATATCCGCGGCTCAGCCGTTCCAGCTCTCCGAATGACATCGTCCGCGGATCACAGATGATGCCGCCTTTTCCGCCCCCGTAAGGAAGATTTGTGATGCCGCATTTTAAAGTCATCCAGACCGAAAGCGCCTTAACCTCTTCTTCACTGACTTCCGGATGAAACCGCACGCCTCCTTTTGTCGGGCCGACTGCGTCATTATGCTGTGAGCGGTAGCCCGTGAAAACCTGTACTGAGCCATTGTCCATTTTGACGGGAATGCGTACGGTCAAAAGCCGCATCGGCTCTTTCATCAGTTCATACATATTGTCAGGATAGCCCAGTTTGCGCAGGGCCTCTTTTATGATCGATTGTGTGGACAAGAACAAATTAAGAACTTCTTTTTCTTCATCTTTCTGATTGCTTTTAGAAAGCGGGTTGGCTGACATGTTTTATCACCTCATCGTATTTTACGTGTAAGCTTCAATTACCGGCAGAACAAAATGTAAGCGCTTTTACACCAAAACCCATCAATCCCTTTCACATTGTCGTTACGCCCCTTTTTATATGCAAGATTCATGCCAGGTTTTTGTGTGTAAAAAAAGAGGCTGTTGTCAGCCTCTCAGATTAAAGAGAAAGGGGATTTGAAGACGTATACAGAAGAAACCTTACTGCATTTATTAAAATTTAATACGTCTTAAACGTACAGAAAACGTTGTTTCTTTGAAGGGGACACTATTTAGAGATATACTTCCTTCCATTTGCTCTACTAATCTCTTAGTAATCGTCAGCCCCAATCCGCTTCCCTGATAATTGGTATTTCTCGAGTCCTCCAATGTGTACATTCGTTCAAAGACACGGTCTTTATGCATTTCATTTATTCCTTTTCCTTTATCTGATATTTCTACAAAAACATCATTATCAGTTATTCTGATCTTTAAACCCACCATCTTACCATCGGAACCATATTGAATTGCATTCGTAATTAAATTATTCAGAACCCTCTCAATTGCATCTTCATCTCCGCTAACAAAGACAGAATCATCGGGTATATCAATCACTACTTCAAATTCTTTGCTGATTAAAATTTCGTAGTAATCCAAAATTATTTTTCGGCTGACTTCACATATGTCAATTCGTGAAGAATTTAATTTTTTATCTCCTGACTCTAATTTTACAAGTTCAAAAAAACGGTTTATTAACGCTAATACCTCGACCGTTTTTAAATTAACTGTTTTTAGTAAACTCATAACCTTTTCCGAAGTCAGACTTTTATCGTTATTTATCATTTCAATATAACCTAGTATAACTGTTAAAGGCGTCTTTAAATCGTGTGAAATATTTGATAACATTTTTCGCATGGACAGTTCAATACTATTGCAGTTCCCTTTGATCTTTTGATTATGGTCTAAAAGACGGTTTATTTGAATTAACAAGGATTTTATATATTTATCTTCCGTGTTAAGCAATAATCTTTCGCCTGTCTCTTCATTAACAACTTTTCGAAGTTTATTTCTTATATATTTAATCTCAGTCCTTAGATTTAATCGGCTTCGGAAAAGAAATATATTTACTGCTGCAGAGCATATGAATAAAATAACCAACATATAAAACAATTTAAAAATCTCCCAACTTATAACCGATTCCCCACAAAGTTTTTATGTACATTGGATGAGATGGATCGTCCTCAATTTTCTCTCTGAGCCGTCTAATATGAACATTAATTACATTCTCATCTCCATGATACTCATCTTCCCATACGGATTTATAAAGTTGAGACTTAGTATATACTTGTGAAGGATTAGAAATAAAGAGTTTTAAAATATTAAATTCTTTTGCCGTGAGATTAATCTTTTCATTGAATTTTTTAACAGAAAAGCCATGCAGGTCAACACTTAAATCACCTATTTTAATGATTTTTTCTTCCTTTGAAGACAGGGAGCTCTTATAGTGTCTTTCTCTTCTAATGGTTGCTTTAATTCTGGCTATTACCTCCAGCATAGAAAAAGGTTTAGAAATATAATCATCAGCCCCGAGGCCGAGACCAAGTGCCTTATCTACATCTTCATCTTTTGCAGACATGATAAGAACGGGAACCATACTTTTGGAACGAATCATTCTTAAACATTCCATCCCATCTATCTTCGGAAGCATTAAATCCAACAATATAACCTCAAACTTTTGGGTGTTCAATATGTCTAAAGCTTCTTCACCATCAAAAGCTGCTGTTACTTCAAACCCTTCTTTCGTTAAGCTTTCGCTTACCATATCGCTTATGAATTGGTCGTCTTCTACAATTAATATTTTGTAACCCAAGCTTTCCGCTCCTTAAATATAAAACTGATATTCTTAATTCACTGTTTATTTCAATCATTATACAGATAATTAATCTCATTATAATTATTTTTTATACAAAAGGAGATAAATATTCCAAAACATTTTAAATACAAACAAATAAGACAACCATTCTTCAATAGCGGGAATTGTTGTCTTGTGTTTTTCTCTTTTTATCTCACCTTTATCGAACCATCTTCACTAGATAGACTTACTTTATTACTTCCCGCGCCAATTTCACCCTTTTTCAGTTTTACGCCATCATGGCTCTTATTAAGCCCATCTAGATCAAACGTTACATCAGAATTACTCTGAGCAAAAACAGCAAGTGAAGTTGGCGCTTTTTTATAAGATACACCTATATCTCCTGATTTCGTATTTACTGATAAAGATTTTCCTTCTGTTATGTCCTTGATTGAAACCGCTCCATCTTTAGAAGTAACCTTTACATTGGAACTATGTATTTCCTTCATCTCGTTATCGCCGCTTGCAGATGTTATATTTAATTTCTCAAAAGAACTATTTTCAACGCTTAACGCCCCATCCTTGGATGAAAACTTTCCAGTATGAGCCGAAACATTATTGATTTTTTCATCACCGGAATGATTATCAACGACAATATGTTCAGCTGAAATTTCACTTAATTGTATATTCCCATCTTTATTGGTTATTTCAATATTGTTCATACCTGAATCGGGAACATTAATATAGATTGTGCCGCCCTGCTTCCCAAAAGTAAATCCATCCAAAAAGCCGCCATTCTTTTGTTCTTTTTGACTAACGACCAAATCTCTCCCATTTTCTTGAAATGTAACTGGAGCCTTATCTTTCTGTTTCCCCTCAGCAGATATTGTTGCCTTATTTAAATTACTCTTTTTAAACTTCACATCCCATGAGTCAGTATATACTTTTAAAGTATCAATTTTTTCAACATTGCAGGACACGTTCTTTTTAAAGTTTTTTGTATCTGTCTTATCAAGGCTTAAAACAATTCCGCCGATTACGATTAACACTGCACATGATGCTATAATCTTCTTCATTGTATAATTTCTCCTTTTATCTACAATAAATCTTTCTGATCCACCTTACGGTAAGAAAGATAACCGACTAAAAAACCAAATAAACAAAGTATAATTGGAATGATAATAAATTGACTTAAACTGACTGTTTCTTCTCCGTCGGAAACTGTTGCATTGATAAAGACCCCGATTATGACAGCCCAAGTGATTGTAGCAGAAGTTGATTTTTTTCTCATGCCGAAAAATAAAGGAATCAGACTCACTCCTCCCATCATAAAAGCGGTGAGAAGAGACGATGGCATAGCGGAAATAACTTCACTCATTTCAACAGGCTTCTCGAATAAATATAAGTGCGGACTCACGAAGAGAATTAACAAGTTAATAACAAACGTAGCAATAACAATACTTACAAAGCAGAATAGGAAGACAATAGATAGTTTAGCTTGCATTAATTTTTTTCTTTGTAAAGGATAAGTAAACAGCAATTGTATTGTTTTATTTTTATATTCATCAATAACTAAACGGGATAAAATCACAGCAGAAAAACAAATAAACACAATTCTGATTAAAATATTAGTTAGAGATATAAAATCTGCATAATCACGAAACATAAGTTCATTTTCATTTTTAGATTCCCATCCCATAAAAGCCGCTAAGGCAAAGATGATGAATATCCAAAGTGCCACCCATTTAAAATACTGTGATAAGTGATGTTTTTTGTACTCTAATTTCATAAGTTTTAACATGCTAATAGCCTCCAGCAGAAGAATTTAAGACAATGCAAATAGGTGCATAACACAGACGGGCAATCTATCTAGTGTGTATTCCCTCCCCATTCATAGAATTTAAGAAGTATTCTTCTAAAGAACTGTGTTTTTTATTTATACTTTCTATACCAATGTCATTCAGAATAAGTGCTTTAGAGATTTCTTGTTGTGTAACTGCTGTTTCATAGATACGAATTAATTGCTGGTCAATCATTTTAAAATTTCTTATCCCCAGATTTTGCTCTAAAATATATAACGCTTTTTTTATATTTTGGACTTTTACCTCTACATACTCTGTTTGTTTTCCGTTTATACTCTTCATAGAAACTTCTTTTATTAACTTGCCATTCTGTATGATACCAACAGTATCTGACATTTGTTCCATTTCGGCTAAAATGTGACTGGAGACTAATAATGTAATTCCATATTCTCTGCAAAGTAACTTAAAGAGATCCCTCAACTCTTTTATACCTATTGGATCCAGACCGTTAATCGGCTCGTCTAAAATGAGAAGTTCTGGTCTTGTAGAAATAGCTCTGGCTATTCCTAACCTTTGTTTCATTCCTAAAGAAAACTCTTTCACTTTTTTATTATCAATATTATGTAACTTTACAAGCTCGATAGCGTGGTCAATGGATTTTTTATCGTAATAGCCCATATATTCACAATGGAAATCTAAATTTTCTTTAGCAGTGAGGTTGTCATAGAAAATGGGATATTCAATAATGGTGCCCATTCGTTTTAAAACTTCAAATGACGTATCTGTTAATTTCTCACCGAAAATTTCTATTTCCCCACTTGTTGGCTTGATTAAATTGGTAATCATTTTCATAATGGTTGTTTTACCTGCACCATTGGGACCCAAGAATCCATAAATCTCCCCTTTTTTCACGTGCATATTAACCCCGGAAACAACTTCTTTTCCTTTAAATGTTTTTGTAAGCTGACTCGTTTTTAAGATGTATGTCATTCGCTTTCCCCTTTCCATATATACTCCTACTATATAAAGGAAAGTTCTCTTTTCCCTTAAGCAAATATTACTTTTTTCTTAAGATTTTTCTAATTAAATCCTAATCCTATCCCCATTCTATAAATCATTTATTGTTTTTTAGGATGTATGTTCTTCATAGGAGAAGAAAATAAGAATCTTTTAATTTTTGGTTCCATTAAGGATTAACCGACATCTTCCAAGACATTTTTGATGAAATTGTCCTTCAGGCCAGCAATCATGATAGTCGACGGTCGTATCTTATTCACTAGCTCCATTCACAGCAAATGCTAACATCAGCACAAAAAAACGAAGACATCCGCTGTCTTCGTCTTGTGCGCTACCGGTGAGCCGTCTGCCAGTCAAATCCGATGGTGTCATCATTCCACGGAATTCTTTTTTCGTCAGGCTGATCCGGATTGTAGGACATCGTCGTGAAATAAATAATGGTCAGCGGGGTTTCGCCCAGCACTCTGTACCCGTGTGCGACGCCTTTGGGAATGAGAAGGAGCATCGGATTGTCTTCTCCCATGTAGTAGACATCCGTTTCTCCCTTGGTTGCCGACTCTTCGCGAAGGTCATGGAGCACGACCTGGGCGTGGCCCGTCGGAAAAAACCACAGGTCATCCTGTTTCTCATGATAGTGAAATGCTTTAATGACGCCGGGATAGCTTTTGGACCAGGAAGCCTGCCCGAAACGCTCTAAGAGATGTTCATCGTCACGGACGAGTTCTGAGAAAAAACCCCGGTCATCGCTGTGTTTGATCAGCTTTTTGATTTTTACGCCTTCGATCACTTGCACTGTCCCTCCCTTTGTAAATAATCATGCAGCGCTTCCCGCCAATGCCTCATGCCGAGCCCCTGCCGTTCAATCGACTCAAGACTCAACACCGAATAAGCGGGGCGCGGCGTCTCATTTCCGTATTCCTCCGTCGTGACGGGCAGCACGGCGGCGGTTCTGCCGCTTTCTTCAAAAATAGCCTTGGCAAATTCATACCAGCTGCACACTCCGCTGTTTGCGGCGTGATATAAGCCCGGCGGCCTGTCAAACAGACCGATCACCGTTTCGGCTAAATCCTTTGTGTACGTCGGTGCGCCGACTTGATCGTTAACGACACGCACCTGATCATGTGTATCCGCAAGTTTCAGCATCGTATTGACAAAGTTGTGCCCGCCGCTGCCGTACACCCACGATGTTCTGATAATGGTGTGGTTTTTTCCCGTTAACCGGATCAGTTCTTCGCCGAGTTTTTTGCTTTTTCCGTAAATCGTGCCCGGATCTGCGGGATCGTCGGTCTGGTATGGCCGTGTTCCTTTGCCGCTGAAGACGTAATCGGTGCTGATGTGAATGAATTTCGCGCCGGTGTTTTCAGCCTCAAGCGCGGCATAATAAGCGCCGATTCCGTTTATTAAATACGCTTTGTCGAGCTCCGTTTCACATTTGTCAACGGAGGTGTATGCCGCCGTATTGACGACGATATCCGGCTTGTAATGGCTGAACGAGTGCCGCACCGAACGCTGGTCGGATATGTTCATCATCGCTTTTGTCAAGGCGATCACTTCATACCCTTCCCGCTTCAGCTGGCGGCATAACTCCCGCCCCAGCTGGCCGGCCGCTCCGGTTACTAATACCTTCGTCAATCGGATCACCTTCTTTCCGATTAGTCTTGGCTGTCTGTATACCAGCGAATGGTTCTTCTCATTCCTTCTTCAAATGTGACGTCCTGCCGCCATCCCAGCTCATTTTTCAGCTTTGAAGCATTGATGGCGTAGCGGCGGTCATGCCCTTTTCTGTCTTCGACATGAGCAAACCGTTCCTCGACACCGAGCTCCTTCATGATAAATGACGCAAGCTCTTTATTCGTCCGTTCATTTCCTCCGCCGATATTGTAAATGTCACCGAGTGTTCCTTTTTCCAGGACGAGCTTAATGGCGCGGCAATGGTCTTCGGCAAACAGCCAGTCTCTGATCTGCAATCCGTCGCCGTACAGCGGAACCGGCGTGCCGTTTACGGCATGCCTGATAATGGTCGGAATCATTTTCTCGTGATGCTGGTACGGCCCGTAATTGTTGCTGCATCTTGTAATGATGGCTGGAAGCTTATGAGTTTTCACATAAGACATGACGAGCAGGTCTGAGCTTGCCTTGCTGGCGGAATACGGATTGTTCGGAGAAAGCGGCGTCGTCTCTGTAAAAGCGGGATCATCCGGCGCCAAATCTCCGTACACCTCATCTGTGGAAATGTGAATCAGCCTGCCGGCTTTTCCCTGCAACACCGCGTCCGCCAGTCGGTATGTGCCCATCACATTTGTTGTGATGAACGGCTCTGCCTGATTTATGCTTCTGTCCACATGGGATTCAGCCGCAAAATGAATGACAGCGTCATACATGTGGGAAAAGACTTTGTCAATGTCCTCTTTTTTAGAAATGTCACCTTTGATAAAACGGAAACGGCCGTTCTTTTTTAAGGCTTCTATTTCAAGCGGCCTGCTTGCATACGTGAGATTATCCAGGACGGTAATCTGCGCGTCCGTTTCTTTCAGCATCATCTTTGTGAAGGTAAGGCCGATAAATCCGGCGCCGCCTGTAATTAAATATGATTTTGGCATGATTAATGCTCCTGTCCTTTCTGTAATGCCTGATGCGCCAGGCTTCCGGCGAGGTAAAGCGATTCATGCGTGCCCGCATCCACCCACCAGCCCGTTAACACATCATACGTCAGCTCACTGTGTTCAATGTATAAATTATTGACATCCGTAATTTCCAGTTCGCCGCGTTTTGAAGGAGAAATTTGTTCAATATAAGAAAACACTTCTGCGTCGTACATGTAGATCCCTGTGACGCATAGTCTGGTCGGCGGCTGCTCCGGCTTTTCAATGATCGACTTGATCCGTTTGTTTTCCTCATCAATCTCGGCGATGCCGAAGCGCTCCGGATCGTCAACTTCTTTCAGCAGCACTTTCGCTCCTTTTCCCTGCTTTGCGAAACGCTCCGTATAAGGTTTTAATGAATCTTCAAAAATATTATCTCCCAAAAGCAGAACGAACGGGTCGCGCCCGGTAAACCGCTTTGCGTATGATAAACCGTCGGAAATGCCGGATGCGGCTGGCTGAACCTGATATGTGATTGAGACGCCGAGTTCTTCTCCGGTTTCGAGAAGTTTATGAAATTGCGGAATATATTCTTTTTGCGTAATCAGCAAGATATCCGTAATCCCCGCTTCTTCCAGCTTCATGATCGACCAGTAAATCATCGGATATGGACCGACAGGGAGTAAATGCTTATTGACCGCTTTTGTCAGCGGCATAAGGCGTGAGCCGGTGCCTCCGGCTAAGATAACACCTTTCACATGAACACTTCCTTACGTGTGGTTTTATCACAAATCATAAAGAATCGCCGCCGCCCGTTTGATGCCCCTGCCGTCAACCAGCGGCTTTCCGTTTTGATGAAGTCCGGACCGCATCGGATAATCAGCGGCCATGTCAGACATATGCCGTGCGAGAACGTCCGCTGATATGCATTCACCAAGGCCGAGATGAACGGCGGCCCCCCGTGCGGCGAATTTTTCCGCCGTCTCAGTTTGATGCTCCACTTGAGAAAGTACGATGCAGGGCACACCCGTACAAATGGTCTCATATAAAGTGATCCCGCCGGACACGACGGCCATATCAGCCCTCGAAAGAAGCGCGGCCATGTCATTTGTCTGCCTTACCATCTCGGCATAAGGCATTTGTGTAAGATGCGCGCGCACGCCATCAGCATGAGGCGCGGCGCCGCCCATGACGATGATCACTCGTTTTCGCTGAATATCGGGGATGCGGCGGCATGCTTCCATCACTTTAAAGACAAGCTTCTTCGGGTCGCTTCCTCCTAATGAGACCAATATGGTCCGGCATTCTTTTCTCAGCTGATAGAGCTGCTTTGCTTTTTCAAAACCCGGATGAAGAATGATATATTCCGGGCCTTCATATACAACGGCGCCGCCCATTTGAACCGTCCGGCTTTTCAGCCCTCCGTAAATGCCGTTTATAACGGCATCGCATAAATGAATGACATGTTCCCGTTTTTCTTCAAATAAAACGATACGTGCCGATGAATGCTTTTTGATTTCCTCTAACCAGTCACACGGCATATCGAGCAGATCGAATATGAGAAGGTCAGGAGCCTGCCTGTTTATTTCCCGGACAATAAATTCCTTCTGTCCCTTGACAGGCTTGATGATCACTTCCCATTGATCAGATGACAGATAAGAAAAAGCCTCTTTATTTGTGTAGAACGTTATTGAGCAATTGTTCTTAATGGCACCGGCAAGCAGCTTCATCCGGACCGCGTGCCCCATGCCGATGTCACGGCCCCCGTCCGCGAAAATCAAAACCCGCATGCTAATCAGCCTCTTTTTGCCGGATCATTTGATTAATGGCCCTGAGCTCCGGATCACTATTCAGCAGATGGATCAATTCTCTTGCCGGAATATCAGGACGCGAGCCCGCTTTTACGTACAGCTCGCGGGCCAGCCTGTAGTCCTCTTCGGTATCGACGGTCATCCGCAAGTGAGGAGCCCGGAGTTCCTGCGGGGGCTCAGGAAAGAGAAGCCGGTACTTCTCAGGAGATTCTCTTATTAACAGCGTGACATGCTCCTGATATTTGTCCGCCAGCGTTTTGTCCGCATTGATCTCCGTTAAAAGACGCGCGTTTACCGCCTCGCCGCCGATGCCGAGCGGTGTACCGCAGATATACGTGTAGTCTGCGTGCTGATCTAAATGCGATTGAATCAGAAAATCAAGCAGCGAAGGGTCGACAAACGGGTTATCCCCCGTCAGTCTGACTGCGATGTCCGGTTTTACTCGTTCGATGACTTGTGCAAACCGGTCAAGCACGCGCTGCTCGCTGCCGCGGTGCACACGGTAGTTCTTGCTGAGGCAGTGCGCAGACAGAATGTCGTCGGTCTTGCTGTCAGACGAGGCGACGATCAGATTATCCCGCGATTGATCATAATACTCGCTTTGCCGAACCCTTTTGACAATCATATCGAGGATCGTATACCCGCCGATCGGTTTCAGCACTTTGCCGGGAAGACGCCCGCTTCCCATCCGCGCCTGAATGATAAACAAAATGTCAGTCATCATATGGGCTGCCTTTCGTCAAAAGGTCATCCCAAGTGATGCCCGTGTCGGCGGGGATATCCCTGACCGCACGCGCCCCGTCAGTTAAAAGCTCAAAATATCTCGGGTGAAGCCCCTGCGGTTTTTGGCCGGGACGAAGGACGGCAAGGTTTTCCGCCGTAAAATATTCGCCTTTTTGAATCGGCGCTGTTGAAAAAATGCCTCTGTAAGCGAACCTTCTGATATCCCCTTCAATCGGTGTCGTCGTTTTATGAGAACTTCCCGACAGCACTTCCGGCACCGGAGCGTGAAGCCCCTGCCGCAGTTCCGCTTCAACTGAGCGGATCGCCGCAACCATTTCTTTTAATTCATCCGGATTGAGGGCGAAGGAGTGATCGGCACCGGGCAGGTTTTTATCGATCGTAAAATGCTTTTCAATCAGTTTCGCTCCGAGCCTGACAGCCGCGCACGGCACATCATACGGATGGGCGCTGTGATCGGAGAAACCGATCACTGCATCCGGGAATGCGGCGGCAAGCATGGGAATGACGCTCAGATTGCTGTATTCAGGCGGCGCGGGATATTTCGCCACACAATGCATGATCGCAATTTCTGTGTTCCCCTCGCCGGTAATGGTTTGATAAGCCTCCTGAATATCTGAAATATCAGCGCCCGCGGTGGAAAAAATAATCGGGGTCTTCAGCCCCGCGACATATTTCAATAACGGCAGATGATTCAGCTCGTAGGAGGCGATTTTAAAGGCTGAAGGGGAAGTCGCATACAGTAAGTCGGCAGAGCCTTCGTCACATACCGTACTTAAAAACAGCACGCCTTTTTTCTTACAATATTCAAGCAGCGGTTCGATCCACTCGGCGGGCATTTCCATTGATTGCACCAAAGAAAAAATAGAGACGTTTTTTCCCGCAGCGGTTTTGTACAAGCCGGGGTCTTTCTGATACATTTTGTCAGCCTGAAACATTTGGAACTTGACCGCGTCCGCGCCGGCCTCACTGGCCGCATCTATCAATTCAAACGCCTGGCTCAGTTTTCCGTCATGATTAATTCCGGCTTCGGCGATGATGAATACGGGCGAACCTTCGCCGATTGACTTCGTTCCGATTTTGCATGATGCCATCAGTCCGCCTCCTTCCCGGGCCACACATGATAGTAGTAATAGGACGCATCCGCTTTAAATCCCATTCTTTCATACAGGCGGATGGCTCTTACATTGTGGAGCTGCGTTCCCGCTGATACAGTCTTATGCTGAAAGCGCAATGATTGTTCAATCACGTGCGCCGCTAAATGGAATCCCGCTCCTTTTCCTTCAAAGCCTGGCTTTACCGCCATCAGATCAAGGACGAATTCATCGCCTTTAGACAGCCCCTGAACAAAGCCCACGGTCTCTCCCTTATATGTGGCGGCGAATTGTAACGAAGCTCTGCCTCCCGCGTTATTCCGCGCCCACTCTTCAAACAGGCGGTTCGCACTTTCATAGCTGAGGCGGGGATCTTGGTAATACCTGCTTTTTGTAAAGGCGTCGCGGGCCAGCCGGCTGATCGCTTCCATGTCGCCGGGTCCGGCTTCTGTAATCTCAAACGGCGGCGTGCTGTTATATACACGCACCGGGCTGACGAGCTTGAGCAGACTCCCTACAAAATAAGCGTTCGGAAGCTGCTGAACGACCTGCATCGCCCCGATATCTTCAGCCGGTATTTTAATAAATATAAAATCAGTGCCTGCCGCCCGCCTTGCCGCGTAAAATTCCTGAAACAGCCTTTTGAGCTGTCCGGTGCTGTTTGCGGCTGCAAGCTTCACATTGATGATATTTTTTCGGAACAATTGACTTTCCCACGAAGAGTTTTCATATAAAATCACGCCTTGAAGGCTGTTTTCTTCCAATAAACAGAGCGACGATTCATAGGCTTCCGGCTGGATGCCCTTCTGATGCAGGAAGGCATGAATCATGTCCTGAGCAAGATTTTCCCTCAGTCTGTACACCTAATCAGCCCCTTTGACGATATCCGTAACGGCTGCAATGACGTATTCAACGTCGTCATCTGTCATTGACGGATAAAGAGGGAGTGACACGGTGCGGTGATAATACGCTGCCGCGGCCGGAAAGTCAGTTTCCTTATATCCGTACGTTTTTTGATAATACGGATGGAACGGAACCGGAATAAAATGAACACTTGTGCCGATATGATATTGGTCTTTTAAAGCGGAAATCAGATCGTTCCGGCTGACCCCGGCCTCCTGCTCCTCTATTTGAAGAACATACAGATGCCATGCATGCCGTCCGTCATCACTGACATGCGGGATGGTCAGCCCTTTCATGTGTCTGAAGGCGTCCTGGTAGCGGCTCGCAATGTCGGCTCTTCTTTGCTGCATGCTGTCAATCCGTTTCAGCTGATGAAGCCCAAGCGCTGCCTGAAGATCAAACATATTCATTTTATAGCCGGGCGTTTCGACCTCGTAGTACCAGCTTCCGTTTGAAGAATAGCGGTTCCACGCGCCTTTGCTCATGCCGTGAAGGCTGAGCACCCTGATCTGATCGGCAAGCCCGTCATCGTCCGTCGTCAGCATGCCGCCTTCACCGGTTGCCAGGTTTTTTGTCGCGTAGAAGCTGAATGCCGTCGCATCACCGATTGATCCGATCATTTTCTGTTTATAAGTGGTATACACGGCATGTGCGGCATCCTCTAAGACAAATAACTGATGCTTTTCGGCAATGGCCAGAATCTGATCCATATCACACGACTGGCCGGCGAAATGAACGGGTACAATCGCCTTTGTCCGCGGGGTGACGGCCGCCTCAATGTTTTTAGGGTCCGCATTCAGCGTAAGCGGATCGATGTCAACAAACACCGGAACGGCGCCTGTGTGCACGATTGTATTGGCTGTTGAACTGAATGTCACGGCAGACGTGATGACCTCGTCACCGGGACCGATTCCTTTCGCTTTCAGGGCCAAAAACAAAGCGGCGGTACATGAGTTCAGCGCGATCGCGTGCTTTGCCCCCGTCCAGTTGGCAAAGGCTTTTTCAAACGCCTCTACTTTCGGTCCCTTTGAAAGCCAGCCCGATTCAAGCGTATCAATAACCTCCTGAATTTCGTCCTTCCCGATCATGGGCAATGAATAAGGAAGAAAAGCTGATCTTTTTTGCACCATTTTCTTTGCGCTCCTATCTTTTTTATGAAGGGTCAACCCGTCTGAAGCTGACTCCGGTTTTTTCCTGAAGCACTTGGCATAAAGCGGCAAGCGAATCCTGAACCGGGTAGTTCGCGGCGACAAAAGCACGGCGCGCCTGTTCCGCTTTTTGATATTCCGCGGGGCTTTCGCATATCCGGATTAATTCCTGAGCAAGTGCCTGCGGGTCCTCAAAAACAAATTCTCCAAGTGAATGATAATAAGGGTATCGGCGGGTTCCCGCTGATTTTCCGATCAGCACGGGCTTTTGAAACAGCATCGCTTCAAGACCGACCGTTGATGTCTGTGTCACCGCAGCGTCAACATACGGTAGAATATCATACAGCTCCATCTCTTTTTTGATGATTTTGCCTGCTTTATATTTCCGCAGCACCTGATTGTAAGCATCCAGCTTGTTTTTGCCGATTTCCCACGGATGCGGTTTAATAATGAGCTGCATGTTCTTTTGGCCGGCAAGCTCTTCAAGCACGCCCGTATAAAATTCATCAGAAAACGGCTGCGTGGCGATCAGCACCGTCCGCTGTGACGGGAGAAAAGAAAGTTTGCGGTAAAACGTGTCTTGATCTATCGGCTCTCTTGAGAAAATCTCGTCGAAACGGGGATGCCCCGTGATGATGATTTGTTCATCCCTGCAGCCTTTTGCTTTATACCACTCCGCTTCATAAGCCCCGAATACTGCCTGATAGTCCGTAAATACGGGCAGAAACGCTTCATCTCCCATGAGCGCTCCGTGCTGCAGACAGATGCTGACGGCGTTTTTTTTCGCGGACATCAGCGCCAGCACACGGCTGTAAATATCCTCCGTCGTGCCGACTACAACGGCGGAAATCTTCTCGGCCGTAAACAAAATATCAACGGCGTCAATCGCTTCAATAAATAATGGAATGTCTTTATACAAACGTTCCTGAAATTCTCTGTTTCCGAAAGCGGGATGGCTGTGAAGCTCTTTCAAAATGGAATGGGCTTTTTCAATATAAGGGACGGGGTTCCCTTTTTGCCCCATTCCCGTCAGCTCCAATTTGCAGATAACGGGCAGCCCGTAATGGTCAGGCAGACTCCATCTGGCCAGTACCGCTGTTTTTGCCGGATCAAACTGCCGGTAGTTTCTCTCGGTGAACCGAATATGATCGAAATGCAGAATGACTTTTCCGTTTACCGGTTTCTCATCTGTTTTCTTAATGTTTTGCCTTTTTTGATCATAATATGGCTGTATACCGGCTTCAGGAATATGCTGATCAGCCGGACCGAAAAGCTCTGGGTTCTGCTCCATGCTCTCCCGAAGCGCCGGACTGATATATTGATAAAAATTACTGATCAATGCGAGCGGGATGTCTTTGTAGCGAAGTGACTGAAAAAGGTCAATATACTGCCGGTACAGCACCCAATAATTCGCTAAGTATGCCGACAAGCCCTCACCCCTTTCCAAGCTTTTTTAATGATTCCCTCAGCTCCCGGCACGTGGTCTGCTGCGGAAGGCTGTTCACAAACTCGTTTTTCTCCGCCGCGAAAAGCTGATAATGGATGGATTGATCGGTAATATAATTGATATCAAGCTCCTCAGAAATCGGGTAAAACGGATAAAAATGATTCACTCTCCAGAAGAAACGGGCGTCACCGATCCGGTAAAACGCGGGGCTTTCATCCCAATAGGAACCGAATGCCGATTTGACCTGTTCCAGCACGGAAAACCGGTGCATGACAGAACAATGGTCAATGGCGCACGGCGCGTTCCACACGATCCGTTCGGCGGGCCTGGCCGTCTCCTTCACCGTCTCTTTCCGCTGATTCAGATGATAGGTTTTGGAACTTGAATACACGACGGCTTTTTCCGGGTCTTCATCAAGCTCTTTCACCATTTTCTCAAGCCGTTCCGGCACATACGTGTTGTCGTCGGTCGCATACGTCACGTACTCGCCCTCCGCCATTTCTATTGCCTGATTAATCAAGGCGGCGTAGCGTGTTTTTTCCGTTCTTTCTTTGACGCCCGATACATCGCTTTGATAAAACCGGACGCGGTCATCCGTGAGAAAAGGACGTATTTCCGCCAATGTCGCTTCATTTGAGTTGTCATCCATAATGAACAGCTCAAAGTCCGTAAACGTCTGAGACAGAATACTTTTAATAGAGCGGGCCACATAGTCACTTTTGTTATAGCTCGTCATGATCACTGACACTTTAGGCAACTCGTCACCCCCTTTTCGCACCTGAAACTACCGCTATCATATGTTCCTTATGCGGAAGATGCGATAGGAATACAGACTATTATGTGAAAAGTCAGCATTGCGCGCACAAAAAAAACCGGCTCTGATGTCCGGACTCATTGGAGCGTATTTTCTTTTTTCGCATAAATCTTTCTGCGGGCTCATATGGTGGAATAGATAAAAACAGCAGCTTCTCTGTCGGCTGTCTGATACTTGTCAGGAGGTTTCAGCATGAAGAGGTTTTCATCAAAGGAGGAACAATATGAAACCGAAAAAGAATCAATATCAGCAAATGCAAGGGATGGGGATGGGAATGGATATGCAAGGATACCAGCCGCAGCTCGGGCCTAATCCTTATCCGCAGCCTCAGGGCGGCCAAGGATCGCAAATGATGCCGATGCAGCAGCAAATGACAATGCCGATGCAGCAAGGCCAGCAGGGCTTCGGCGGGGGGTTTCCCGGCCAGCCGCAGCAGCAGGGCCAGCAGGGCTTCGGCGGGGGGTTCCCCGGCCAGCCGCAGCAGCAGGGCGGCGGCAGCTTTCAGATTCCGTCAGGTCCATCATCGTCACAAAACGTTCCCGGCATGCTGCCGATTGAAGAGTCATACATTGAAAATATTCTGCGGTTGAACCGGGGCAAAACGGCGACGATTTATATGACATTTGAAAACAGCAAAGAATGGAATTCAAAGATTTTCCGCGGTGTGATTCAGGCGGCGGGACGTGACCATATCATCATCAGCGATCCGAAAACGGGCACCCGCTATCTGCTTCTGACCATTTACCTTGATTACATCACGTTTGATGAGGAAATCGCTTATACTTATCCGTACTCCATGTCTTCTTATTCTCCGAGATAAATCAAAAAGCCAATCGCTCACTTGACAGAGGATTGGCTTTTTTTCTTTATAAATATTTGACGGCCGCGACGATAATCATAATCCAAGAGATGATAAACGCCACGCCGCCGAGCGGTGTAATCGCGCCGAGAATAGAAATCTGCGTCACGCTCAATACGTACAGGCTTCCTGAAAACAGAACGATGCCCGCAAACATCAGCCAGCCCGCAACAGAAACACTGCCTGCGCCAGAGAGCTTTTCGGCCAAAAACGCGACAGCCAGAAGACCGAGCGCGTGATACATATGATATTGCACGCCTGTGTGCCACACCTGCAAATATTTATCGGGGATTTTCCCTTCAAGCCCATGCGCGCCGAAAGCGCCCAGCGCCACGGCCAATAAAGCGTTAATCGCACCAAGAATAATAAACACTTTCATCTATTTTTCTCCCGCCTTTTCGTTAAAGTTTCCAATTCAATCATAACCCAACATCGGCAAAATTCAACGTCCGTCATCCGATGACACGAGATTGTCGGATTTTTTCTTTTTGATAAGCTGGATTCGGTCAATCGCTATCGCCAGCAGCGTCCCGAGCACAAGGCCGTTGCTTAAGAGCGAAATCAGGATCGGGTGCATCCCTGATAACGCGCTCTCCGGCACAAACATTACGCCGACCCCCGTCAGGAGCGCCAGACCGATAATGGAGCGGATTCGTTTTTGCTCCGCTTTCTCATAAGAGTCAAACTCCGTAAAGGCAAGACCCGCCATCGTGGAGAAAACGACGAAGTTTACCGCAAAGCCGACCGGTGAGGGCAGACTCGCAAACGCATTCATAAATAGCGGGATCATACTGATGATCATGACAAATACACTTCCCAAAAGAAACGGCTTTTTCGAAGGAAGCTTCGTCGTCTCAATAAAACCGGCCGCCCCTGAAATCGGTACAGGCGCAATGCCCCCTGACAGCCCGCTCAAAAGGTGGCTGATCGAAGCCGCAAACCCAGCCGGACGCTCACGCCGCTTCCCAACGGTGCCGCCGAATTTTTTCACCGCCGCTTCTACAACCCGGATGCTCGCGAGCATGTTGACAATCAAAAGCACGGTAATGAAGAGTGACGTAATGATCAGGCCGCTGTCAAACACGGGTTTTCCAAACGGAAAAAGAGCCGGCAGCTGAATTAGGCGGTCCGGTATTTGAATCGGTTTGGCTGCGCCGAAGACGGCGAATAAGATCCATCCGCCGGCAAGCGAAAGGAGAATCGCATACTGTCTTAAGAACGTAACATTCGATCGGGACATGATGAACATCGCCGCCGTCACAACCATGGCGAGCCCGAATACAAGGCCGTCGACGCTGTTTTTTAAATAGCCGATGCCCAAAAGGCCTTTCACAATCGGCTGACTCAGCTGCATGACCAACAGCAGCAGATACACACCGGTCACAACCGGCGTAAACAGCACGGCCAGCCGTTCAATCACTTTAAAAAGGCTGAACAAAAAGAAAAAGACAGCGCTTAATAACAGCGCCCCCTGCAGCGCCCGCAGCGTCTCGCCGAATGTCGCGAACACCGTGCCCGTCAGTCCGCCGTAAATCGTGTATACGCCCCACCATAAGCCTGCCGGGCTTTCATTAATCGGCAGACGATGTCCCTGGAGACATTGGATGACCGCGGCGACGCCAAGCACAAAAAATGTGCTCTGAATCAATGCGGCAGAATCGGCATGGTTCAAGTGAAATGATTGTGCGATGGCGACAGGAACTACAATCGCAGCCGCAATCATAAATGCCGTCCATTGCAAACCCCCGAGTATCAGTTTCAAGTCAATCAACCTCTCCTGTTAAAAATCGAAAATGGAATCCCCGTTTCCGTCTTCCTCACGTTCGTCTTTCGCTTTTTTCTGATATTGGTTCAGTCCGGCGCTGCCCATCATTTTTTCAAGCAGCAGCGGGTCTGTCGAAGGAGACGCGGAAGGTTTCGGCGCCGCTTTCGGAATCGGATTCTGCACAGGCGCCGGAGCGGTGTGCGTCTGAGTGCCGAGCACGACATCACACAGAGAGCGGATGGCGGCTGCGTGCATTTTGACTTCCTCGGTGCGGGTCGCCGTTTTCGCCTGCCTCAGTTCTTCTTCCATCTTCTGAATCAAAGCAGAGATATGTATGTTCATGAGTAAATCCTCCAGCAGTAATTTGTCTTCTTCCTGCATTTTATCAAATTTCTGAGTGAATCGCAGAATTGAGTTTGTTATTTTTTCTGACGGCATACCGCCCGGAACGTCAAAAAAGACGCTTCCGCCGGGCGGAAGCGCCTCAAAAAAAACGTTTATTGCGGCAGGTCGGGGAGGCACCAATCGATCGGCTGCTCCCCCATTTTTTCAAGGGCGGCGTTTGTACGGGAAAACGGTCTGCTCCCGAAAAAACCGTTCCTTGCCGAAAACGGGCTCGGATGAGTCGATTCAATAATAATGTGTTTCGATGTGTCAATGCGCTCTTTTTTCATCTGCGCGTGACGCCCCCACAGGATAAAGACAATCGGCTTCTCTCTTTCATTCACCACATCAATGATGCGGTCAGTGAGCCGCTCCCACCCCTTGCCTTTGTGGGAATTGGCCTGACCGCGGCGAACCGTAAGCACTGTGTTTAACAAAAGCACTCCCTGCTTCGCCCAGCTGACGAGTGATCCGTGGTTCGGTACGGAGCAGCCGATATCGTCCTGAAGCTCTATGAAAATATTTTTCAAAGACGGCGGCTGTCTGACCCCGGGCTGAACGGAAAAACTAAGCCCGTGCGCCTGTCCTGGCCCGTGATACGGGTCCTGTCCGAGAATGACCGCTTTTACATCCTCATAGGGCGTATAATGCAAGGCGTTAAAAATATCATGGCTGTCAGGATAAATCGTTTGGCTGCTGTATTCTTGTTTCAGCATTTCTCTCAGCTCTTGATAATACGGTTTGTCAAATTCATCTTTCAGCTGATTCCACCAGCTGTCCTTTAAAAGCTGTTTCAAACTGTCCGTCCCCCCTTATGAACTGTGCAGTCTTGAATGGACGGGCTTTCCGTCCCACACAATGTCAGTCGGCGCCTCCCGCCTCTTCATGTCCGGCTCTTCAAGAAGAACCGCGAAGTTTTTCGTCGGGAGCTCCCCAAGCCCGTGCTTTTCACTTAACCGGTCTAAGTACCGCTTCCGTTTGCCGCCGAGATCCGCGGACTGATTGCCGCCTCCCTCAAAAAACGCATATATGACGCTCGCGCAAGGAACACGCTTCACACGGTGCTGTTTCGCGGCGCGCAAATAAAAGTCCCAGTCCCAATAATTATGGACATCCGGATCAAAATACCCTAACGTGTCATGCAGAGAACGCCTGTACATGCTGCCTGACGGAACGTACGTGGAAAACACCCGCATATCCGCATAATCCGCCGTATAGGCGAACGGCTTTCGTGACACAGGGTATCTCGTGCCGCCCCGTTCTTCAAATGACACAATTTCCGCGTCAGAATGGACAAAATCCGCATCAGCAAGTGCAGCCGCCATTCTTTCCAAATGGCCCGGCGTAATGAAATCATCATCATCGCACAGCATGATACAATCACCCGACGCTTTTTTCACACCTGCGTTCCGCGCTTCCACATGTCCGGCATTCTGTTCTAAATCAATAATCTGAATCGGCAGATCGCTGTACAGCTGCTTCGCTTGTTCGACCGATTCCCCGGCATCATTTACGATGATCACTTCATAAGGCTTTATGGTCTGCATGGAAATCGACTCCAGCAGCTCACACAAAGCCGGAATCCGGTTATACGTGACTATGACAATTGATATATTCATGACCCGCTCCTTCTGCTTTTTCTCATGTTCTATTAAAACATAAAGCGGCGGAGAGATCAGGGGGGATTTTTGATTTCGGCCCATTCAGAAACAAATCCAGGTCATGCCCGCCAGCAAAACGAGAATGATCAGAAGGTCTCCCCAAACAGTGCATACCGCCTTGGCATTAAGTCTGCCCGCCTCCATGGCGTTCCAAAGTTTTGATTGATAAACAGGCACCAACACCATCGCATAGCATGTGCACAAGCAGACAAAAGCCGGCGGGACAAGCGCACATCCATCCTCATGCCAATCATGAATCAGTTCCGGTATACTCACTCCGCTGTCAATGTACAAGTATAATATACCCGCCAGCGGAATGAGCGAACTGATCTGCAGCTCGAAAAGTTTCACCTTCCACTCACGCGCAAACGAAACGGCCCAAATCCATCCCAGCGCATAAAACAATAGAAGAAGCAAAATACTGAAAACAACAAAAATAGCGTCTTGCATCCCATTCAGAACCATAATAAAAAGACTCCCAACGGGCAATGCAAGAATCAAGCCGCAGACGGTAAATACGGTAACGGCTATTTGGGCGCACGCGCCGTACATCCACGAACCTAATCTCATTTTAACACCCCTATATAGATTCCCTATGTATATAGTGAAAAAGATCAGGCAAGTCTCTGCCTGCCTGCGTAAAAACCTATTTTGCCGCAAAACGGAAAACATACCGTCACAACGGCGCATACTGCCGCAAAACTCGGTGTGACCGCCGAAGGAAACAGCCCAGCCGGAACCAGATTGAACAAAAAGACAAACATAAAACATAGATTCGGCACCATTGAAGCCCATACCGTCCGCTCAGCAAGCTTTTTGCCGCCAGCCCCGAACTCCTTGCCAGCTTGATAGCCGATTTGGAACCAATACAGCACATAACCGATCATAATCAGCCATACTGACACGGAAATCCCTTTCCACAGCGCGTCAACAGCGGGATGAATCTCCCACGCGTGCATCATCGTAATCATCGCCCCCATCACAAAAAGACCGCAGTTGCAGAACAGATAAAAGAGCATAAAAGTCCGCGCGGGCACCGCCGAAGCTTTTTGAAAAGCAGAGATAATCTCAGACGGAGTCCCCACTTCCCGCAGAATAAGCGCCATCGCCTCGCTTTCGGTTTTGCCTTTTTTCAGATGATCACGTATGGCATGATGAATATGACTTTCGATTTCTTTTAATAATTCACGGCTTCCGGCCTTGCCTTCCAGCCCTTTTCTGATTTCCTGCACATAAAGGTCTTTATCCATTCTGCCCGCCCCGCTTCAGCATCCGGTCCATCAAAGCAGAGAACAGATTCCATTCCTTCGTCCGTTCGGCTAGAATGTTTTTTCCTTCATCGGTGATCCGGTAATATTTTCGGTCCGGCCCTTTGGTCTGCTTTTCCCAGTAAGAAGAAATATAGCTTTGGCGTTCAAGCTTATGAAGCGATGGGTACAGCGTGCCTTCCTTCATTTGCAGTTCATTCCCGCTTCTTTTCTCCATTTCTTTCACAAGTTCATACCCGTACATGGGCCGTTCATTCAGCAGCGTCAGCACCAGAATGACCGTGCTTCCCTTTACAAGCTCCCTGTTGAGCATTTATTTTCTCACCCTTACCTAGTAACCTTATGTAGGTATTGTACGCACATCCCCCGCGGCTGTCAAATCATTCCTCCAAGCCTTCCGTATTGTGATCGGGAGAAAATCTAACTATAATGAGATATAAAACACTGATGGAGGCCATTGATATGTCAATGCACAAAGCACTTACTATTGCCGGTTCTGATTCCAGCGGCGGCGCGGGAATTCAGGCCGATTTAAAAACATTTCAAGAAAAAAACGTATACGGAATGACGGCTTTGACCGTGATCGTAGCGATGGACCCGGAGAACAGCTGGGATCATCAAGTATTTCCGATCGATGCTGATACGATTCGCGCACAGCTGGCGACGATTGTTGACGGAATCGGCGCAGACGCCATGAAAACGGGAATGCTCCCTACCGTGGAGATCATCGAGCTTGCGGCGAAAACGATTAAAGAAAAACAGCTGAAGAATGTCGTTATCGATCCTGTCATGGTCTGCAAAGGAGCGAACGAAGTGCTGTATCCGGAGCATGCCGAAGCGCTTCGCACCCAATTGGCGCCTCTGGCAACCGTCATCACGCCAAACCTATTTGAAGCAAGCCAGCTGAGCGGTATGGATGAATTAAAAACGGTGGAAGACATGAAAGAAGCGGCCAAGAAAATTCACGAACTCGGCGCGAAATATGTATTGATTACAGGCGGAGGCAAATTGAAACATGAAAAAGCGATCGACGTGCTGTATGACGGAGAAACCGCGGAAGTATTAGAAAGCGAAATGATTGATACACCTTACACGCACGGAGCCGGATGCACATTCTCCGCCGCCGTGACGGCAGAACTGGCCAAAGGCGCTGAAGTGAAGGAAGCCATCTATGCGGCAAAAGAATTTATCACCGCGGCAATCAAAGAATCCTTCCCGCTGAACCAATACATCGGACCGACTAAACATTCGGCGATGCGTCTTAGCGGAAAATAAAATAAATATCCCCCTCATGATCGAGGGGGATTATTTCATTTTTTTCGCGGATGACCGCAAAAACATCTCAATAGACTGCACAAACAGCGCATATTCCTTCATCTGTTCATATGTATGCATCAGCCGATCACTCCATTCATTGTGCGGCTCAGCTCTCTTGAGCATGCGATTCAGCTGAAGCAATACTTCTTTATATTCTTCCCGCTTATCTTCCACTTGCTCTGCGGCTTTGACAAGTAAACGTTTCGGCGTCATCTTCTGATTTTTCAAAACTGAGAAAACAACTCCTTTTATTCCTGGAATCATAGTCTTTCGTTTGAAGAATAGCACAGATGGCATAGGTTTCACATAAGAAAAAAGAACGATTTTCTACAAAAGTGTCCAAATTGATCCATTTATTTCCGTTTTTCCTACCGAAGTGACGGTTACGTCATCATTTCCCGGGAAAGGAAAATATCTGGCACTGAATACCTCTTCTCCATCATTCAAAAACAATTCGATGGAGGATGCATCCAGAAAGAGCTGCACGGAATGCACCTCGCTGACGGCGCAGCTTCTCGTTTCTTTTTCTTCTCCGCTGAAATCGGTGCGCTCCAGCACAGCCAGCCCCTCTTCCTGATGAAATATAAACCGGGCCGCGCCCCGAATTGAGATTTCAAAACCGGATTCGCAAGTGATGTCCTCCAGCAGCACTTCAGCCCGGGACGCATCTTTCACCGGAAGGCTTACAGACGAGCAATTCAATTGAAGACGGCGCTTTTGTTCATCCGTGCGGCGCGATTTCAATTCCGGGAGCGGGCGCTGTATGATTCTGCCGTTGGACAGTGACAGCTGTCTCGGCATCGTTAAGCAGTGAATCCAGTGATACGCATGTGTCGGATGTTTGTCCTCCTGCTGATCCGGAACGCCCATCCACGCGAACAGAATTCTCCGTCCCTTATCATCTTCCAGCGTCTGCGCCGCGTAAAAATCAAATCCTCTGTCAAGCTCTGTAAATTCACCGTGCTTAAATTCTGGCGGCTCTGTATGCAGCCTGCCGAGGAAATAGCCCGCCTGGTGGCTGTTATGATATTTTATCCCGTCGGCTTCAAGCCCCTGCGGACATACGAGCAGCACGTCGGTTCCGTCAAGGGAAAACAGGTCGGGACATTCCCACATATAGCCGAATGACCCGAGACCGCCGGAGTCCGCCCCCGCAATCGCACCGAGAAACGTCCAATCCGTCAAGTTCTCTGATGTGAACAATACAGCGCTTCCGGTGAGCTTTTCTGTCTGCGCGCCGAGCACCATGTAATACGCTCCGTCTTTCTTCCAAACCTTCGGATCACGGAAATGAGCGGTATAGCCTTCCGGGAGACGCGCGACGACTCCTTTTTTTTCAAATACGATCCCGTCTTCGGATACGGCGAGGCATTGATACGTTTCCCGATTGCCTTCTCCGTCACGGACATTGCCTGTGTACATCAGGCAGAGCCGCCCGTCTTTTTCGATGGCGCTTCCGGAATAACAGCCGTTTTTGTCATACCATTCACCCGGCGCAAGCGCGATTTCTTCTTCTTTCCAATTAACGAAATCCTTCGTCGTCACATGCGCCCAAAATTTCGCGCCGTGCCCCGTATGAAATGGCTGCCATTGAAAAAACAAGTGATATACGCCGTTCCATTGGATCACGCCGTTCGGATCATTTAAAAGCCCGACCGGCGGCATAATATGATAGTTCTGGCGGTATGGATCTGACGCGGCTGTTTCTTGCCGCTTCTTTTTCGCTTCCTCAGCCTGCAGGCGCAGCTCTTGATCCGGTGTCCTCATTTGACGGCCTCCTTTTCTTTAGCTCCCATAATGTAAGCGGCAATAAACGCCGAGACAGAGGCGATGCCCATTCCGATCAGATAGTTTATTAGATTTCCTAAACCGAGCGGAGCCGTGATGGCAATCATCGGAATTCCGGTCAGACCGTAGGCATTGGCGGCGACACCGGTCACCACGACATAGGCTCCTCCCAGCGCTCCGCCGATCATTCCCGCGATAAACGGCTTGCGGTATCTTAGGTTCACACCGAAAATGACTGGTTCGGTTACGCCGAGAAAAGCGGAAAAGGCGGCAGGCAAAGCGATTTCTTTCATTTTCGCTTTTTTCGTCAGGAAAAATACAGCCAGTCCCGCCGCGCCCTGAGCGACATTCGCCATCGACCAGATAGGAAGGATATAGTTTCTGCCCAAATCAGCGATGAGGCCGGCCTCAATCGCATGAAAGCTGTGATGCACACCGGTAAGCACAATAAGCGGATAAAGACCTCCGAAAAGCAGTCCGGCAACAATGCCCGCATGATCATACACATACGTCAGCGAGACGGTAATGCCTGATCCGATCGCCCTGCCAAGCGGACCGATTGCGATAAAGGTGATAAATCCCGTGACAATCACCGTGACAAACGGCGTGACCAATAAATCGAATGCGTGAGGCACAATTTTTCTCGTGCCCTTTTCCACTTTGCTCATAATGTAAACGGCTAACAGTACGGGGATGACCGTCCCTTGGTAGCCGAGCAGCGCAATGTCGAAGCCGAAGAGCTGCATAAAATCAGGCGGTACATCCGCAAGCCCCCACGGATTCAAAAGCGCCGGATGGATCATAATTCCCCCGAGCACGGCACCGAGAAAGGCATTACCGCCAAATTCTTTCGCCGCGCTGAACCCGATGAATACGGGCAGGAAGATAAACGCCGCGCTTGAAAACATGTCTAGAAGCTTAAACAGCGATGATTGTTCAGACACCCAGTGAAAAGCCTTCATCATGCCGAGCAGCCCCATTAAAAGTCCGCTTGCCACGATAGCCGGAATGATGGGAACGAATATGTTAGACAGTGTTTTCGCAAATCTTGCGGCCGGATTCAGCTTTTTTTTCGCTGCGTCCTGATGTGTCTCACGATCCTCCCGCTCCAAATCGGCTTCTTTTGAAAAAGCGTCATACACTTTATTCACGAGGCCGGTGCCGAATATAATCTGATATTGCCCCGAGCTGCTGAAAGCCCCTTTTACTCCTTCTGTCTCTTCAATGCCGGCCTGGCTGATCTTCTGTTCATCTTGAATGACGAGCCTGAGCCGTGTGGCGCAATGTGTCGCGCTGATGATATTTGATTTCCCTCCGATGTGTTTGATAAGCTGTTTTGCCGTTTCTTGATAATTCATTATGTATCCCCCTTTCTAAAATCAAAAAAGACCTAAAATTCGCCAACGAAAAAGGTCAGCATGATCCCTTTTTCATGTACGCAAATTTTAGGTCTTGCCTGCATTACCAGTCACAATCCCGCCGGATTCAGTTTTTTTAATGCGCTTTCATTCTATTCCATGATAGCGCTTTCGTCAATATGTTTTCAAAAAAAAAGTCTGTTTCTCGAAACAGACGCGTTATTCCGGGTTTTTTTGCAGACGCTGGACATGCAGCGTGATATAGCCGGCCTCGGATTCCGGCAGTTCCAAATCATATTCAGTTTTTAAAAACGCCGCCAGTTCAAGCGCACACCGATAAGCAAACGGATACTTTTTTTGGATGAAATAAAGCATCTCCTCGTCCATGGAATGGAGTGCTTCATTTGAGTCCAACCGGCTGACCGCATACCGCAAGTGCGTGACGAGGCGCTGATAGGAAATACTGTCTTCATCCACCTTCTGTTCGAAAAAGGATTCGATCTTTTCGATCATTTCTTTGATCATGGTTGTATGCTTCATCGCCGAATACATGCTTTTGGCATCCGCCTTGGCAGTGTGGATATGAAGCGCGATATACCCCGCCTCATCATCAGGCAATGATATACCGAGGGTTTGTTTCACGTGTTCAACCGCCCAGCGGCCGATCTCATATTCTTTTTTATAAAGCGCCTTAATTTCATGAAGCAATCGGTTATGCACCTGAAGGCCGTTTTGAATCCTTTCGATCGCAAAGGATAAATGGTCCGCCAGCGCAATGTGGATGTGATCGTTCAAAGGTGCCGCAAGCTCTCCCTCCGCATGGCTGATGATATCTTCAGCCGCCTCTATATGCTCTTCGGGAAGCGTTTCTAACACTTGTTTGAACTTTTCATTTTCGTCGTGCACGACAAATATTTTTTCAATTTTATGCTTTTGAATCACATCATTTTTTCTCTTTTGAAAAGCGATTCCGGGACCCATTACGATCTTTTCCCGTCCGTCTTCTTTTATTAACGCCGCATTGTTGTTTAATACTTTGTCTATTCTCAAGAGGTTCGCTCCCGTTCATATGTTTAGTGGGATTGTACCCTCTTTTTCATATGATGTAAAGGTGCCGGACCCGCGCGCTCCCGTTTCGGCAATTCTTTGCGGACAGGCATCCATCGGTTTTTATCCAGCCTGCCGCGGGCCGATTTCGTTTCATCGGTCAAATCCGCCGATCGGACACGGCTCACAAACGAAAAAGCCCCAGCCGTCCGCTTCGCTTTCTTATGATAAGCCGCTTGGTTTCCGTACACGGCGGCTAATGGATATCTTCCGTTACCCGGCGCCATCCAGTTCATCAGAAAGACCATCCACACCCGTAAAGATACTAGCAAACGTTTCATTGCAAATCATCCCTCCGCTTCTTTTTGACAGACAGCTTGTTCGCAGGCCTGTTTTTCTCTCCGCTTTAACGGAAAAGGCGGCCGATCCTTCTCCGCTAAAAACTAGCGGGTCTAGCAACCCTATGACTCTATGATAGACGCGGCCGGGCGAATTGTTTGTCACAATATGAGTGAAAAAACAAACTAGTTTTCAGAAGTTTTGTTGAAAGCTGATGGAAATGACCTGAAAAATGGAAAAGCCGATAAAAAAAGTTATACACACCTTATCCCTTGGTTAAGCACAGCTTAAACACAGTGTATATCCACATATCCACAAACTCGGTCTATATTTTGTATAGGAACATTCGTTCCCAACAATATATATACACAAATTTATTCAGTTATACACAGGATTCTGTGTATAACTCCCTCCTTATTCACAGACCAATTTCCATAAATGAGTCATATGTCACAAGGATTATTTTGAATTTTCAAGAAATATATACTAGATTTCTAATTTAGATAAAGAAAAAGGGGGAAACACGATTGAAAAAAGGAATCATCCGTTATCTGCTTCCGGCTTTTGTCTTATCCTTTACCTTATCCACAAGTTCACAGGCTGCGCCGGCTTCAAAACCGCAAACTCCTGATCTTGAGAAGGCTGAGGTGTTCGGTGACATTGATATGACCACCGGCAAACAAACGACAGTCATCGTGGAGCTGAAGGAAAAGTCACTGGCGGAAGCAAAGGAACTCGGCAAAGCACAGACAAAAAGCAAGCTGAAAAGCGAACGCTCAAAAGTGAAAAAGAAAGCGCTCAAAACCATTAAACACGGAAAAATCAACAGGGAATATGAGCAAGTGTTTTCCGGCTTCTCCATGAAACTCCCGGCAAATGAAATCCCCAAACTGCTGAGTGATCAGGATGTCAAAGCGGTTTATCCGAATGTCACCTATCATACCGATCAGCTCAAAGATAAAGACATCACCCTATCTAAGGATGCCGTGTCTCCGCAGATGGATGACAGCGCGCCTTATATAGGGGCAAATGACGCGTGGAAGCTCGGCTATACGGGTAAAGGCGTCAAGGTTGCCATTATTGATACCGGTGTCGAATATAAACACCCTGACTTAAAGAAAAATTTCGGACAATATAAAGGATACGATTTTGTGGATAACGATTACGATCCTGAAGAAACGCCGTCCGGTGATCCGAGAGGCGCGTCGACTGACCACGGAACCCATGTCGCGGGCACGGTAGCGGCAAACGGAACGATTAAAGGCGTCGCGCCGGATGCTACACTCCTTGCCTACCGTGTGCTCGGTCCGGGCGGAAGCGGAACAACAGAGAACGTCATCGCCGGCATCGAACGCGCCGTACAGGACGGAGCGGATGTCATGAACCTTTCTCTCGGCAATTCTGTGAATAACCCAGACTGGGCGACAAGCACGGCGCTTGACTGGGCGATGTCAGAAGGCGTCACGGCCGTTACATCAAACGGAAACAGCGGGCCGAACAATTGGACCGTCGGCTCTCCGGGAACGTCCAGAGAAGCCATCTCCGTCGGAGCGACCCAGCTGCCGCTGAACGAGTACGCCGTCTCCTTCGGTTCCTATTCCTCAGCGAAAGTAATGGGCTACAACAAAGAAGATGACATAAAAGCACTGAATAAAAAAGAAACAGAGCTCATAGAGGCGGGTATCGGCGAGCAAAAGGATTTTGAAGGCAAAGATCTGAAAGGAAAAGTCGCTGTCGTCAAACGGGGCAGCATCGCCTTTGTGGATAAAGCCGACAACGCCAAAAAAGCGGGCGCGATCGGTATGGTTGTGTATAACAATGCCCCGGGAGATATTGAAGCCAACGTACCGGGCATGTCAGTGCCGACGATTAAGCTTTCATCAGAAGACGGCGAAAAACTCGTCAGCCAATTAAAAGCGGGCGGCACAAAAGCGACATTCAATTTATCCGTGGCTAAATCGCTCACTGAACAAATGGCAGACTTTTCGTCACGCGGTCCGGTTATGGACACGTGGATGATTAAACCTGACGTCTCCGCTCCCGGCGTAAACATCGTCAGCACCATTCCGACCCATGATCCGGCCGACCCGTACGGCTACGGATCGAAGCAGGGAACGAGTATGGCTTCCCCGCATGTAGCCGGCGCAGCTGCCGTCATCAAGCAGGCCAAACCGAAATGGAGCCCGGAACAAATAAAAGCCGCTCTCATGAACACCGCGGAAACCTTAACGGACGCGGACGGTGACGTATACCCGCATAATGCGCAAGGCGCCGGAAGCATCAGAATCATGAAGGCGATCAAAGCAGACTCCTTAGTCGCCCCGGGAAGTTATTCTTACGGAACGTTTATGAAAGACAAAGGCAATGAAACGAAAAAAGAAACCTTTACAATTGAAAACCAATCGTCCATCAGAAAATCATATCAGCTCGAGTACTCTTTCGACGGCACGGGCATTACCGTTTCGGGCACAGACCGGGTCGTGATCCCCGCTCATCAAACCGGAAAGGTCAATGCCAAAGTAAAGGTCAATGCCAAAAAAGTAAAGGCAGGCACCTATGAGGGAACCGTCACAGTGCGTGAAGGCGGAAAAACAGTCGCAAAAGTGCCGACGCTGCTGATTGTAAAAGAGCCGGACTATCCGCGCGTGACGTCAATCGACGTGCAGGACGGCACAACGCAGGGAACCTACCAAATTGAAACCTATCTTCCGGCGGGAGCCGAAGAGCTTGCCTTCCTTGTATATGACAGTAATCTTGACTTTGTCGGCCAAGCCGGCATTTACAAAAAGCAGGATAAAGGCTATCAATATTTCGACTGGAACGGCAAAGTCAATGGTGACACCGCACTGCCGGCAGGAGAATATTATATGCTGGCCTATGCCGCGAACAAAGGGAAATCAAGCCAGGTGCTGACTGAAAAACCTTTTATCATTGAATAACCGAACAACCCTGCTGGAGCATCAGCAGGGTTTCTTTCTGATCATTCGGCAAAAGCTTCTCGAAGCAGGCGGTATGACTGAAGTTTATCTTCAAAATGATGAGTAATGGTCACAGCCATCACTTCTTCTGTTCCGTATGCTTTACTGAGAGCCAGAATCTGTTCTTTCACTTGCAGCTTCGTTCCGATGATCATTCGATTCCGATTATCGGCAATTCGTCTTTGTTCATACGGTGTATACGTATTTCCGCGGACGGTTTCGTAAGACGGTACACCGTGAAGCGGAATCCCCTGTTCACCCGCAAGCAGTGTATAATCCATGACAGCCGCGAGTTCCTCCGCTTTCTCCTCCGTATCCGCGCACAGCACAAACACCGCCACGGCCGTTTTTGATTCTTTTCCTAATGCGGAAGGTTTAAATCTGCGCTTATATTGTGCCGTCGTGCTTTCTCCGCCTTCTCCATTAATAAAGTGGGCAAACATATAGCCTGCTCCCGTTTCTGCGCTCAGAAGCGCGCTTTCCCCCGATGAACCGAGAAGCCAGACTTCCGGCGCCGTCTTAATAAGGGGTGATGCGGTCAGATTCGGAAAACGGTGATTGTCATCGGCTGCATCATGCAAATACATCGCCAGCTCACGAATCTGCTGCGGATATTGATCAGCATTCCGCTTCCCGCCGTCATTCAGCGCCCATGATGCGATCGGCATTCCGCCCGGCGCTCTCCCTAATCCGAGATCGATTCTGCCCGGCGTCAAACCTTCAAGCACGCGGAAATTCTCCGCCACCTTATATGCGCTGTAATGCGGAAGCATGACACCGCCTGATCCTACACGAATCTCATTCGTTTTCGCCGCAATATGGCTGATCAGCACTTCAGGGCTTGAACCCGCCAACCGCTCTGAAAAATGATGCTCTGACACCCAAAACCTCTTATATCCGAGCTTTTCCGCCTCCTGCGCCAGTCTTACTGTATTCCGCAGCGCGCTTTCCGCGGAACTCCCTTCTGATACAGGAGATTGATCTAATATGCTTAATGAAATCATCACTGTCACCTCCTCAACATCGTACCACTGCTAAGCCGTTTTTTCTTTCTGTATGCTTATAAGCATCCCTGATGATAAACATTTATATACCTTGTTCCATTTTGTCGAAATATGTTACACGTGAAACATAAAAAAACCTCTCCCGGTCAGGAGAGGTTTTTTCTTAATTCTTTTGAAAACCTTTATCTTTTACATATTGATTTAAATAGGTTCTCGGTTTTTGTTTCATGAACTGCAGGATTTGATCAGACCACGTTTCAACCCGCTTGCCGTTTGTCCGTTTATCATAATAAGCGGAAATGGTTTCATCATATTCCTTCATATAACTGCGGAAGTGTTCTTCATTCGTATCGTACGTGTTTTCATGATATACGGCTTGTTTCGGCAGGCGCGGCTTTTGACCGGACGGATGAGCGGGATGACCGACTACCAAGCCGAACAGCGGCAGCACATGGTCAGGTGTTCCAAGCACTTCTGTCACCTGATCAAGTTCATTTCGAATGCCTCCGATATAACAAATGCCAAGTCCCATTGATTCCGCGGCAACACTTACGTTTTGTGCGGCAAGTGCGGCATCAATGACGCTGACCATAAACATTTCCGTATTCTCAAGAAGCTCTGTAATGTTTTCGCCTTTTTCCTCAGCAAGTTTTTTATGGCGGTACAAATCAGCGCAGAACACAAACAAGTGCCCGTTATTTTCGACGTAAGGCTGGTTTCCGGCCAGTGCCGCCAGCTTCCGCTTTTTCTCCTTATCAGTTACGCCGATGATGGAGTAAGCCTGCACGTAACTGGACGTTGACGCCGCCTGGGCGCTTTTCACTAATGTATCTATCTCTTCTGCTGTCAGAAGCTCGTCAGTAAATGATCGGATCGACCGATGATTAAGTATGGTTTCGATGGTATTGTTCATATAAAAGCCTCCTTCTTTATATATCATATCCGAAAGGGAATCATGTCAAAAGCGAAATGCTCTAAACAAAAAAAGACAGCCCGAAAAACGAGCCGTCTCACATTAAGAATTGAACAAGTAGCTTTTATATTTCGTCAGCTGCACACTTGCGTTATATACGATCCCGAAGCTGATTAATGTAGAAAGCACCGAGCTCCCCCCATAACTGACAAACAGCAGCGGAATACCGGTAACCGGCATAATGCCGATATTCATCCCGATGTTCTGGAAGGTGTGAATCACGATAAGTGCAGTAAATCCTACGCAAAAAAACGCGCCAAATCGGTTAAACGCATGCAAGCGGTCAATCAGCACCACAAGCCTGTAAATTAAAAAGAAAAACATGACAACCGCAATGGCGCAGCCTAAAAATCCAAAACTTTCACCCAAAATCGCAAAGATAAAGTCGGTCTGTCCCTCAGGTACGTACACCTTCAGATTATGAACGCCGTTTCCGGTAATGCCGCCCGATCCGATCGCCATAACGGCCTGATCCACCTGCCAGCTTTTATCGCTCTCTGCCTGAGTCGTTGCCGCACTGGAGTCAGACATCCACGATGTAATCCGGTTAATTTGATAATCCGCAATGCCGATTGAATTCGCCACATGGGGAAATTCAATCACGAGAACTAAGAAAAGGCCAAGCACAAGCGCAGCCGAACCGCCGATGATGGTGATCAGCTTCCAGTTTACACCCGACATAAACACCATCACCATAACGATAAACAGACAGATCGCACCCGTTCCGGCATCCTGCAAAACGATCAGCCCGAGCGGAATGACCGTCCATGCCGCAATTTTCAAGAGCAGATTCACATCTTCCCGAAGTGATCTTTGATCTTTCGGGCCCGCCTTCGATATAATGGACGCGACCATCATCATAATTCCTATTTTCGTGAACTCTGAAGGTTGAAGAGTGAAGCTGCCGATTTTAAACCAGCTCTTCGCTCCGTTTTTAATCGGCGCGATGGATTCCGGCGCCACACGTAAAAGGAGCAGCGACAGCACGCCGGCAATCAATACGTACAGACTCAGTTTTTCAAGCTGCTCTAAATCAAAATACATGATACTGACCATGAGACCGGCTCCGATGACATAAAAGACGATTTGTCTCATCCAGGCATCACTTCCGTACTGCCCGAACTGTCCGGCCGCATAAATCGCCGCAACACTAATTATTAAAAACACACCAAATATAAAAATCAAATCCCCCTGATAATAGGGATTTTGCTGTTTCTTATATCGACTCATTCTATCCCGCCTTACATTTTCATCGGAAGTCACTATTGTTTATTATACATGAACACCGTTCAAGAAAACATGATGAGGTTGCTTCCTTTTTATTTTTTACGGTTTGGGGACTACACGACATATGACGTGTCAGAAAAGGAAATGTTTCGGTCATGATGAAACTTTTCCGATAAAAAACCCCTTCTCGTCAGAAAAGGGGTTTCAGCTTATGTTTAACGTCATAAACAAGCTGTTCGGGTTCTCTTTATAATGTGCAAACGGATCACAATATTGAAACCCGGCTTTTTCATACAGGCGTCTGGCGGGGAGAAAAGCCTCCATAGAACCGGTTTCCAAGCTGATCCGCTGATAGCCCCGCCGCATTGCTTCTTCAAGCATATGGCGGAGGATCCGGTTGGCTGCGCCTTTTCTGACATGATGCGGAGAGGTTTTCATTGATTTGATCTCACCGTGCCGGCTGTTTAGCTCCTTTAAGGCGCCGCAGCCGAGCAGGATGCCGTTTTCCCTCGCACTCCAAAACGTAACGTCAGGCTGACGCAGCCAGTCCGCATTGAGCGCATGTATACTTTCCGGAGGAGAATGCATGGTCATGCTCTTCAGATGATCCTGCAAAAGCGCAATGACATCCGGCGCTGTGACATCTTCTTTCCTTACGTCCACTTCAAACCACCCTTGCTGTGCATGTTTCTTTGACCATAGCAAAGGTTCACAGCCTGCGCCATTCCATTGTCCGGAAATGTGACAGGGTATTTGGCCTTTCCGGTTTCTTGTACCTATCCAAAAATGAGGCAATAGTTGTAATACATTTCTCGAAAAAGCGGTATCAAAAATTGGAAAACATGGTATAATAATTGTAACAAAATGTTCAAAAAACGACCACAAAACAGACACATTTTATTCTCTGTATTTCATTTTGGAAACGCTCCCATAAAATGAAAGGAGACATGTAAGATGGACATGTTTTTTGCTTATTTACTGGTCGCAAGCGCAACACCCCTCTTTATCTGGCTGGATAACAAAAAAGTCGCTCTTTCGGCCATACCGCCAATTATTCTCATGTGGGTTTTCTTCTACTTTTACGCAACCAGCAGCCTATCCCCTCTCGGCCACACACTCATGATCATCCTGTTTGCCGCCAACGTCATCGTTGCCCATATCGCCGCCTTTATCATTTACGGCCTTCCGCGCCTGCGCCGGAGAAGAAGCCAATAAAGGCACAAAAAAACCCTCTTCGCATAAACGAAGAGGGTTTCTTTTTATTCCTGATGTTCGGAATGTTGCTTCGCACCGCCAGGAGGGTTTCCATCCATATGGTCACCGTGATGGTAGTGCGCCGCAAAGATCCAGATGGAACCAAGGATGATAACAATCGCTCCGAAAAATCCGAAGAGCGTGTTTCCGACTTGAATTCCGCCGTTTTCGCTTTCTGTCATGTGCATGAACATGAGAAGCTGAAGACCGGCTTGGATAAATGCGAATCCGAAAATGATCCAGAGTTTTGCTGATGGGCTTAATTCCGTATATACCGCAACCCAAAGGGCCAGCAGGGTCAGAATAATAGACAACGCAAAACCTACGATATGCTTCCACGGAAAGTGGCTGTGTTCAGCAGATTTGTTTGCCATATTATAGTCCCCCCAATCCGATGAGATAGACGCCTGTAAAGATGAAGATCCAAACAACGTCTAAGAAGTGCCAGTATAAACTTGAGATAAAGATTTTTGAAGACGTCTGCGGCGTTAATCCGCGTTTCTTCAATTGCAGTAAGATGCCGGCAATCCAGAAGATACCGATCGTTACGTGCGTTCCGTGCGTTCCCAGAAGGACGAAGAATCCAGACCAGAAAGCACTTGTACCGAGAGATGCTCCTTCATGTACATAGTGGATGAACTCGTTAAGCTCACATCCGACGAAGCCCGCGCCGAGAAGAAGCGTAATGATCGTCCAAATGACGACGCCTTTTAAACTTCCGCGACGCATTTCATGAACAGCGATCCCGCAGGTGAAACTGCTGATCAGAAGCAGGAATGTCATGATCATGACAAGCTTCACTTCAAATAATTCAGCCGGTAAGACTCCTCCTGCTGTTCTTCTTTGAAGAACGAAGAAGGTTGCAAATAGTGTTGAGAACAACACAATCTCTGCCCCTAAAAAGATCCAAAACCCGAGAATATTGAGTCTGCCGGTTTCAGATTGATATTCCATAGGCGCGTTAGAATTGCCGTGTTCTGCATGTTCCATAAATCACGCCTCCTTTATTCGGAAATCTTTCTTTCCGTCTCTTTTATTTCTTCAACAGGTATATAGTAGCCATTGTCATATTCAAATGAACGAAGCACCATGCAAAGCAGAATGCCGATCAAGCCGACAATGCCCATCCAGAACCATTCAAATACAAGTCCGAAGCCTGCAATACCGAACGCCACTGACATAATAAGCGGTCTTCCGGAGTTGTGCGGCATATGGATTTTCTTGAACTTGCTTTCCGGATGAATATCCGTTTTGTCTTCTTTCAATTGCAGGTACGCATCTTGAGATTTCACTTCAGGAAGCACCGCAAAGTTGTAATGCGGCGGAATCGCAGATGAAGTCGCCCACTCAAGCGTACGTCCCACGCCCCATGAATCTCCGCTGATCTCGCGAGTAGAGTAGCGGAAGCTGTAGTAGATGTTGTAGCAAAGGATTAAGAATCCGACACCCATCATGAAGGCTCCGACAGTTGAAATAAAGTTCAATGCAGTCCATCCGTCATTCGGTCCGTAAGTGTAAATACGGCGAGGCATACCTTGCAGCCCCAAGAAGTATTGAGGGAAGAAACATACATTAAATCCGATCATAAAGATCCAGAAGAACCATTTTCCGATTCTTTCGTTCAGCTTGTGGCCGAACATTTTCGGATACCAGAAAATAAATCCTGCGAAACATGCAAATACCGTACCCGCGATCAGCACATAGTGGAAGTGAGATACGAGGAAGTACGTATTATGGTATTGATAATCCGCTGCAGCCATCGCAAGCATAACCCCTGTTACCCCGCCGATAACGAAGTTCGGGATGAACGCAAGCGCCCACAGCATCGGTGTTGTAAAACTGATTCGGCCTTTATACATCGTAAAGAGCCAGTTAAAGATTTTAACCCCGGTCGGAACCGAAATCGCCATCGTTGTAATCGAGAAGAAAGAGTTAACAGACGCACTGTTCCCCATTGTGAAGAAGTGGTGAGTCCATACAAGGAAACTCAGGACGGAAATGGCGATAATTGAGCCGACCATCGCTTTGTAACCGAATAACTGCTTTCTTGCAAACGCTGAAATAATTTCAGAGAAAATACCGAATGCCGGTAAGATAACGATATATACTTCAGGGTGTCCCCAAATCCAGAACAAGTTAGCCCAAAGCATCGGCATACCGCCGGCTTCCAGCGTGAAAAAGTGAGCGCCGAACAAACGGTCAAATGATAACAGCGCCAATGCCACTGTCAAAACAGGGAAGGCGAATACGATAATAACCATTGTAATCAGCGTCGTCCATGTGAACATCGGCATACGCATCAGCGTCATGCCTTTCGTACGCATTTTCAGGATCGTCACCATAAAGTTGATACCCGTCATCAGCGTACCGATACCGGCAATCTGAAGACCGAGCAGGTAGAAGTTCTCACCAGGCCCGGGACTCATGTCGTTGCTTGCCAGCGGCATGTAACTCGTCCAGCCTGCGTTCGGAGAACCTCCGATAACGAAAGAAATATTGAAAAGCATCGCACCTACGAAGAACGTCCAGAAACTCAGGTTGTTCAAGTAAGGGAATGCTACGTCGCGCGCACCGATCTGCAAAGGTACGACAACGTTGATCAGACCGATTAAAAACGGCATCGCCATGAAGATAATCATGATCGTACCGTGAGTCGTAAAGATCTCATTATAGTGGTTTGAGTCTAAAAAACTGTTATTAGGAAGCGCTAACTGGGCGCGCATCATCAAGCCGTCGACCCCGCCGCGGAACAGCATGATAACAGCAGAGATAATGTACATGATTCCAAGTTTCTTATGGTCTACAGACGTAAGCCATTCAGACCAGAGCCATTTCCACTTTTTGAAGTATGTGAGTACAACGATGATAGCAATAGTGGAAAGCGCAATGGAAACTTGTGCGCCCAGAATTAATGGGTCACCTGTTACAAAAAATTCATCCCATCTCAATTTCATTCGGGCTTCCTCCTTTCTTGTTCAATTTCAATCTTGTTTATCGTCGGATACTTTAAATTCGTTTTTCTTTACATTTTCCCACGGATCTGTTTTAGAGTGCGGTGATACGGCTTTGTAGCCAAGGCGTTTGCGCGCCTCCATCGCATATTCGGCATCTTGGCCGTGGTCAACGTATTTTAAGTGTGTAGAAGAGAACGTTAATTTTCCGACATTCTCCGGAAGCATCAGTTCGTCATACTTCTCTTTCGTTAGCTTTGGAGAATCGCTTTGGGCTTTTTTCACCCAGCTGTTAAAGTCTTTTTGCGTAACAGCTTTTACGTTGAATTTCTGGTCGGCAAAGTGTTCGCCGGTGAAGTTCGCGTTGCGGCCTTCATATGTTCCCACTTTGTCAGCCTGTAAGTATTGATCCATCAGCATTCCCGCCATCGCGTATTTTTGTCCCCCAAGCTGAGGAATCCATAGCGATGCCATTGAATCGGCTGAAGAAATTTTAAATAAAACCGGACGGTCTACAGGAATGTTCAGGTAGTTAACCGTCTCAATATCCTGCTCTGGGTAGCTGAATACCCATTTCCAGTCTACCGAAGTAGCATAAACAACAAGAGGCTCTTTATCCTTTGTCGCTTCAGGCGCTTTTTCTAACGAATATATCGTCTGTACGGTAGGCACAGAAAGTGCAATAACAATTAAAATTGGGATCACTGTCCAGACTACTTCTAAGAACGTGTTGCCGTGCATCTCGGGCTTGTAATTTCCGCTGTCTTTGCCTTTGCGGTCGCGGTATTTCACTAAAATGATTGTAAATAGTACGAATACGACGCCGACAATGAACAGCATAAATCCGATTGACAAGAGAATCAGATCTTTCTGCTGGTCTGCTACAGGTCCTTTCGGATCTAAAACGGAAATGTCGCTGCATCCGCCCAGTACGAAAACAACAGCCAACATCGCTAATAAAAGTAACGGTTTAAATGCTCTGAACAAGAAGATCACCATCCTTCCTATTGATGTAGTGAATCTGAAATGTACTTTCTCAAAATCTTTTCTCTATCTACCTTGTTATGCTATCAAAATCTGCCCTTATTAGCTTTATTTTTTTCTAAAGTTCATCTTTTTTTCGACCTAATGTCACAAAATCGTCAAAAAATGCATGAACTTTTTCCACTTGCGCAAATCAAACATAAAAAGTTTTAGATCATTTAGCATATATAGAGAAAAAAGATAGTGAGAACGAATAATACCAAATAAAGGTTTACCATAATAAAAATCGCTGGTCAACAAAAAGTTTCATTTTGTTAAACATTCTACAAAAGAAATATTTTTTCCTTTGCTCACACCTTTTCACACGGTTTCCATTTTAACGCAACGCATTGTGAAAAAAAAGACCGGAACGCGCCTTGAGTATGTTCATTATAAAAAACGCATTCATATGTTTAATATGGACAAAACGAAGGAAACATATAGGCATAAATAATAAAAAATAGGAAGTGATATTTATGAGTTTTATCGTATCTCTGATTGTCGCTATTATTATCGGCTGGATCGGAAGTTTATTTGTAAAAGGCAGTATGCCCGGAGGAATCATCGGGTCAATGATCGCCGGTCTGATCGGCGCATGGATCGGGCACGGACTGCTCGGCACATGGGGTCCTCACCTTGCCGGCTTTGCCATCATTCCGGCAATCATCGGAGCTGCGATCGTGGTATTCTTATTCAGCCTGATCGCCAGAAGCAGAGGATAAAAAAAAGCCTCGTCCCTTATGGGATGAGGCTTTTTTCCGGTAGAGCGCCCAAATGGCGGATAAACCGCCGGAAAGCCGCTCTGCCTTCTTCTGTCTGTTTAAAGACACCGGCATGCTCCAGTATCCGCGCAAAGGCATGGCCGATTTCCTCTTTCAGAATCTGTTCCGCGTTTTCTTTCGTTACCTTCCGCTTATGCAGCACACTGAGCGCCCAATCTTTATGCTTTGCTGCAGAAGGGTCTGCCGTTAAGACCGCTTCCGGGTCCGGTGAGCACAGCGCTTCAGCCGTGTATTTCATTTCTTGTTCAAGGCGGCCCGGCAGAATCGCAAGCCCCATTACCTCAATCAGTCCGATATTTTCTTTTTTCAGGTGATGAACTTCCTGATGGGGATGAAAAATTCCCAGGGGATGCTCATCAGAGGTGCGGTTATTTCTGAGGACGAGATCTAATTCGAATAAACCGTTTCTCCGCCGGGCAATCGGCGTAATTGTATTGTGCGGTGTTTCTCCTGAAAAGGCGAGGAGATCAGCCGCCTCATCGGAATAACCGCGCCACGCCCGCAGGATGGCATCCGCCGCGCCGGAAAGCTCAGACGCGCTCCCGCTTTGCAGGCGGATGACCGACATCGGCCACTTCACAATTCCCAACACCGTTTTCGGATAGTCAGGCAGCCTGTACCGGCTTTCTGTCTCCGCCCGCGCCATCGGGAATTCATAATTGCCCCCCTGAAAATGGTCGTGGCTTAAAATACTGCCGCCGACAATCGGCAAGTCAGCATTGGAACCGAGAAAATAATGAGGATACTGGCTGACGAACGACAGCAGCCGGTCAAACGTTTTTTTGCTGATCTTCATCGGTTCGTGCCGGTCTTTCAAAACGATGCAATGCTCCCGGTAATACACATACGGAGAAAATTGCAGAAACCACTGCTCATCGCCAAGAATTACCGGAATGACACGAAGGTTTTGACGCGCCGGGTGATCCGGTCTCCCCTCGTACCCGACATTTTCTTTACAAAGAACACATCTCGGATAATCGGATTGAGGCTGCTCTTTGGCAGCGGCAATTGCTTTCGGATCTTTTTCCGGTTTTGAAAGGTTGATCGTGATGTCCAGCTTTCCGTAAGCCGTCTCAGCCGTCCACCCGACATTCCGCTGTATTCTGTCCGAACGGATATAATACATATCCTCTGAAAATCGGTAAAACGCCTTTGTCGCCTGCTCCGGCCCGTGCACCGCCTTTGTTTCTTCAAAACGACGGACAATCTCGGACGGCTGCGGGGCAAAGCAGCCCATGATCTTCGCGCTCAGCAGGTCGCGATAGGTGTCTGTATCGGCTGCAATCCGGCCCGTTTCTGCCGCCCATTCATAAATCGGGGACAATATGTCCGGCAATGATGCCGCCGATTCATTTTCTTTCTGTTCTGAAACCTCCGGATGGGTGATATGCAAAGCTTCATATAAACGGTTTCTTGTATATTCGATATCAAGATAGGAAATCAGCTCTTTTTGCAATCCGTACCGGATTAAACGTTCCACGTGCCGCTCAATTGCCATCGTCATCCCCCTTTAGTTCTCTCGCTCCGGCTCCGACATCCGCCGTGTAAAAGTCAGCTTTTCTCCCTGTCTTCTCCTCATAGCGGGCCCCTGCCGTTTCAATAAAATCCGAAACCGCATCGTCCTTGACGATACTGACTGTACAGCCGCCGAAACCGGCTCCCGTCATCCTTGATCCGATCACCCCGCCGTGGCGCCAGGCCGCTTCAGCCAGTGTATCCAGCTCATGACTCGTCACCTCGTAGTCATCGCGTAAAGAGAGATGCGAATCCCTCATTAATTCACCGATATGATGAAGCTGATTGTTACTGAACATGTCGGCGGCCTCTATTGTGCGGTAATTTTCATAGACGGCGTGTTTCGCCCGGCGTCTGTTCACTTCATTCTGAATCAGCTCCGCATGGGCGTCAAAAACGGAAGGGGTCAGCTCTCCCAGTGATTGAACGGAAATATGCTTCTGAAGATCACAAAGCGCCTCCCCGCACTCCTTGAGCCTCGTATTATAGCCTGAGTCTGCAAGCGTTCGTTTTTTATTGGTATTTGCAATAACGATCGACAGCCCCGACAGCCCGAGTTTTGTATATTCAAAGCTGAGCGTCCCGCAATTCAGCAGAATCGCATGATGTTTCTTTCCCATTCCGATGGCGAATTGATCCATCATTCCGCAGCTGACGCCGATAAAGGAATTTTCCGCCGTCTGAGCGAGCTTCACCAAGTCGGGCATATCCGCCTCAAGCTCATGGCATTCCTTGAGAATGACCGCCGTGACAAGTTCAATCGAAGCCGAAGATGACAGCCCCGCGCCGTTCGGGATGTTTCCCCAGAACACAATATCGAAGCCGTGCGGAAGGGAAAAACCGCTGCCGAGACATTCCGCCATGACCCCTTTCGGATAATTGGCCCACCCGTCCTCTTTTTGATAGCGGATATCATCGAGACTGCATTCCTTTATGCCCGCTTCTTTAAAATTATGAGAGTACATTCTGACGAGCCTGTCCCCTCTCTCCCGGACAGCTGCATATGTACCGATTGTCAGCGCGCACGGAAAGACGTGGCCCCCGTTATAATCCGTATGCTCTCCGATGAGATTCACTCTGCCGGGCGCAAAGAAAATGCGCAGGTCCTCCGATTCCCCGAATACATCAGCAAACGCTTTCTTTATTTTGTGCTTCATACGCATCCCCTTTCACCATTACACTTTCCCCCGGGGCGCGGAAAGAAACCGTTATGACACGCCCTCTTCTTTCGCTTTTCTGAAGACAATCCACTTGCTGGCCGCATAGTTGACGACTACGATAATGACGTTATCGGCGATTTTCGCCAGCGTTTCGTTCATATGAAATTGACTGACCAGAAGAATCATCATGGCGAGATCGATGGCGAGAGACAATACCCGCACGCTGAAAAAGGCCGTCAATTCTTTCATCAGACTCCGCATCCCCGCGGTCTTTTGCTGAAATACATACAGTTTATTCGTGACATATGCAAATAGAACGGACAGAACCCAAGCAGCGACAGTCGCCGCCTTGTAATCCATCTCAAATGCCGACGTCAGAAAGTAAAAACTGACGATATTCACGATGGTCGTGAATATCCCCATAATGATATACATCATAATTTCTCTGTAACGCATGGCAGTTCCTCGCTTTCTGAAAGACTTTTCTAAACCTTTTGTCAAATCAAGAAGAACGTTACCCTGATTTTCTGCCGCTGACAAAAACATAAAGCGCGTCAAACATGCTGCGGAAAGTAACCGGCCTTCCCAGCACATTGGATTGCTTAATCATCCCGTCGATGAGCGCGCACATCATTTTAGCGGTATGCTCGGTATCTATATGGTCTTCTATTAAATTTCTCGATTTGAGCCAATTTATGTACATGGTGCTTTCTTCTATCCATAACTTATAAAGACGGATATAAGCTTCATATTCACTGACGACTTTGTAAGTAGGCATATGAACGGCAAAAGACACAACATTCCAGGCAGGCTTGCTGTTTACAAACCGCATCAACAGGCTGGCCGCGCTTGCCGCAGCTTCACAAAGCGTCAACGGCCGCGCGGTTTGCTTTTCTAATTCGTCGAGATAGCCGGTGATGATCCTTTTTTTAATCTGACGCCTGTCTAATAAATGCTTCAGAAAATCTTCCTTGCTTTCAAAATGAACGTAAAACGCGCCTTTGCTGAAACCCGCCGCTTTACTGATGTCATCGATTGAGACTGAATCGTAAGCTCTTTCAATCAGGAGATGAAGGCCTGCGTCAATAAAACTTTCAAATGTTTCTTCTCTCTTAATTTGAAATTTGTTTTTTTTCATTTTTTACCCCAGCTGTTTGATCATTCACTTTATCTTACACCGAATCATTCTTTTGCGGTATTTTTTATGCAAAAAGAATATGCTAGTCGACGCTTTGAGGGTATATGTTAATAGGTCATATGATTTATTTTTATTTGCATACTATCCAGTCAGTATTTATTTGTTTATTATTATATGTAAGAATTCTTGAAGGATTTTGGTTATTTCAGTCATTTTCTTAGGGAATAGGTAGGTGAATTCATCTTCAATTTGGGATTACCGGCCAACTATGTGTGATATTTGTTATACATTGGCTGCTGTAGCTGGGCAAATCAATTTTTCAATTGGAGGTTCTTATGAAAACTCATGTAATGAAAGATATAGATCAAGATTGGCAATTGTTAATTCAAGAGGCTAGAATCATGGGTTTGCACATTGACGATGTGAGGCGCTTCTTAAATACTGAAAAAGCGGTGAAGAAAAAAACACCAATGAAAAACACCATCCGCCAGCGGTAAGATTTACAGGCGGATCCTTTTACTATATGACCTGCCACAGTCCGCCCGCACCCGAGTTTTCAAAGGAACATCCGCAATAAGAGGGGAATCAGAGAACAAACCGTATACCGGACAACCATTCCCGTCCGCATTCCGCAATTGAACAGCCAAACATGGTGATATGAGATCCCCCCGCTGCATATCTTGTGTATATGCCCATTTATGAGGTGATACACAGATGGATACGAATCCCTATTATGATGAAAAACAACAGAACTACTACGAAGGCCTGAATCCTTATTTATTGAACAAAATAGACGAAAACTGGCGGACAGTGCTTGATGTCGGCTGCGGCACAGGCAATTTAGGAGCGGCGATCGAAGACCGCGGAATAACGGTTTACGGCATTGAAGCGTATCCCGAAGCCGCAAAAAAGGCGGAAAGCAAATTGAGCCACGTGCTTTGCGGCGACATTGAATCCGCCATTCTTCCGTACGAATCAGAGCAATTCGACTGCATGCTGTTCGGGGACGTTCTTGAGCATCTTGTCGACCCCTGGTCAGTGCTGAAAAAGCTTCGTCCTTATGTAAAAAAAGACGGCACGGTGCTTGCATGCATACCGAATGTCGGCCACATCTCAGTGGTGCTGGAGCTTTTAGCCGGCAAATGGACTTACAGTGACGCCGGATTAATGGATCAGACCCACCTGCGTTTTTTTACCCGGGAAGAGATGCTTTCATTATTTAAAGCCGCCGGTTATGAGGTGAAACGCATTGAGGCGATCCGCGTTGATCACCCCACTTATCACAAAGCCATCGCATCATTGCACGAAGTATGCGTACAGCTTGGCATAAGGCATGACTTTATGACAGAAGCATCGGCCTATCAATATGTGATTGAGGCCGAGAGGAGCATGTAATGGATTCACATTCATTTCTGTTTGTCGTCTGTGTGAATGACGAGTCGCTGTACTCCCGGTGCAAAAGCCATATCATGCAGCTTACCGTCCCCCCTTCATACTCCGTTGATATCATGCCGATATACGATTCAGCAAGCATGGCCTCGTCCTACAACAAAGCGCTGAAACACCCCTCCAAATATAAAATTTATCTGCATCAGGATACCTTTATCATTCATCAGCATTTCCTTCATGACATGCTTCATATCTTTCAATCTCATCAGGAGCTCGGCCTTCTCGGTGTCGCCGGCTGCAAAACCCTGCCGCCGAACGGCATTTGGTGGGAAAGCGGAGAGCGGATGGGAAAAGTGATTGAATACCGGGGGAATGCTTATCATCCGCTGGACTTTGAGCACGGTGATGAAGACGGCCTGTTTACGCCCGCTGACGCCATTGACGGCTTGTTAATGGCGGCTCAATATGACGTGGAGTGGCGGGAGGATTTGTTTCGCGGCTTTCATTTTTATGACACATCACAGTCGCTTGAATTTCAAAAACACGGCTATCAAGTCGGCGTCGCCTGCCAAAAAGACCCTTGGTGCCTTCATTTTTGCGGCGACTCATTTGACGTCGCGGCATATGAAGCGGACAGACAAACATTTGTCAAACACTATATGGCAAAGCCCTCTCGCTGATCGAGAGGGCTTTTTACGGGTTAACGTTTATTCAGTTCCCGCTCAATGATTTGTTCAAAGGTTTCCTTTCCCGCCGCGCCAGGGATTCTCTCATCGCCGATGATAAACGTCGGCACTGCCGTAATGCCGGCTTCCTCATAAGCATGGCGGAGCGCTTCCTGCTGTACGTGTCTGTACGCTCTTGTCTCAAGCGCCTCTTTGAAGGCAGCACCGTCAAGTCCCGCTTCTTCCGCAAGCTTTGTCAGCACGCCAACGTCACCGATATTTTGTTCTTCCTGAAAGAACGCCTGAAAAACGCGTGTATGGTATTCGCTTCCTTTCCCATGTTCCTTTGCGAAATGAAAGCCTTCAAATGCCAAATCCGTGTAAGGATGCGGTGACACGCGGGGGAACGTGATGTCAACGCCTAACGACTGCGCCATCGGCTCAATGGAGTTTTTCCACATCTGCCGCTTGGCGGGATCATTCACCGGATCAAGTTTCGGCGAGGGGCTCGGACGCAATTCAAACGGCATCCATTCCACCTGTACGTCCTTGTCCTTGATTGCTTCTTCAAACGCCGCTTTGCCGACAAAGCAAAACGGACATACATAATCAGAATATACTTTAATCTGCAGTGTCATTGTAAGTCTCCTTTCCTATTCATTTTAAGCTGTAACACATATAGTTACAAGTGTTTTTTTAAAAACACCCTCCATATGGAAGGTGTCACGATTCCAGCAGCCTTTGGGCGATATATTCTCCTTTTTTACAGCCGCCGGGACAGGCGAATAAGGAAGAGCCGATCGTTTGTGTGTATTCATTCAGCGCATCCTTTGCCGCCAAAGCCTTCAGCATCGGGACAAATTGGCGGTCCGGGTCTTTTTGAAAGCAGATAAACAGCAGGCCTGCGTCAACATAGCCCGTCTTCGGATCAATTCCGTCCGTATAGGAAAATGCCCGGCGCAGAATCTGTCTGCCGGTTGATTTTGCCACGCTGACATGCGAGTCGGCGGGAATTTGATTCAGCTTCACGGGATCGGTTTCCTTTTTTTGTCCGAAAGGCGCGCCCGAGCTTTTCACCCGCCCGAACGTGTCCTCTTGTTCCTTCAAGGATGAACGGTCCCATATATCTAAAAACATCTTAATTTTCCTAAACGCCATGTACGTGCCGCCCGTCATCCAGTCCGGCTCCCCTGATTGAACCCAAACGATCGAATTCATCAGGTTTTCATCCTTCGTGCTTTGGTTGCCGGTGCCGTCTTTGAATCCGAAGAGGTTGCGCGGTGTTTCTCCGTTTTTCCCGCCGCTTAAGAAACCTTTATTGAGAAAGCGGACTTCGCACACCCCCGATGCCTGTTTCATCAGGTTGCGCACCGCGTGAAACGCCGTTTGTTCATTATCCGCGCAGACCTGTATGACGATATCACCGCCGCCTTGTTTCTTATCGAGCTTGTCGTTAGGCATCGGCGGAATATCGGCGAGGTGCTTCGGTTTTTTATCCTTCAGTCCGAAGCGGTCTTTCCCGTCTTTCTCGAAAAACCCGGGGCCGAAGCCGAAGGTAACGGTCAAATTCGCCGGTGCCAGATCCTGCGACTCCCCGGTATCCTGCGGAGGCATATCTTTATTTTTCTGTTCGCCTGACGGGACGGCGCCTGAAGTCAGCAGCTGCGTCAGGCTTGTCCAATGTTTGAAAAGGGAGATGACATCGGCTTTGTCGCTTGACATGACATCAAGCGCCGCAAAATACACATACGTCTGATGCGCCGTTGTGATTCCTGCTTGGTGCTTTCCGTAAAAAGGAACGATTTGATCACGATCCCTTTTTTCCTCATTCTTCTTTGAAGTGGTGGCCGCCGGTTTGAAGAGCGGCGCGAGTCCTCCGAGGCCGCTCGCTCCGACAGCAACGGCGGCGCCCGCGACGGCGCCCCACTTCAGGACATCCCGTCTGTGGATCTGTTTTTCCTTGTTATGTTCATCGCTCATGCTGTGTCTTAACTCCTTTTAAAGCACATCGGCAATCTTCGACATGGTTTCAGAAAGGGCCGTCAGCTTTGTGCTTATCTCTCTGATTTGATCTGTACTTAATGTATCACAGGACGTATACGATTGATCGCACGTTTTGTATTTCGACATCAAAACTTCAAATTCGCTGAATTCCGCATTAAGTTTTTCCGTGACCTCGAAACGATCTCTCACTGCGCGCTTTTCACTGTTTTATAGAGGGCTTTCGAGCCTTCGGCGCCGGTGGTGATTGGTTCAGGCGTCACTTTAAGAGAAGCGATAGAGCCGTCAAACGCTTCGGTCGATATTGCAAGCTGATTGCCCTGTTCTTGACATACGGCTTATATTCTCCAAGTCCGTCACTGCCTTTTTGCGCACACAGAAAAAGGGCCGCCCTATCGGGACAGCCCTGCTTTGGAGTGCTGAATTTCCTCTGAAAACTTGCGCGCCGCCGCTTTTGGATCTTCGGCTTGGCTGATGGCGCTGATCATGCTGACGCCGTCTGCACCCGCTTCAATGACGGGCGCCGCGTTGTCAGCCGTAATGCCGCCGATTCCTACAATCGGAATGGTGATGCCCTGACGCCGCACCTCTTCAATCAATGTAACGCCCTGCACAGCTTCAGCATCTTTTTTTGTTTCGGTCGGATAGACCGGGCCCATTCCGACGTAATCGGCTCCGGCTTCTTCCGCCCGCTTCACCTCGGAGACGTTATGTGCTGACACACCGAGAATCATATCGCCGATTGCCGCTCTCGTTTCTTCGGCGTCTGCGTCATCCTGTCCGATATGCACTCCGTCCGCCTCAAGGCGCAAGGCCAATTCGACATCATCATTAATGATGAAAGGAATCCCGGCCTGCCTGCAGACATCCTGCACCTGCTTCGCGAACAGGACACGTTCATCCCCTGTTAAAGAACAGCTCCCCTTTTCCCGAAATTGAAAAAGCGTAGCGCCGCCCTCAATGGCTTTTTTCACCACGGAAACGGGGTCTGCGCTTGTATTGTTTGATCCCATAATAAAATAAACCGATAACATATCCTTCATCATTTCCCGAGAAATACGCGTCATTTTTCTGTCACCCTTTCAATTGCAGCAAGCTCGGCCGCTTCTTGTTCTGAGATGCTTGCCAGCTTGTTTAAAAGCTCAATCTGGAAGCTGCCCGGCCCCTTATGGGAGGTGTCCAGAGCGGCAAGCTGAGCGGCGCTTCCGTATACAGAAACGGCTGAAACGGCCGCTTGCAGAACGTCCTTCTCCGCTGCGCAGAAGGCTCCGATTACAGACGTCAGCAGGCATCCCGCCCCCGTCACCTTCGTCAGCAGTTTATCACCGTTATGTACGGCGTATGTGTCGGTGCCGTCCGAGATGACGTCGGTTTTTCCGGTAATCGCAATGACCGTCTTCATCCTGCTTGCAGCCGTCTTAGCGAGCTGAACCACATCTCCTCCGGCTTCCCCCGCATCCACGCCTTTTATCTTCCAATCAGGGGCGCCGGCAATATTGGCGATTTCCGCGGCATTTCCGCGAATGACGGACAAGCGGACCTCCTGTATGATCTTGCTGGCTGATGCCGTCCGAAACGGCGTGGCGCCGGCGCCTACCGGATCAAAAATGACCGGAACACCGTTTTCATTGGCCGATTTTCCGGCTGCGATCATAGCTTCAACCGACGCCGAACTGAGGGTGCCTATATTCAGGACGAGCGCTCCTGCGATTTTCGCCATGTCGGCGGCCTCCTCAATTGCATAAGCCATAACGGGCGATGCGCCGAGCGCGAGCAGTCCGTTAGCGGTGAAGTTCGTGACGACATTATTGGTGATACTGTGAACGAGCGGGTTTTGATCCCGCACTTTACTCAAGTGTTGAGCTGCGGTTTGTGCATCCATGCTTAATCATCCTTTTTTCTCTTTTTCGGATTCCATAAATACGATTTCGTATGCTCCAGCCAGGCTCTGGCGGCAAAGGACATATAGCGGTCTTTCCGCCAAATGATGGCTAAATGCCACGGAATGACCGGATGAACGAGCGGAATGGTTCTGACTTTGTCAGGATCAAGACCGCGGCAGATTCTTTCCGGCAAGAGGCCGATGCCGAGATTGGCCGATACCATTTCGCTGATAAAGTCCCACTGTGACGTTTCATAAATGACGTGCGGCCTGAATCCGGCTTTCACGCATTCCGTCATAATTCGATTATGAAGGACAAAATCCTCCCTGAAAAATATGAACGGCTCTTCTTTCAATTCGTGAAGACTGCATTCTTTCTCGTCAGCGAGCCGATGTGACGGATGGACGACGAGCATAAGGGTTTCCTTGACGATTGTGAACGTATGAAAAATTTCTTCATTCGCGGGAAGCACGACGACCCCGATATCAAGCGAGCCGTCCTCCACCCCTTGCTGCACTTTAATAGAGCCGTCCTCAACAAGCTGAAACGTCACATCGGGATATGTGACGCGGAAGTCACCGAGCACTCTCGGGAAAAAGCCGGACCCGATCATCGGCGGAAGACCGATGCGGACGTGCCCTTTCTTCACTTCCATAATATCATTCAGCTCTGAAGTCAGGTTTTGGAATGACTTTGTGATTTCCTGCGCCTGCACATACATGCTCTGCCCGGCGTCAGTCAGTTCAACTTGCCGGCCATTGCGGTAAAACAGCTTAATGCCGAGCTCCGTCTCCAGGTTTTTAATCATTTTTGAGATTGTCGGCTGTGAAACATACAGCGACTGTGAAGCCTTCGTAAAGCTTTTCAAACGGGCCACTTCCAAGAAATACGTTAAGTGCCGGATATCCATTACATTTCATCCTTTCTATAGACAAAAGGAATACACATTATTCTTTATATGTATTTTACCTATAGGAAAACCTTCTGTACAATATAAATATAAGGGAGGCATCATTATGAAAAAATTGCTGCTTACCGTTATTCAAATCGCTCTGCTGTTTATATTTGCGCGTCTGATCAATTGGGTCACGGCGGCTCTTCATATAAATATTCCCGGCAGTATAATCGGGATTGTGATTCTTTTCACATTATTGCATTTCAAGATTATCAAACTTGAATGGATTGAGCTTGGCGCAGCATGGCTCCTCGGTGAGCTGCTGCTGTTTTTCATCCCGTCTGCCGTCGGAGTGATTGAATACGGAGATATTATGTCTAAATTCGGCGTAAGCATTTTACTTGTCGTCGTCATCAGCACATTTGTCGTGATGGTTTCAACAGGTACGCTTACACAGCTGATAGCAAAAAGAAAGGAGAAAAAACAAACGTGTTCATCGGAATCATAAGTTTATTCTTAACTGTCTTAGTATATTTGGGCGCGAAAAAACTCTACACTCGTTTTCCGCGGGTGTATACGTCGCCGCTTCTGATTACGCCCGCTGTTTTGGTCGTACTGCTGCTTCTTGTCAATGTCCCGTATCAGACATACAATCTCGGCGGCGGACTGCTGACCGATATGCTTCAGCCGGCAACAGTGGCGTTCGCCATCCCGCTTTATAAATATTTCCCGATTTTAAAGAAATACGCCGTGGAAATTATTTTGAACGTAGCGGTCGGTTCATGTATCGCCATTCTGTCAACGGCCTTTATCGCCAAATGGTTCCATCTCGGCAGCAGCTTAGTCGACAGTCTCGTGCCGCGATCCGTGACGACGCCGATTGCCATGAATGTTTCAGAAATGATCGGCGGGATGCCGGCCGTTACAGCGGTTTTCGTCATTTTAACGGCTTTATTGGGAACGATCATCGGGCCGATGGTCATCCGCTATTTCCGCATTGATAACGAAATTGCCCGGGGCGTGCTGCTCGGAACCAGCGCGCACGGAGCGGGAACATCTAAAGCATTTGAGCTCAGCTCCGTATCAGGAACGATCTCAAGCGTGTCCATGATTCTCGCCGCGATTATGACACTGTGCGCGGCCCCGATTTTGCTTTCGTTTATGTCATAAAAGACTGCTCCTTACAGAGCGGTCTTTTTTTATTTGCTATGAAGGATTGATTTGTCTGTCCTTCATAAAAAGACGAAAACACGATATGATAAGATATGAAGTGAAAAGACTGAAGAACGGATGTGTCATATGAACGGCCAGCAGCGAAGCAGCATCAGAAAAGGACTTGAAGTCGATATCGTCCTGAAAGCCGATCAGCGTTCAGGAAAGCTGACAAGAGGAATCGTGAAGGATATTTTGACGAACTCAAGCTTCCACCCGCGCGGCATTAAGGTCCGCCTTGAAGACGGGCGAATCGGCCGGGTCCAGCACATTATTGAATAGAAAAAAGCCGGAGCTTCACGCCCGGCTTTTTTTCTTTAATTTCAGCAATGAAATTCTCATATGTTCTCCCTTTATATACAAAAAATCTTTATCCAACTATTGACTCTTACGCTGCGTAATACTTTAGAGTAGCCATTAAGGAGGCGGCAAACGTGATGGGTATGAAAGTAAAAGAAGTAGCTGAACTGATTGGAGTAAGCATACGGACTCTCCATCATTACGATCAAATTGGATTATTGACTCCTCAGGAAACGACCGATTCCGGTTATCGGCTTTATTCTGAAGAGAATCTTGAACAGCTGCAGCAGATACTATTTTTCAAGGAGCTCGATTTCTCCTTAAAAGAGATTAAAGAAATCATTAATAGTCCTTCATTTAACCGGAGGGAGGCATTACTTTTACAAAAGAAAATGTTGATTGAGAAACGGAATAGAGTCGATAAAATGATTGAAACCATCGATAAATCAATCAAACATATGATGGGAGAGATTTGCATGACGAACAAAGAGCGGTTTGAGGGAATGAACTTCAATCATAATCTTTATGAACAAGAAGCTCGCAAACGGTGGGGTGATCAACCTGTCGATAAGGTAAATATTAGATTGAAAAACATGACTGATGGTGAGCAAAAAGATTTATCTGATAAGTGGACTGCAATGTTCAATAAATTTGCACTCCTTATTAACCAATCTCCCAAGTCCCCAGACGTACAAACAGCTATCAAAGAGTGGTTTGATTTTCTCAATGAAAATTTTGGTGAATATTCTTTTGATGCCTTTTACGGATTAGGTCAACTCTATATTGAAGATAAACGCTTCACTAAGAACATCGACCGGTATGGTGAAGGGTTGGCGAAGCTCATGAGTGATGCCATTACAATTTATATAGATAACCAAAAAAAGGGTGGTACCCATTAAAATCATTATCGAGGATACAATTGGGCAATACGAAACGTTATTTTCAATGATTGAAAATAGAGAAGATTATTATCGGTATTCAATGATGAAACCTTTTGAAGATATGTGGAAAAAGATGAATGTTCCCTTAAAGGCAAAGCAGCCTAACGGATATGATGTAATCATGGCTGCAAATATGCTGGGCTATCTGAGCATATTTGATACGGAAACCGGAAGAAAAGCACTAGAGAATCTAAAAGAAATTCAAGCTCTTCAAATTGCATATGGCACTTTAACTCATTGTGTAGAATTTATCAAACAAAACCGCTTAAAAATAAATGCTGATGAAATAAGGTTTGGGATGTATCTGGCTAATCAAAAAAAGCTTGAGTTACATAGAGGGTATTGTGGATTCGGAGGAATTCCGGGATTTATTCAAGTTTCAATATTCCCCAATTCATATAACATACCGAGACTGCCTGCTGTAATCGCACATGAATTTCATCATAATATTCGTTTTTCGTATTTCAATTGGGATTATGGGAACGTAACGGTTGGGGATTACTTAATTATAGAGGGGCTGGCAGAATCGTTTGCCAAAGAACTTTACGGAGAAGCTCTATTAGGTCCCTGGGTTACTTCTTTTGAAAAAGAGGAATTAGAATACTCAAAAGAAATCATCAAAGACTCATTAAATGTGAAAGGGTTTGCTGAGGTCAGCAGTTACATGTTTGGTGACACCTTTGCAGCCGAACAAGGTTATCAGCCTGTCGGCTTATCACCGTTTGCCGGTTATGCGGTTGGCTACCAAGCGGTGCAATCCTTCATGAAAGCCAACAATGTGGGCATTAGTGAGGCCACTTTACTTGGTACAGATGAGATACTAAGAAATAGCGGGTTGTTTCTTTAAGAATGAAGATTATTTTATCCCGTATTAAAGCGATGGAAGAGGGTTTTCTTTTCCCCTCTTTCCACGCTATAAATGATCATCCTATTTTTTCCGCAAGAAAACAACCTTCAAATAATTCCCTTCTTTAAACGCGGGAATCGTTTTGAAATCTTCCGGAAGCGTATATTCTTCCAAAATGTCGTAACGCTCATTTGTTTCTTTAAAGGCGGTCTCTATAAAGCCTTTAAATTTCTTCATATTGAAGGCGCTGCTGTTTGTCGAAGCGATGATGATGCCGTTTTTTGCAGTGATGGCGATCGTTTCCTTCAGCAGGTTTTTATAATCTTTCGCCGCGCTGAACGTCCGTTTTTTTGTGCGCGCAAAAGAAGGCGGATCAAGGATGATGAGGTCAAACTCCAGCCCTTTTTTCGCCGCATAGCCGAAGTATTTGAAAACATCCATGACCTTAATGTCATGCGCCTCATAATCAATTCCGTTGGCGCTGAACTGTTCAATCGTTTTTGCGAGACTGCGGTTGGCGACATCGACGCTGGTCGTTTTCTCAGCTCCGCCAAGCGCCGCCGCAACGGAAAATGCCCCCGTATAAGAGAACGTATTCAGCACCCGTCTGCCGTTTGCATACTTGTCCCGAATCGCTTTGCGCACATGACGCTGGTCTAAGAAAATGCCCGTCATCGCCCCATCGTTTAAATCCACCGCGTACCGTATGCCGTTTTCTTGAACAATGACCGGAAAATCTCCTCTTTCGCCTTTGACAAAATCGTCGTCTTCCACGTATTGCCCGGCCGTATCGAATCGTTTCTTTTCATAGATCGCTTTATAAGAAAGCTCCAGGCCGTCAATCGCCTCCATCATGCTGTCCTTATAAGCGTAAATGCCTTTACTGTACCATTGAATCAGCAGATAACCGTCATAAAAGTCAATCGTGACGCCGCCGATGCCGTCGCCCTCACCGTTGAAAAGCCGGAACGCCGTCGTATCGGGCGCCTTAAACAGATGGGCTCTTGCTTCAGCCGCTTTTTTCAGCTTGTCCAGAAAGAAACGTCCGTCGATCCGTTCATCTCTCGCGCGGGACAGCACCCAGCCGACTCCTTTATTCTGCAAACCGTAATAGCCTTTTCCGATAAACTCACCCTTCTCGGATGTCACATCAAAAAGATCGCCCTCTGTTAAATGAGCCGAGCTTCCGGACAGAGCGTCTTTTTCAATCAGGGGGAATCCTTTTTTCAGCTTTCCGGCAAATGTATCTTTCACTGTAAGTAGCTTCATTGTGCATTCCTCTTTCGTTTTGCTTTCTCTTATCGTACCATAAAACATGATCAACACCGCATTGTCCCGAAAAATTCAAAACAGGGGGAAAACCATGACAGCCAAAAGAATCGACCATACAGGCATTATGGTCAAAGATATTGAAACATCCATCGCCTTTTATCAAGACGTTCTCGGTATGCAGTTAAAGGATCGTATCACTCATACGAACGGCATTATTGAACTTGCCTTTCTCGGCTTTCAAGAAGGGCCGGAGACAGAAATTGAGCTGATCCAGGGCTACAGCAGCGAGCTTCCCGCAGAAGGAAAAGTTCACCATGTCGCTTTATTAACTGAAGATATCGCGGCGGAGTTCACACATGCAAAGCGTCAGGGCGCCGTATTCATTGATGAAGAAATCACGACGCTTCCGAACGGATACCGCTACTTTTACATTGAAGGACCTGACGGCGAATGGATCGAATTTTTCCAGCGTTAAAAAAAACGGGCGAAAGCGCCCGTTTTTTTTATGTTTCTTCTGTGACGTTTTGTTCCGCCGCCCGTTCCTCTCTCCATTTTTGAAGATCCCAAATTCGGAAAAACGGATAATAGATGATAAATGTAATCAGGAGATTGATCAGCTGCATGACCGAACCGGAGATTTTCCCGCCCGTCGCCAAATAACCGGAAATCAGCGGCGGCATCGTCCACGGCACGGCGATTCCCGCCGGTTTTGCCACCATCCCCGTGCTCATCCCGATGTACGTCGCCGTAATGGTCAAGAGCGGCGCAATGATAAAGGGCACGATTAACAGCGGATTCATGACGAGCGGCATCCCGAAAATAATCGGTTCGTTAATGTTAAAAATCGCGGGCCCGATGCCGAGACGGCCGAGCTGTTTCATCTGTTTGCTTCTGGAGCGCACAAGCATGGTCAGCACAAGGGCAAGCGTCGCTCCGCTTCCGCCGACATTAATCCATATTTGAAAGAACTGTGTCGTAAAAATGCTCGGCAGCGCTTCTCCCGCCTGAAAAGCCAAACGGTTGGCGTCCATCGCCCCGTACCAGATCGGCGACATGACGCCGCCGATAATGGACGCGCCGTGTATGCCGCACGACCAAAGCAGCATTTGCACGAATTCGGCGATAAGACTTCCGCCGAGACTCCCGCCCAGAATAGACAGCGGGGTGCCCAGCAGATCGCCTACGACATTGTGGAGGCTTTTAAAAGGAGTTATTTCAATAAACAGACGGGCCAGCCATACAAGCGTAATAATAATGAAACCGGGGATGAGCGCAACGAACGATTTGCTGACCGCAGGCGGCACTCCGTCAGGCATCTTAATAACGATATTTCTTTGTATGATAAACCGGTACACTTCCGTTGACAGCATTGCAATGATCATCGCGACAAACAGACCTTTGCTTCCGAGCAGCGAAATCGGAATGCCGCCTCCCACCATAATCTCTGTTGCCGAGCCGTCAGGAATAAACGGAATCTGATACGGCGTCGCCAATAAAAAGGCGGCAAGGGCAATGGCTCCCGACGACAGGGCATCCACCTCATAGCTTTCCGCAAGCCGGTAGGCAATCCCAAAGGCGGCGACAAGCGCCATAATGTCAAAGGACGCATTCACGGGATACCCGAGCTTTTCAACCCAATTTTCACCGAAAAGACCAGCCATAAAATCGGCATAACCGGGAATCGGAAGACTCGTCAGAATCAGAAAAACCGATCCGATGATGATAAGCGGCATAGTCAGAATAATGCCGTCCCGCAAAGCTCTTAAGTGCCTTTGGCCGGCGACTTTTCCGGCGACAGGCATGATTTTTTCTTCCATGACCCGATTGAACGTACTCATTTATCAAAAACCCCCTTTTTGAGTTCATTGCGCAGATGTCTTAAAGCATTTTCTCCATCATATTTTGGAAACGCTTACATTTGCATACAGAAATTTTCCTTATCCCTCAGGAAAAAAAGAATTCCGCACTGCCGATATATAAAGAAAAAGGGGGAATTGCAATGTATCACATCCTGAAACCGATAATGGCCGCGGCCTTGTGCGTCAGCCTGTTCTCCGCCGCGGCGCCCGCGCACGCCGAGACGCACGACCGGGACGTTATCGTGGTGTACAAAAATCAAAACGGCAAGGAATCCGCCATAGACAGCGGAGCGGATGTGGAACAGACCTATCAGCATCTCCCGGCAGTCGCCGTGTCAGCCGATTCACAAACGGTGAAAGACCTGAAACAGGACCCTGACATCTTATATGTAGAAGACAATGTATCCTTTCAGGCAGCAGGCGGTTTTGATATCCGCCCGTTAACAGCGGCCCAAAGCAGCAGTTACACGCTGCCGCAATGGGATATAGAACCGACTCAGGTCAAGCAGGCGTGGAAAGAAGGCTTGACGGGAAAAAAGGTGAAAGTGGCTGTCATTGACAGCGGCATTTACCCTCATGATGACCTTTCCATTGCCGGAGGCTATTCCGCAGTCAGCTATACTTCCTCATACAAAGATGACAACGGACACGGGACGCATGTCGCCGGAATCATTGCGGCCAAACATGACGGATACGGCATTGACGGCATCGCGCCGGATGTCCGGTTATATGCGGTTAAGGCATTAGACAGAAAGGGTGCAGGCGATCTTAAAAGCCTTCTTAAAGCGATCGACTGGTCGATCGCCAACAAAATGGACATCATCAATATGAGCCTCGGAACTAACGCAGACAGCAAAATTCTTCACGACGCCGTAGACAAAGCATACAAAAAAGGAATCGTGATCGTAGCCGCCGCAGGAAACGACGGCAACAAAAAACCCGTCAATTATCCGGGTGCCTACAGCAGCGTAACGGCAGTCTCAGCGTCAACTGAAAAAAACGGTCTCGCGGCTTTTTCCACGACCGGAAAACAAATTGAATTTGCCGCACCCGGCACCAATATTACGAGCACGTATCTGAATCAAATGTACGCCGCGGCTGACGGCACATCTCAAGCCGCGCCGCACGTCACCGGCATGTTCGCGCTGCTCAGGCAGAAATATCCCGAGGAAACAAATACACAGCTCCGGCAGCAGATGCAGCAAAACATCAAAGATCTGGGCGCTCCCGGACGTGACAGCCGATTCGGGTACGGCCTGGTGCAATATCACGTAAAGCAAAAGAGTTTCGCCGAACGGGCCGTAATAAAAGCGGAAAAGACGAAAAAACAGGCAGATATCAATCAAGCAAAAACGGCAGTCAGCAAGCTGTCCAAGTCAAAGGGAAAAACCGCTCTTGAGGCGCGGATCAATAAAGTCCAGACGGCAAGAAATGTGACGGACGCAAGAGACAAAGTCCGGACTGCCGAAAAACAAAAGAAAAAAACCGCCGTCAATGCCGCACAAAGCGCCATCCGCAAATTACCGGCCGGTTCAGAGAAAAAAGGGCTGCAAAAGCGGCTTAACGCTGTCAACTCAAGCCTTTTGAAAACAGCTGAGGCCAGCGTCAAGCAGGCGGAAAAAAAGACCTCTGAGGCCAGCACCGCAAAAGCCCAAAAAGCAGTCAGCGAAATCCAGCCGGGAAAAGAAAAAACCGCTCTGGAAAAACGGCTTGACCGGATAAAAGATAAACTCAACCGGCAGCAGGCTAGAGACAAAGTAAAAGCGGCTGAAAAAACCAAGACGAAAAAAGCAAAATCAGCGGCGCAAACGGCAGTCAGCCGGTTGAAGCCGTCTGCCGAAAAGACCAGTCTGCAAAAACGCGTGCGTGCGATTCGGGTGAAATAATAAAAAAAAACGCTTGAGAGCCGGATAGCGGCTTCACAAGCGTTTCATCACACCTGCCTATTGGTTCATGGCCGGGCGGTCAATCGTGTTCCATTTCGTAAAGGACATATATCGGAAATAATGATCACGATACGGGTGCGAGGTGCCTGTATTCCAAGGCTTGTCGCTGCCGCAGAAATGGACGATGGCCGGTTCGGCACGTGTTTCTCTGTAACGGATACGGTCGATCAGTTCAGGAGGCGTTTTCTCATTCATGATAATATGCGTCTGCGCGTTCCAGCGCGGATGCAGTTCATGCCATTGATCATATAAGATCGCGTTAAGCGCGTCCTGATCATGAAACACGAGAAAATCCTCCGAGCTGTTTTCGTTGATAAAATCAATCACCTTTTCGGAAATATTTTGTTTTCTCCAAGGTTCGAAATCTATAATCATAATGCCGGAATTAAAATACTTGGCAGTGTCGCTGATATTCATTTTTTTCAGTCTTTCATGCTGTCCGGCGTCTTCTACCGCCGCAACTATTGCCGGGGAAATATCCAAGTCCCATAAAACCGAAATATCTTCCATCACAATTGCATCGCAATCAATGTAAATCATCCGCTTTACGGACTCATCCTTAATTAAATCAGGGATGGAAATGCGGTAATAAGCCGCTTTTGTAATGTGGCTGCTTTCGACTGCATGCTTGTATTGATCAGCGTCTACTTCTAAAAATTCAAGCGGCGTCCCGAATGACATCGCGGTCTGTTCAAGCTTGTCCTTGTTTTCGGCAGTAATTCCGCCGTCGATCACATATAATTTCGCATCCCTTGTTTTATCCATATTCATCAATAAAGAAGCGAACATCCCACCCAAATGACGAGCATAATGATCATCGGCACATGATACGATATGCATTGTTTCATTCTTTCCCACTGATATTCATCTCCCTTTTTGTTGTACAAATGTCTTTCCCTTTTTTTAAAAAGTAAACCTCGATCTTACACATTTTTTCTGCGGGAATGTGCTGTTTGCGATTTGATATCTTTTGCATTCTCTGTTAAAATTCATTTCATAGCTAATGATTCTGACAATAATAAGGAGCATGACGCCATTGACGAATCGCAACGATGCCGGATCAGACAATAAGAAGCCGAACAGGCCTTTTTCCGATCTATCCGGCCGAAACAAAGAGGCGGCCTATATTGCCGCTGCACTCTATCGGTCCGCCCAGCAGCTCCGTGTAAAAATGGAGAAAGAGGTGCTGTCGGCACACAAATTATCATGGACGGCGTTTTCCATCCTGTATGACCTTTGTGAATGGGAAACGCTTGATACAAGAAGGATAGCCGCTCTATCCGGAATTACCGCGGCGACGGCGAGCAATGTCCTGAACACTTTGGAGAAGAAAGGCTTATGCAGCAGACAAACGAACAAAAGAGACCGCAGGCTTGTATTCGTCAGTATTACCGATGAGGGCAGAAAGGTTATTGAAGACCTTTACCCCGACTTTCATCAGGGGGAAATTGAACTGACGGCCTGTCTGGATAAACAGGAACAAAAAACGCTGTCCGCCCTGCTGCAAAAAATCGCTGACAATTTCATAACATAGCAGCTATGACGGGAATCAGTAACGGATTGTCTCCCTGTTTCAGAGAGCCGGCGGATGGTGCAAGCCGGCACAAAGACAAACGTGAATTACCTCCCTGAGCTTTCTTTGTGAACTTCAGTAGCAAAGAACGGGAAACCGTTATTCGAATGAGCGGAAGACGTCGTCTTCAATCAGGGTGGTACCGCGTGCATACAGCCACGTCCCTTTTGGGATGCGGCTTTTTTGTTTGGCTAAAAAAAGGAGGATGTAAAAGATGGAATCAATCACTTTAACGAATGATCAGGAGAAAGAAGTGCAAAGGCAGCTGGATTTGTACATGACCGGCGCCGCGGACGTCATACCGCCTGAAGAATTGAGAAATAAAATCGCCAAATCAGTGACATCCGGCAAGCCGCTGAACATTAAACTCGGCCTTGATCCGTCCGCACCCGACGTCCACTTGGGCCATACCGTCGTGTTAAACAAATTGCGCCAATTTCAAGAAAACGGCCATATCATACAGCTTGTTATCGGGGACTTTACCGGAAAAATCGGTGATCCGACGGGGAAGTCGCAAGCCAGAAAACAGCTGACTGATGAAGAAGTCCAGCACAATGCCAAAACCTACTTTGAACAGTTTGGCAAGGTGCTGGATCAAGACAAAGTTGAACTTCACTGCAACTCAAAATGGCTGAAGACATTGAATCTGGAAGATGTGATTGAATTAGCGGGGAAAATTACTGTCGCCCGTCTGATGGAGCGCGACGACTTTGAGGAGCGCATCGCCATGCAAAAACCGATCTCACTTCACGAATTCTTTTACCCGCTGATGCAGGGCTACGATTCTGTCGTTCTCGAAAGCGATATCGAACTCGGCGGTACGGACCAGCATTTTAACGTGCTGATGGGCCGCCATTTCCAAGAACGCTACAAAAAAGAAAAGCAGGTCGTCATCCTCATGCCGCTTTTGGAGGGTCTTGACGGCGTTGAAAAAATGTCTAAATCAAAAAACAACTACATCGGTATTGACGAGCATCCGAACGACATGTACGGCAAAACGATGTCATTGCCGGACAGCCTGATGAAAACATATATTCATTTAGCGACAGACTTAGAGCCTGCGGAGAAAAAACAGATGGAGAAGGATTTGGAATCAGGAAAGCTTCATCCGAAAGATGCCAAAATGATCTTAGCGGGTACAATCGTCAGAATGTACCACGGCAGGAAAGCGGCGGATGCGGCAGAACAGCATTTCAAACGTGTCTTCCAGCAAAACAGCCTGCCTGAAGATATGAAAACCGTCATATGGGACGGAGAAAAGACCGTGCCCCTTATTGAGCTGCTCGTCACGATTGGACTCTTTTCTTCAAAAAGCGAAGCACGCCGTATGATTCAAAACGGCGGAGTCAAAGTGAACGGGGAGAAAACGGATGCCCTTCATACCGTCATTACCGCAGAAGACGGCATGACGATTCAGGTGGGCAAGCGAAAATTTGTACAGCTGCGCGTAAACGGATAAATAAACAGCCGGACTGCACATAAAAGCGGTCCGGCTGTTTGTGATGCGTCAATCGTTTAATCGACTTCTTTCTTAATCCCAAGCATCTTTTCGTCTAAATAATGGGCGATGTCCGCTGCTTCCTTCAGCTCGTCGGTCAGATGCTTTGGGACTTCGTTATTTAATTTGTAATAAATTTTATGTTCAAGACTCGCCCAAAAATCCATGGCGATGGTGCGGATTTGAATTTCCGCCTTCACATATTCCACACGATTCGTCAAATAAACGGGAATTTCAATAATCAAATGCAGGCTGCGGTAGCCGTTCGGCTTCGGATGTTTGATATAATCCTTCACCTTTACGATCTTCAGGTCCTTATGCTGCTTCAAAACTTCAGCGACATTATAAATATCGGAAATAAAGGAACAGATAATCCTGACACCCGCAATATCATGAATATGTTCTTTCATTTCCTGCGTCGTCACATCGCAGCCTTTGCGCATCAGTTTATTGACGATACTCTCGAAACTTTTTACGCGTGATTTTGTATGCTCGATCGGGTTATGCCCGTGAATCAAATTATATTCCTGGCTGATGATCGAAAACTTCGTATCCAGCTCATCTAAAGCAAATTTATAAACTAATAATTCATTTTTCCAATCTTCCATGACCGTTTTCAAATCATCCATATGGGCTGTTGACAAGTCCATTTTTTTCATCTCCTTGCTTTGCTGTCCGTATATAAGACGGGTCAGTCCTCAGTCAGGTTCTTTACAAAATCATGAAGATTATTTCATAAAAAAAGCAAATGCCGGTTATGGCATTTGCCTTTTCATTTGATCAGCGGAAATAACTGATCAGGAGTCCGATTGAAAGCAGGAATCCGAAAAATGTATTGGTTTGCGCCGTTGATTTCATCGCAATAATCATGTTCATCGGCATTTCGTTTTTCACAAAGCCTTTCACGGCCTGAACGGGTTTCGGCACGCTCAGGAAGACCAGGAACAGCCACGGGCTTGTGTAACCCATGATGACAAGACCGACGATCCAGATGTAAGCGATGGCAAAAGATGCGGCCAGTATCATGACGGCTCCTCTATGCCCCATCAAAATGGCCAGCGTTTTACGTCCGCCCTTTTTATCTTCCTCAATATCACGGATATTGTTGGACAGGTTAATCGCTCCGACCAAGATGGCAATCGGGATGGAAATCAAAATGCTCTGTTCATTAATTCTGCCTGTCTGAATGAAGAAAGAAATAAGGACAAATACAGATCCCATGCAAATGCCGGAGAACAGTTCCCCGAACGGTGTATACGCAATCGGCAGCGGGCCGCCCGTATACAGATAGCCGATCAGCATGCCGGCAAGGCCGATAACCGCAAGCCACCAGCTGCTGCTCATGCAGATATAAACACCGAGCACGAGGGCAATCGCATAAGAGCCGAGCGCCAGCTGCAGAATTGTTTTCGGCTTCATGCCGTGGCGGACGATCGCTCCGCCGATACCGACGGAATCCTCCGTATCTAAACCGCGTTTAAAATCGTAATATTCATTGAATAAGTTCGTGGCGATCTGGATCCAAAGGCAGGAAAACAGCATGGCCAAAAACAGCAGGAAATCAACCTTTACGTAAAACATCGCCAATACGGTGCCGAGAAGTACGGGCACAAACGATGCCGTCAATGTATGAGGGCGGGTTAGCTGCCACAAAATGCGGCCCATGCTTTCTTTCTCGGGCGTCTTTTGGCTGCCCCCCATATTGTTTTGATTCATTTTCCTCTTCCTTTCTATTAAAAGGCTTTCACAGTCAGCCGATAACAGTAGTGTTGAATTGGGGTTTTCACGTTTTCTGCTACCTTATCTATCATAATAATTTCTTCCTCATTTCACAAGATGCGGCGCTTTATCGGCTATCCTGCCGGAAACGGCTTTTCGCCCTTCTCCATTGGGGTTCGGCACAAGCCTGCGTAAGAAAAAGCCGCCAAAATTTTTTTACCTCGTTTATATTTACGATAAGTTAAAAATCCCGCCTGAACAGCGCCTTTTTAGTATGATCATTTGCCAATTTATACATGCGTGTTTTCCATCCTTTTGTTTCTCATTCATTTTTAAGGAAATTTTAAGCTTAGGATATTAGACATATTTTGAAACTTTTTGTTAATCTAATCGTCATATACTGGTGTAATTATTGAATACGCGGGGAAGGAATTTTGAATATGATGCAAAAATTAAAACGTGCTTATGAAAATACATTGATCAAATGGACGTTTCATACGGGCTTTTATTTTCTGATATTAGTATTGCTCTTTTGGATGTATGGATTTCATACAGCGAATACCGGCACTTATATTTACAACGATTTCTAATCGGGGAGGATAACTATGAAACTACTTGATGCTATAAAAACATACGCAGACGCCAAGCCGCAGGCCGAAGCGTTTCGTTCCTTAGATCATTCCCTCACTTACGGGGAATTATGGGATTTGTCGGAGCGGGTTGCGTCCGGCATTCAAAAACATACAGCTGACGGTTCGAAAGCGCCTGTCCTGGTTTACGGACATATGGAGCCGAATATGATCGTTTCTTTCTTAGGAAGCGTCAAAGCGGGCCGCCCTTACATCCCTGTCGATGTTTCCATTCCGGCGGAGCGGATCGTCAAAATCATTGAAAGCTCAGGCGCAGAGCTGCTTATCACCGTATCGGGCGATGCAGTCGATACGGGAAGCAATCTGATTAAAACCGTTACGCCCGAAGAGCTTGCAGCTGACGGAGATGCAGACCTCAGCCGTGAGAACTGGGTAAAAGAGCTGGACACGTTTTACATTATTTACACGTCCGGCAGCACGGGAAATCCGAAGGGCGTGCAGATATCGGCTGATAACCTGCAAAGCTTCACTGACTGGATCTGCAGGGATTTTCCTGTGGGCGATGGTAAGACATTCTTAAACCAAGCGCCGTTTTCTTTTGATTTATCTGTCATGGACATTTTCCCTTCGCTTCAAACGGGAGGTACGCTGCATTGCGTAACGAAAGACAAAATCAATAAACCGAAAGTACTATTTGAAGAGCTGGAGAAATCCAAACTGAACGTCTGGACATCGACGCCGTCTTTCGTCCAAATGTGTCTGATGGACCCCGGCTTTACGCAGGAGCTCCTGCCTGAGACAGAAGTATTTATGTTTTGCGGAGAAGCGCTTCCGGCTGCCGTGGCACAGGAGCTGTTAAACCGTTTTCCGAAGGCCCGCGTATTCAATACATACGGCCCGACTGAAACAACGGTTGCCGTCACCTCCGTTGAAATTACGCAGCAGATCATCGATGAACATGAATCTCTGCCCGTCGGTTTTGCAAAACCCGATATGAATATCTTCATCATGGATGAAAACGGGAATAAGCTTCCGGACGGAGAAAAAGGGGAAATCATCATCGCGGGCCCGAGCGTGAGCAAAGGCTATCTCGGAGAGCCTTCTCTGACGGAAAAAGCGTTTTTCCCGATCGACGGCCAGTGGGCATATCACACGGGTGATGCCGGTTATGTTCAGGATGGTCAGATTTTCTGCCAAGGACGCCTTGATTTCCAGATTAAGCTTCACGGCTACCGCATGGAGCTGGAGGAAATCGAAGTACATGTAAGGCAGTCTCAATATGTGCGCACGGCGGTTGTCATCCCGTATCAGCCTAACGGACCTGTCGAATATTTAATTGCCGCCATCGTACCTGAAAAACATGATTTTGAAAAAGAATTCCAGCTGACAAGCGCCATTAAGAAAGAACTGGCCGCTTCGCTTCCGGCCTACATGATTCCGAGAAAATTCATTTATCAGGATCACATTCAAATGACTGCGAACGGAAAAATCGACCGTAAACGCATTGGCGAAGAGGTTCTTGTATGACGCCTTACAGCTCGTTTTTCTTCTTTATCTTACTTGGAATCCTTCTTTTGCCGACGATTATTTTAGGGCTGAACGGCAAGAGATTCCAAGGATACAACATGTTTATATCCATCATCGTATTGGCTTTGATTTTCGCGCATGATCTGCACGGCGTGATCGCACTATGTATCTTTACGCTGTGGCAGGTGCTTTTAATCAGGGGTTATCTCGCTTACAGACTGAAAGCCAACAGCGGCTTTGTCTTCAGTATGGCCGTGATCGCGTCCATTTTACCCCTGTTTTTATCTAAATTATGGCCGTTTTTCTTTCCGCCGGCGCCTCATCACCCGGTTCATAACCTGATCAGTTTCTTAGGAATTTCTTATTTGACATTTAAAGGCGTCCAGCTGATCATGGAAACGAGAGACGGGCTGATTAAAGAAAAAATGCCGCTTCACCGCCTTTTGTACTTTATTATGTTTTTCCCGACCATTTCTTCCGGTCCGATCGACAGATACCGCAGATTTGCCAAGGACGAACAGAAAGTATGGACAAAGGGAGAATACGCTGATTTACTGTATACCGGCATTCATAAAATTTTTATCGGTTTCTTATACAAATTCATTATCGGATATGCGATTAACACGTATTTCATTATGAATCTGTCCCATATCACCCACAGCAAACTGTGGGGTAATGTGCTGTACATGTACGGATACAGCTTGTACCTGTTTTTTGATTTTGCGGGTTACACGATGTTTGCCGTCGGTGTAAGCTATATCATGGGTATCAAATCTCCGGAAAACTTTAATAAGCCGTTTATCAGCAAAAACATTAAAGACTTCTGGAACCGCTGGCACATGTCCTTATCCTTCTGGTTCAGAGACTACGTATTTATGCGCTTTGTTTTCTGGATGACAAAGAAAAAATGGATAAAGAACCGGATGGCCGTCTCGAACATCGGGTATTTCCTGCTGTTCATGCTGATGGGCGTCTGGCACGGACTCGCCCTGCAATATATTGTATACGGCCTGTACCACGCCGTATTAATGACCGGGTATAACTTTTTTGAGAAATGGAATAAGAAATACAAGTGGCTGCCCGCCAATCGTTTTACGGCCTTTTTAGCCATCGTCATCACATTCCATTTCGTATGTTTCGGATTTTATATTTTCTCAGGAAAACCATTTCATCACTAAAGGAGATTGAAAACACATGGAATTTAAACAGGAAGTATTAGACGTATTAGCTGAAGTTTGTCAGGAGGACGCTGTGAAAGAAAATCCTGATATTGAAATCTTTGAAGAAGGACTGCTTGATTCTTTCGGAACTGTAGAGCTGCTTGTCGCCATCGAAAACCGCTTCGGCATTACAGTGCCGATCACTGAATTTGACCGTGACGAGTGGAATACGCCAAACAACATTGTAAACAAACTGACTGAGTTGAAGTAAATGAAAAAGCGTTTCTTTGGACCAATTATTTTAGCGTTCGTCCTGTTTGTCGGAGCTATCGCAGTTCCGGCTTCATGGCTTACGCGCTTCATTCCTGAAAAACGTGTCGAAGAGTCGGCGGCAGCCTTAAATCCGAATATGTTCCAGGGGCTCTATCTGCAAAATAAAATGTTCGAAGACTCGAAGTATCTGCCGATTTTCGGTTCTTCCGAGCTTTCAAGACTGGATGAGTTTCATCCGTCCAACTATTTCCAAGTAAACAACCAAGGCTTTACGCCTTATCTTGTCGGAAAAGGCGGGGACCAATCCTTGATACACGCCGTGAACTTTGCGGCGCATTATCAGCAGCTGAAAGGCAAAAAGCTGGTATTCATTGTTTCTCCGCAATGGTTTATCAAAAAAGGTTCTGATGAACAGCACTTTGCGCCGAATTTTTCATCACTTCAGGCATTGGATTTAGCATTTAATAACCAGATTGATCCCGCGGTCAAAAAGAACATGATGAAGCGCATGCTCCGTTTTAAAGTCGTTCAGCATGATGCCGTCCTTTCTGAATTGTACAAGGGAATGGTCAACGGACAATCATGGAAAGTGAAAGCGGTCATGCCGGCTGCCAAAGCTTATTATTCTCTGCTTGAGAAAAAAGATCTTTATTATTCAATGGGAGAAACCAAGGGCCCTGAACGGACGATCTCTGAAAACCTGAAAGGGAAATCGTGGTCAGAGTTAAAAACAGCCGCCGCGCAATTAGGAGAACGGAGCTCCAAGTCCAATCCTTTCTATATCGATGACGCTTCTTATAAAAAGATTAAGAAGAAAGTAAAGAGAGTGAAAGGGATCAACAAAGGAAGAACGTACGCCAAATCAGTCGAATATCACGACTTTGAGGATATGCTGGACATTCTGAAAGATGCCGGCGCTGAACCGATGTTCGTGGTTATTCCGGTCAACGGAAAATGGTATGACTACACCGGCTTCCCGAAAAAAGGCCGGACTGATTACTACAAAAAAGTCACTAAGCAAATTAAAGCGAAGGGCTTTCAGGTTGCCGACTTATCCGGGCACGAATATGATCCGTACTTTATGAAAGACACCATCCATATCGCCTGGAAGGGCTGGGTGTACGTCGATAAAGCAATGGAGCAGTTTTACAAAACCGGCAAGGTGACGGTTCACTGAGCACGGTGATGACAGAATACGTAAAAACGAACACGCAGGGGGCATTCTCTCCCCTGCTTTTTATGTGATTTGATTTTTTCACAAATTTGAGGAAAACTATTGCGAATATTTGTTGAAGGTATACAATAGAATATAAATTATTTTCAAATAAGTTTGACAATAACACCAATAGGGAGACAGAACATTATGAAACAAGACATTCGTGTTGAATTGACTTCAGCCAAAAAACCGAAACCGGACCCCCATGACCTTGCGTTCGGCAGAATTTTCACCGACCATATGTTTGTTATGGATTACGATGCCGATCAAGGCTGGTACGATCCGAGAATTATCCCTTATCAGTCCATCTCAATGGATCCTGCGGCCATGGTTTATCATTACGGCCAAACCGTTTTTGAAGGGCTTAAAGCGTATGTAACGAAGGATCAGGAAGTGCTTCTGTTCAGACCGGAGAAAAATATGGAGCGCCTGAACCAGTCAAATGACCGCCTTTGCATCCCGCTCATTGATGAAGAGCTTGTTCTTGAAGGTCTGAAACAGCTCGTAGCCATCGACAAAGACTGGATTCCGAAAGCGGAAGGCACTTCCCTTTATATCCGTCCGTTTATCATTGCGACTGAGCCTTTCCTCGGTGTAGCGGCATCCCATACGTACAAGCTGTTTATCATTCTTTCCCCGGTCGGCTCTTATTACAAAGAAGGCATTAAACCGGTAAAAATCGCCGTGGAAAACGAATTCGTGCGCGCCGTCAAAGGCGGCACCGGAAACGCGAAAACCGCCGGCAACTACGCATCAAGCCTGAAAGCGCAGCAGGTTGCGGAAGAGAAGGGATTTTCCCAGGTTTTATGGCTTGACGGCATTGAGAAAAAATACATCGAAGAAGTCGGCAGCATGAACATCTTTTTCAAAATCAGCGGCGAAATCGTGACGCCGGAGCTGAACGGAAGCATTCTTGAAGGAATTACGAGAAATTCCGTCATCACCCTTCTCAAACATTGGGGACTGACTGTGTCTGAGCGGAAGATTTCGATCGATGAAATCATCCAGGCGCATCGTGACGGCCGATTGGAAGAAACATTCGGAACCGGTACGGCGGCGGTCATTTCTCCGGTCGGCGAACTGATCTGGAATGATGAAAGTCTTGTCATCGGCAGCGGTGAAACCGGAGAGATCTCGAAGAAATTGTATGATACCATTACAGGCATTCAAAAAGGCGCGGAAGCCGACGTGTTCGGCTGGACGACGGAAGTCGCCTCACTAAGCGAATCAAAATAAGCAAAAAACCCGGAAGCGAATCCGGGTTTTTTTTACTGCTCTTATGCTTCAATCGACTTAAAGAAATGAGGCAGATGTTCTTTGTGGGCCTCAAGCATTTCATCCAGAATGGCCTTTGCCACGGAGTCTGACGGGACGAGAGGGTTGATCGTCATCGCAAGTAGCGCCGTTTGATAATCTCCCGTGACGGCTGCTTCAGCGGCGACGCGCTCAAATGATTTGATTTGCTGGACGAGTCCGCGGACAGACACCGGCAGATCACCGACGGCGATCGGTTTCGGACCGTCTTTCGTCATGACACAGTTCACTTCGACCGCTGAGTCATTCGGAATGCTGGCGATCGCGCCGTTGTTTATCGTATTGACGGGCTGGATATCATGTTTGTCGTTATAGATGGAGCTGATCAGGTTGCAGGCCGCGTCACTGTAGTACGCTCCGCCCCGTTTTTCAAGCTGCGGCGGTTTGATGGCGAGATTCGGATCTTTGTACAGTTCGAACAGTTCTTTCTCAACCTTCTGCACGACCTCGGCGCGTGTGCCCTCCGTCTGTGACGCTTCTATTTCATGCTCGAGCATTTCTTTCGTTTTGAAATAATAGCGGTGGTAGCCGCAAGGAATCAGATCGAGCGCCTTCAGGAATTCAGGCTCCCATTCCGCTCCTGAAATATTTTTCATCGTCATGGCGTTTTTCGGGTCTCCCATGGCTTCAATGACTTGATCTTTCACGCTGACGCCGTCTAAGAAAACATCTAATCCGAAGACCATGTGATTCAGCCCGGCAAATTGCACTTCGATCCGGCTGACATCCACATCCAATGCTTTTGCGACGCCCATTTTAATGCCGATCGGCACATTGCAGAGGCCGACGACTTTTGTGAGATTCGAGTAGCGGAGCAAGGCCTCGGTAACCATGCCGGCAGGGTTTGTGAAATTCACGAGCCATGCATTCGGACAAAGCTCTTCGATGTCTTTCGCGATTTCCAGAATAACCGGGATGGTGCGCAGCCCTTTGAATAAACCGCCCGGACCGTTTGTCTCCTGGCCGATTACGCCGTATTTTAACGGAATCCGTTCGTCTTTGGCGCGGGCCTCAAGAAGGCCGACGCGGAATTGAGTCGTTACGAAATCCGCATCCTTCAAGGCTTCTCTCCGGTCAAGCGTCAGGTGAATCTCTATCGGAACACCCGCTTTTTCGACCATGCGTTTTGCAAGCGTGCCGACGATATTGAGTTTTTTCTCGCCTTCAGGAATGTCGACGAGCCATAATTCTCTGACAGGCAGTTCCTCATAGCGCTTAATGATGCCTTCCACAAGCTCCGGTGTATAGCTTGAACCTCCGCCGATCGTTACAATTTTAATTCCTTTTGTCATATTTTTGCTCCCCCTTGCAGACTCACTTTTTCATAAATCTCGACTAACTCTGCGGCCAAGTCTTTCACGGTCATGGCATTCATTAAATGATCTTGCGCATGCACCATCAAAAGCGTCATGTCTGTTTTTTCTCCGCCGGCTTCATTTTGGATCAGTTCTGTCTGATAATGATGAGCTTCGGTCAGTTCCCTTGCGGCTTCCTGAAGCTTTTCCTCCGCCATGGCTCTGTCCCCCCGCTTTGCGGCGGCAATGGCTTCCATTGATGCGCTTCTGCCGTTGCCGCCATGCAGGATGATCTGAAAAATGGTCTGTTCCATTTTTTCATTCATGTGTTTCACTCCCTTTCTCTACAGCACGGCTTTTTCGTCTCCCTGTACGGCTGGCGCCTGCGATTGTTCAAGTTCGTTTTCTTCTTTCAGCTTTTGCGAATCCCACATTCTGAAGAACGGATAGTACACGATAAAGGCTGTAATGATATTAATCGCCTGCATGACAGCCCCTGATATTTTTCCGCCCGTGGCAAGATAGCCGGAGAAAATCGGCGGCATCGTCCATGGGACGGCAATGCCGGCAGGTTTGGCGACGAGGCCGGTGCTCATGCCGATATAGGTAAGGACCAGTGTGACAAGCGGTGTGATAATGAACGGAATGAGAAGCATCGGGTTCATGACGATCGGCATTCCGAAAATAATCGGCTCATTAATATTAAAGACGGCCGGCCCGATGGCGAGTTTCCCAAGCTGCTTCATCTGCTTGCTTCGCGAACGGAGAAACATGGTGACCACGAGCGCCAGTGTCGCGCCGCTTCCGCCGATGTTGATCCAGATTTCAAAGAACTGCTGGGTGAAAATATTCGGAAGCGCATCGCCCGCCTGAAACGCAATCCGGTTGGCATCCATCGCTCCGAACCAGATCGGCGCCATGACGCCGCCGACTATGTTCGCCCCGTGTAATCCGCACGCCCACAAGAGCATTTGAACCGCTTCGGCTATCAGGCTTCCGCCGAGACTTCCCCCAAGAATCGAGAGCGGCGTCCCCAGTACAACGCTTACAATGTTATGAAGGCTTTCAAACGGCGTCGCTTCGACAATTAAACGCGCACCCCAGATCAGAAAGATGACGGCAAAGCCGGGAATTAAGGCGACAAACGATTTGCTGACCGCCGGAGGCACGCCGTCCGGCATTTTGAAGACGAAATTCCGCTGGATGATCAAGCGGTAAATTTCCGTCGACAGCATGGCGATGATCATCGCGACAAACAGCCCTTTGCTTCCCATGAGAGACAGCGGGATGCCGCCGCCCACCATGATTTCCTCTTTGGCGCCGGAAGGCAGAAACGGAACTTTGTACGGCGTTGCCAAGAGAAACGCCGCCAAAGATATCGCACCGGCCGATAATGCGTCCACCCCGTTTTTTTCGGCCAGGCGGTAGGCGATTCCGAAAGCGGCGACAAGACCCATGATTTCAAAGGTCGCATCAACCGGATATTGCAGTTTTTGAGACCAAGCGCTTCCGAACGTCTTTGCCATGAAATCCGCATACCCCGGAATCGGCAGGTTGCCGATGATCAGAAAAAACGAACCAATGATGATAAGCGGCATGGTGAGGATGATCCCGTCACGCAATGCTTGCAGATGCCGCTGGGAGGCAATTTTTCCGGCAATGGGCATGACTTTCTCTTCTAAAAACTGGTTCACCTTATTCACACAGCCCGCCCCTTTCTACGATGCGTTTCCGAGCTGTTCCGCTGATTTCAGAACCTCCGCTCCGTTGCAAGTGCCGTAATGGACGGTATTGATGACTTCAACCGGCACTCCTTTTGATTCACCCAATTTTTTCAGCTGCGGAAGCAAATAACGGACTTGAGGCCCAAGCAGCAATACGTCCGCTTTATCAATATGCTGGTTGACTGAATCGCCTGACACCGCCCAGATTTTATATTCTTTTCCTTGTTCCTGCGCGCTTTTTTCCATCTTGGTGACGAGTAAGCTTGTTGACATCCCTGCTGCACAAACGAGTAATATATTCATGTAAAAGACCTCCTGAAAGTTTGATATTTTGTATGTCTCGATGTTAGTACCATCATATTATGAAATCGCTTTCATAACTACTCAGGCTTTTTCCGCTGCTAACGGAAAAAAGGTATATCCCGGTCTTTCTCTGATCGTTTGTCTCTGAATACTCGTAAAACCTCCTGATAGGTTGTGCATTTTAAGAGACGGCTTACCGCGGCCGGATCATCTAACATGCCGCCGAGCCATTTGTACATATGCTGGAGGTCGGCTTTGCTTTCTTTCTCGACGCAGAGCAGGCAGACAAATTGGACACGCTTATCCGCCCAGTCAATCGGTTTCTTCAGCGTGCATACCGCCCAAAACGTCGTGTCTGTCTGCGGAACGAGCGGGTGCGGAATCGCCGTAAGATTGCCGAAACTCGTAGGAGAAATCGCTTCCCTTTCAAAAATAGAATCGGTCAGAGAATCAGAAGCGAGGCCGGCTTCTGCAACCTGCTGTCCGAGAAAACGGATGACGTCCTCCTTCGTCTCCAGATCCTGCTGCAAAAATACCAGCTCCGGTTTCAGAAAGTTCAATTGTTCCCGCTTTTCTTCCAGCATGGCGTCGATTTTTGTAAAATCCCCGCCGCCCAACAGCGTATGAACCTTCAATACGGGAACGGGCAGGTCTTTTTTGATCGGCACTGTGCTGACCACAAAATCAATCGACTCAAAGGAAAGCTGGTCAAGGCTGCAGTAATCAGCCGTTCCGACGATTTCAAGACGCTTTGCGAACCGGGAACGGAGCTTTTCTCTTAAAAGCTGCGCGCTGCCGGCGCCGGACGCACAAACAATCAAGCAGCGTTTAGGCGGCCGTTCCGTCTTTCTCCTTTCAATGGCGGCTCCGAAATGAAGCGCCAAATATCCGATCTCATTTTCATGAATATCAATGCCGGTTTGCTCCTTGATCACGATTCCCGCAATCACTCCCGCTTCAAATGCGAGCGGATAATTTTCCTTTATGGCGGAGAGCATCGGGTTTCTCAGGTTCATTCCGTACCGGTTTCGGTTAATCGCCGGCTTGATGTGGAGCGCAAGACCCGCTTTCAGCTCATTGTCGTCCGTGATTCCGAGCTTCAGCTCCCGCTCAATGGCTTCGATCATGGCCTCCGTCAAACGGCTGGTTTCCCCGTCTATCAGCCTTGTAAGCTCTTTTCCTTCCAATTGTGACTGGGTCATGCGCTTTGTCCCGAGCAGGTGAATGGCGATATAGGCGGTTTCCTGTTCGGGAAAGGTGACCGAAAGCGCAGATTCAAGCTCTTTTACGATGGCTTCCGCTGACTGATATTCTGTTTCAAGCTTAATATCATGAAGATCTTCCGGGATGAGAGATACATAGTTTTCTGTCCGGATTCGTTTGCAGGCAATGGCAATATGGATGATGAGATTGTTCAGGCCGAAGAAAGAAAGCGGGATCTTGTGGTTTCGAACCTGCTTCATAATGGCTGTGCGGATCACGTGAATGTCGTCTTTCGGCAGAATACCGGCCTTTTCACTCAGGAGATCAGGCTCAGGCTCGCGGTCGTCCACTAAGTATTCCGCCATACAATAACGGAGGCGGAGCTCTTCGCCGCGCAGCTTAAAGCCGTAGTTCGGCCTTGTTTCCAAAATGATGTCATAGGGGCGGAGCCGTTTTTTGACTTCTTTTAAATCAGATTGAAGTGTGGATTTACTGATGAACAGTTCTTCCGCCAAGTCATCCAGCTTGAGGTAGCCGTCGGCCAGAAGCATTCTTTTCATAAGGTAATCTAACCGTTCACCGGGAAAAATCGGCACGGTGCTGTTCTGCTGGAAATTGTCCTGAAGCCAGTTTTTAAACGGCTGCTCATTCCGGATCAGCAGCTTATAGCCGCTCCCTCTGACAGATTGAATGGATGCGCCGTGTTTTTCTACAATGGTTTGCAGTTCCTTTATGTCATTGCGGACCGTCCGCGTCGTTACCTTTACATTTGCAGCGATGACTGAGCTTGTAACCGGTGTTTCAGCAGCTAAAAGCAAGCGCAGAAGTTCACGAAGCCGCCCATGAAGCATGAGAAAAACCTCCTATCAGATCAGATGCAGACGTGAAAAATGGGCAAAAAGAATGAGGAAGGGGTAAATGTATGTAAATTCTATAATGGGGAGGATTTCAAGTCAATGCGGCAATCCGATGCCAGGCCCGTAAAAAAACAGCCGGATCAGCCGGCTGTTCGGGATGCGGACATGCGGTTCCGCTTAGATGTCTTCCGTTCTTTTATGATTTTTCTGATGATCGGATAGATGACGGGCGCCCATTTGATAATCGTTTTGAAAAATTTTTTCAATGTCTGAATCCCCTTTCTTTTACCTTGTCTTTCCCCTGTTATCAGCGTTTATAAACATGGTCAGCGTGAGACATACCGGTTCCCCGTCACCCAATAGCGCCACGGATAATCCCGGGCTTCTCCGCTGTTGTCAATCCCGATTCTCGGGCCTGTTGATATATGCTCAGGCGTAAAGCCCTCCGTAATATACAGCGGCGGTTCCGTGATCATGCTGCCGTAGTCGTTCATTGAAATGCCCATCGCCTTCGTCAGTTTTCCCGGGCCGTTTGTCCGCTCTCTCGGGGGTCTGCCCGGTCTCCTGCTCTCCATCAGGAACTGTCCTTCATGAGGCTCCGCCGCCCTGATTAACACGGCCTGCGGAATGCCGATGTCCGCGGCGACGACGTTCATTAATGTATGAGTGTGCATGACGTATGTATAAATGCGGCCCGCCTCATGGAACATAATTTCCGTCCGTTTCGTGCGCCGGTTGCCGAAGCTGTGCGCCGCCCTGTCATCCGCTCCCATATAAGCTTCCGTTTCCACGATAAAACCTGAAGCCGTTCCCTCGTCCGTCTCCTTCACCAAGAGACAGCCGAGCAATAAAGGGGCAAGCTCCACTGACGGTCTCTGGTAAAATTCAATCGGCAAAGGCTTTCGTTCTCCCGCCATTTGCCTCCCTCCTTTCTGAATATAGCGATTTCCTCTTTCACGTTTTTCACTTCTTTTTTACAATATAAACATGAGAGAAAAAAAGGACATCATTGTTGAACGCTCTATTGCGTTTTGAAAATCAGCTCGGTATAATATGATGGTTCAAATGAAAATGATTCTCATATTCAATAAATGCCGGACAATGATCATAAAAGTAGGTGAATTGATTTTTGAGCGATTCTGTCACGTCCGCAAACCGTCTGATCAGCATCTTAAAAAACGGGGTTTTCTTCCTGATCGCGGTGATCGGGCTGCTTGTATCTATTTTTTTCGCTGTCTCATTCGGCGCGAAAGACATTACTTTACATACGGTTTGGTCGGCTGTTGCTGATTATAATCCGAACATAACGGGCCAGCAGATCATTCATGAATTGCGTCTTCCGAGGGTGCTCGGGGCGGCCGTTACAGGAGCCGCTTTTGCTGCAGCCGGCGCCCTCATGCAGGGTGTCACGAGAAACCCGCTTGCCGATTCGGGTGTCTTAGGCGTAAACGCGGGCGCCATGTTTGTTGTTGCGCTCAGCTTTGCTTTTTTCCCTCATTTGTCATACGCCCTGCTGATGGTGATGTCATTTTTGGGAGCACTGGCAAGCACCGGCTTGATTTTCTTTATCAGTGCGGCGGGAAAAGGCAGCATGACACCTTTAAAGGTGACGCTTGCCGGGGCGGTCGTGGCCGCTCTTTTACATTCACTCAGTACCGGTGTGGCGATTTATTACGATTTAAGCCAGGATTTGGCCTTCTGGTACGCCGGCGGGGTGTCAGGGATCAAGTGGGCTCATTTACAAGTCCTTGTTCCCGTGATTGCGGTCTTCATCATTCTCGCGACATTCATGGGCCGGTCCGTCACCCTTCTCTCAATGGGAAATGACGTGGCGGCGAATTTAGGGGTGAACACGGCTCTGACGCGTGCCGCCGGATTAATGATCGCCGTCGTTCTTGCCGGTGTGTCTGTTTCCGCTGCGGGCGCGATCGGCTTCGTCGGGCTGGTCATTCCCCATATCGCGCGAAAGATCGTCGGCGTTACGTACAGGCTGATTATTCCGATGTCCGCGTTACTCGGCGCGATTCTATTGATTTTGGCCGACCTGGCCTCGCGCACGGTCAGTCCCCCGAGGGAATTGGCGATAGGCATTATGGTCGCACTTGTCGGTGTCCCTTTCTTTCTTTATATTGCCCGCAAGGAAGGGAGAGACTTATAAATGAAAGTGCAGAAAGAAACAAAAAAAGCGGCGGTGGCAGGACTCATTCTGCTGGTCATCGCCGTTTGCATGATTCTGATCGGGCTGCATACGGGCTCATTCCGGCTTTCTCCTCTCACCGTGGGAAAAACGCTGTTCGGATACGGCACGTTTCAAAGCACAACCGTTTTATTCGATTACCGGCTTCCCCGGATTCTGGTGACGATGCTGGCCGGCATCGGTTTAGGAGTGTCGGGCGCTATTTTGCAGGGTGTATCCCGAAATCCGCTTGCCGATCCGGGCATTCTCGGACTGCATGCCGGCGCTTCCTTCGGTTTGATGATGTATATCACATTCTTTCATTCCTTGGAGGCGCAAGCGTCGATGTTCATCCCGCTGTTTACGTTTGCGGGCGGAACACTCGCCGCCCTGCTGATCGTAGTGCTTACGTACGACAGGCTGAACGGTTTTTTAACGATCCGCATGCTGTTAGTCGGGATCGCCGTTTCCGCGGGCTTCAGCGCCGTTACATTGTTTATGTCGCTGCGCCTGAATGAAGAAACTTATACATTCGCTTCCCGCTGGCTGGTGGGAAACGTCTGGGGCAGGGATTGGATTCACGTGTGGTCGCTATTGCCCTGGATCGGCATTCTCGCACCGCTTGCATGGCTGAACGCCCGCTCTTTGAATATTTTAATGCTCGGTGACCAGGCAGCCGCGGGGCTTGGCGCACACGTGCAGAGAAAAAGGATCATGCTGATCGCCATAGCGGTCGGCTTGTCCTGCGCGAGTGTGGCGATGGCCGGCGGAATCGGCTTTATCGGCTTTGCCGCCCCTCACTTGGCAAGACGGCTCGTCGGCACCATGCATCAGCATATTATTCCGATTGCAGGATTAATCGGACTTGTCATTCTTGTCGCGGCAGACACCATCGGCCGGTCTTTGTTTCAGCCGAACGCCATTCCGGCCGGCGTGGTTGCGGCAGCCATCGGCGCGCCGTATTTTCTCTATCTCGTCATGAAAATCAAATCATAAAACAAGGAGTATTCCCATGAAAAAAATAATTGCGCTCGTCAGTTTCATGTGTATTTTCTTACTGGCTGCCTGCCAATCCGATTCAACACAGCCGGAGTCAAAAAAGAAATCCGGCGATCATAAAATCGCTTCGATGTCCATTCACCTGACAAATGATCTGCTGGCTCTCGGCGTTACACCTGCCGGTTCCGTCGTGGGCGGAGAATTAAAAGATTTTCTCCCTCATGTGAAAAATCAGCTGAAAGACACGAAAAAACTCGGCCCTGCCTCAGATCCGGATATGGAAGCTTTACTTGAGCTGAACCCTGACAACATTTATCTTGATAAAGAATTTGCGGGAAAAGATGTGTCAAAATACAAGAAAATCGGAAACACACACGTTTTCGACCTTGATAAAGGCACTTGGCGCGATCATTTAAAAGACATCGGAAAAATCGTCAACCGTGAAAAAGAAGCGAAAACATTTATTCAGGATTACGAAGATGAAACAAAACAAGTCAGATCCATGATGAATAAGGAATTAGGGAAAAACGCCAAAGTCATGGCGATCCGCGTGAACGCAAAAGAGCTTCGCGTCTTCAGCACACGCCGCCCGATGGGACCGATTCTGTTTGACGATCTGAAGCTGAAACCGGCTGACGGCATTAAAGAAATGAACACCTCCCGCCCTTATGAAGTCATTTCTCAAGAAGTGCTGCCTGATTACAACGCAGATGCGATTTTCGTCGTCGTTAACAGAGACGACAAGTCACAGCAAGCCTATAAAGAATTGCAAAAAAGCGCTGTATGGAAAGGGCTGAAGGCCGTGAAAGCAAACCACGTCTATAAAATTGCCGATCAGCCTTGGCTTGATTATTCAGCACTGGGAAATAAATTAGCAATGGATGAAGCGAAAAAACTGTTCCAAAAATAAACATGAGCCGGTTTTGCAAAAATTGCAAGGCCGGCTTTTTTATATTGTCGTTTACTTATATAAACAACCGCTTATATAATAGTGTGAAAAAGGAGTGAGCGCATGGAACGGCGGCATCATGCTTTAAGTTCCGGAGGGATCAGCCAGTGCCTCAAGCTTCTAAGCGACCCGACGAGGCTTTTGATGCTGAAGCTTCTGGAGGATAAGGAATATTGTGTCTGCGAGCTGACGGCTATTTTTGATATAAGTCAGCCCGGCATCAGCCAGCACTTGCGGAAATTAAAGAACGCCGGCCTTGTGCGGGAAAGACGCGAGGGCCAGTGGCGGTACTATGCCATTCATCCGTCCGGTCCGGAATACGCGCTGGTTTGCTCGATTCTGCAGCAGATAGATGAAAAGGACGAAGTTTTACAGACATTGCGGCAAAAAGAAGTCACTGTTACATGCCGGTAAGGGGGATATATTCTTGGGAGTTGCGGTTTTATCAGCGCTGATTTTTGTGCTGACACTTGTGTTTGTCATATGGCAGCCGAAACATGTATCAATCGGCTGGTCTGCCTGCGGCGGAGCGGTCCTCGCTTTGATCGCCGGAGCAGTCAGCCTGCACGATATCGCGGAAGTGACGGGAATCGTCTGGAATGCGACGCTTGCCTTTATCGCCATTATTATCATTTCATTGATTCTTGACAGCATCGGTTTTTTTGAATGGGCCGCGCTGCATATGGCCATGGCGGCCAAAGGCAGCGGGCTGCGGATGTTTCTCTATGTGTCGGTCTTAGGAGCTGTTGTCTCCGCCCTGTTTGCCAATGACGGAGCGGCGCTCATTTTGACGCCGATCGTACTGGCGATGGTGCGGGCTTTGAATTTACCTGAAAAGCTGGTTTTTCCGTTTATTATCGCCGGAGGATTCATCGCCGACACCACCTCGCTTCCGCTCGTTGTAAGCAATTTGGTCAATATTGTATCCGCGGATTACTTTCATATCGGGTACATTGAATATGCATCACGCATGCTGGTGCCCAACCTTTTTTCTCTGGCAGCAAGCATTTTGGTGCTGTATCTCTATTTCAGAAAAAACATTCCGAAACGGTATGACACCGGTCTTGTGAAACATCCGGCATCCGCGATTAAGGATGAACGCCTTTTCCGGTTATCATGGGGTGTCCTGGCCGTTTTATTGATTGGGTATTTCGTCAGTGCGCTGCTGTCGATCCCCGTTTCCTTCGTTGCCGGCTCCATCGCGGTTATTTTTCTCATTCTGGCGCAGCGAAGCCCCGCCGTCCCTGCGAAACAAGTCATCAAGGACGCCCCGTGGGCCATCGTGTTTTTTTCTGTCGGCATGTATGTTGTCGTGTACGGCTTGCGGAATGCCGGACTGACGGATCTTCTTTCTCAGCTTATTCAGAAAGCGGCGGATCACGGACTGTTTGCGGGCACACTCGGAATGGGTTTTATCGCTGCGATCCTGTCCTCCGTTATGAATAACCTGCCGACGGTGATGATTGACGCCATAGCCATCAGCGGAACGGACACTCACGGGCTGATGAGAGAAGCATTGATTTACGCGAATGTTATCGGTTCGGACCTTGGGCCGAAAATCACGCCGATCGGATCGCTGGCGACATTGTTATGGCTCCACGTGCTGAGCCGGAAAAACGTGAAAATTTCCTGGGGAATGTATTTCAAGACAGGTCTGATATTAACCATTCCGACGTTATTCATCACCCTGATCGGACTTTATTTATGGCTGTTATGGCTCGCTTGAGATGAAAAACCTTTTAAGTTGAATCTTAAAAGGTTTTTTTGTGTCAAAAATCCGAAAAGTAAAACTTTTATATTTTAAAAGTATAGACATTTAATTTAAAAAGATTATAATATTCATGAAAACGTTTTAACTTTATGAAAGAAGGGATTCCACATGAAAAGAATTTTATTAGCCTGCAGCTCAGGCATGTCCACCAGCCTTCTTGTTACGAAAATGCAGAATTACGCCCGCTCCATCGGTGAGGAAGCCGAGATTTGGGCAGTCGGACAGGATAAAGCAAAAGAAGCGATGAAAGATGCAGACGTCGTACTGATCGGCCCGCAGATGAGTTTTTTAAAAGGTGAGCTTCAAAAAGAGGCGGACCCGCTTCACATCACCGTTGATGTGATTGACATGATGGCTTACGGCATGGGAGACGGCAAAAAAGCATACGAACAGGCCGTTGCCTTAATAGAGAACAAATAAAGGAGGCGATAAGCATGGAAACGTACACGGATGAACAGATCAGTTTTCAGCTGATTCTTCACAGCGGTAATGCCCGCAGCTGTATTATTCAATCGATACGCGCTTATAAAGACGGCCGGCCAGATGAGTCAGACACCTTTCTGACAAAGGCTGAAGAAGAACTGGGGAAAGCGCACGACATCCATTTTCAGATGATTCAAAAAGAAGCCGGCGGCGCCAAGACGGATGTCTCCCTGCTTTTTATGCATGCTGAAGACCACTTAATGTCAGCGCTCTCAATGAAAGAGCTGGTTAAAGAAATGCTCGACTTATTTCAATCAAAGAATTTATAAAAAGCCGGGGGTGAAGACGTGTTTGAGAAAATCAGCCAATTCCTTGTTCCGATCGCGGGCAAATTAAACAATAACCGCTACTTGCAAGTCTTACGGGATGCTTTTATGCTGGCGTTTCCGCTGACCATTTTCGGTTCGGTGTTCGTCGTGCTGACGAACCTGCCGTTTTTAAACAAAATCATGAGCAGCTCCGCACTGTCTGTCTTTCAATCCGGATTTGGCGGCGCTTCGACGGCGACGATGGGGATTATGTCCATTTTTATCGTCTTCGGGATCGGCTATTACCTTTCCAAAAGCTACGAAGTGGAGGCCGTATTCGGCGGAGCGATTGCATTGGTTTCTTTTCTGCTGCTCACTCCGTTCGTTTTAGAGCCGGAAACGGGCAAAGCGGTCGCAGGCGTCATTCCGGTTGACCGGCTTGGAGCAAAAGGGATGTTTCTCGGCATGATAACCGCGTTTTTGTCAGGTGAAATCTACAGAAGAATCGTCCAGAGAAACTTAACGATTAAGATGCCTGCCGGTGTTCCTCCGGCTGTTGCTAAATCGTTCGCCGCATTGATTCCGGCTTTTATCACGCTTACCGTCTTCCTCTTGATCAATGCGGCTGTCACCCAGATCTTTCACACCAATCTGCATGATGTCATTTATCATACGGTTCAAGCCCCGCTTGTCGGACTTGGAAGCGGCATCATCCCTACATTAATCGCTGTTTTCTTTATTCAGATTTTATGGTTTTTCGGACTTCACGGACAAATCATTATCAATTCCGTGATGGACCCGATTTGGAATACATTACAGGTCGAAAATTTGGCTGCGTATACAGCGGGAAAAGAGATTCCCCATATTATTTCTAAGCCGTTTATGGAGATTTACACCGTCGGAATGGGCGGAACCGGAATGACATTGGCCATAGTGATCGCCATCTTGCTTTTTATGAAAAGCAAACAGATGAAACAGATATCCAAACTCGGTCTCGCGCCGGGCATTTTCAACGTCAATGAGCCGGTTATTTTCGGTTTGCCGATCGTGATGAACCCGATCATTATCATTCCGTGGGTCATCGCACCGATGGTTGTCACCCTTGTCACCTACCTGGCCATGTCGGCGGGGATCGTGCCCCCTCCTACCGGCGTGACCGTGCCTTGGACCGTCCCCCTTTTCATTAACGGGATTATGGCGACCAATTCCGTCATGGGCGGCATTATGCAGCTGGTCAACCTCTGTATTGTGTTTGTCATCTGGTTCCCGTTTCTTAAAGCGCTGGACAAATTAAACATGGCAAAGGAAAAAGAAGCTGAGACCGAGCAGCATGCCCGGGATGACAGCATGAGTATGTAATCAAAATCGCAGTAAGGGAGAGAAATCAATTGACTGAATCAAATATTCAATATCGTTTTCCGAAAGGATTCTGGTGGGGGTCTTCCGCCTCCGCCACCCAAACAGAAGGCGCCGCTGACAGAGACGGAAAAAGCCAAAACATATGGGATTACTGGTATGAAAAAGAGCCGAGCCGTTTTTTTAACGGCGTCGGCCCCGGCGACACGTCACGTTTTTACGATCAATACAAGGAGGATATCCGGCTGATGAAAGAAATCGGCCATAACTCCTTCCGGCTGTCTATTTCCTGGTCAAGATTGATTCCGGACGGAACTGGCGAGGTCAATCAGAAAGCGGTCGCGTTTTATCAGGACGTCATCGATGAAATGCTTGCCCATCACATTGAGCCGTTTGTCAATTTGTTTCACTTTGACATGCCGCTCGCCCTTCAGCGTAAGGGGGGCTGGGTCAGCCGGAACACCGTTGACGCGTTTGAACATTACGCCAAAACATGCTTTTCGCTATTCGGTGACAAGGTGAAAAAATGGTTCACTCACAACGAGCCGATTGTGCCGATTGAAGGCGGCTACTTATACGACTTTCACTACCCGAATCACGTTAATTTTCAAGAAGCGGTGCAGGCCGGCTTCCATACCCTGCTGTCGAATGCAAGGGCTGTCAAAGCCTACAGAGAATTGAAACAGGACGGACAAATCGGAATCATTCTGAATCTGACGCCTTCTTATCCGAGAAGCTCACATCCTGAAGATCTGAAAGCGTCCCGGATTGCCGACGCCTTTTTCAACCGCTCATTTTTAGATCCCGCCGTAAAGGGCGAATTTCCTGAGGAGCTTGTCGAGATTCTCAAGGCGGAAGGCTTTCTGCCGCATTATGAGAAAGAAGATCTCCGCCTCATTCAGGAGCATACGGTTGACCTCTTAGGCGTGAACTACTACCAGCCGAGGCGCGTCAAGGCAAAAGAACATGTTCCGAATCCGCATGCCCCTTTCCTGCCTGAGCGTTTCTTCGATCCGTATGTCATGCCCGGCCGTAAAATGAACCCTCACCGCGGGTGGGAAATTTACGAAAAAGGAATCTACGACATTCTCACAAATCTCAGAGAACATTACGGAAATATCGAGTGTTTTATTTCTGAGAACGGCATGGGAGTAGAAGGCGAGGAACGCTTCCGCGATGAAAACGGCATCATTCAGGATGATTACAGGATTGAATTTATCCAGGAACATCTCAAATGGGTGCATCGGGCCATCGGAGAAGGTTCAAATGTAAAAGGCTATCACCTGTGGACTTTCATGGACAACTGGTCTTGGACAAATGCTTATAAAAACCGCTACGGCTTTGTATCTGTCAATCTGGAAAACGGGGGCGAACGGACCGTCAAAAAAAGCGGCCGCTGGTTCAAATCCGTTTCCGATCAAAACGGATTTTAACAGATGAGGAGGGACGGCCATGCTTGGAGGTATTGAAGCCGGCGGCACGAAATTTGTCTGTGCCGCCGGACAAAGAGACGGCACCATTCTGGACAGAGCAGAGTTTCCGACGGGAGAACCGGATGACACACTCAGACAGGTCATCCGTTACTTTAAAGATTTCCCGATAGAAGCCATCGGCATCGGGTCGTTCGGACCGATTGATATCCGTCCCGACAGTCAAACATACGGGTGCATCACCGCGACGCCGAAGACAGCCTGGCGGAACTGCCCTATTCTTCAAACGATCAAAAGCGCTCTTGATATTCCCGCAGGCTTCACCACCGACGTTAATGCGGCGGCGCTCGGAGAAGCTTCTTTCGGCGCGGCCAAAAACGCGGACAGCTGCCTCTATTTGACGGTCGGCACAGGCATCGGCGCGGGCGCCATTATGAACGGAAGATTTGTTCAAGGGCTGTCTCATCCTGAAATGGGCCACATTTACGTCAGAAGACATCCGGACGACGGCTACAAAGGCAATTGCCCTTACCATACAGATTGCCTGGAAGGCCTCGCGGCAGGCCCCGCCATTGAGAAACGCTGGGGGAAAAAAGCAGTTCTGCTCACGGATCAGCAGGAAGTGTGGGAGCTTGAGGGCTATTATATTGCCGAAGCGCTTGTGCAGTATATTCTCATACTTTCGCCGGAAAAGATTATTCTCGGCGGAGGCGTCATGAAGCAGCGGCAGCTGTTCTCTTCTATCCGTCAGCACGTAAAAAAGCGGCTGAATCAATATATTGATCTGCCCGACATTGAAAACCGCATCGTCCCCCCTCAATTAGGCATTCACTCCGGAGCGGCCGGTTCGCTCGTATTGGCGGAGCGCGCATTAGAGGCGGCAAACCGGGAGGCGGAAAAATGACGAAACTCTTATTTTTGGAACCGGTTTTTAAAGAAAGATTATGGGGCGGGACGAAGCTGCGCGATACATTCGGGTATGAAATTCCTTCTGAGCGGACGGGAGAGTGCTGGGCGATTTCAGCTCATCCGCACGGCACATCCATCTTGCGGAACGGGCCTTTTTCCGGAACATCATTACATCGTCTCTGGAATGAACACCCTGACCTGTTCGGACATCCGAAAGAAGAAGCCTTTCCCCTGCTCACAAAAATTCTCGACGCAAATATGGACTTATCCGTACAGGTTCATCCGGATGACGCATATGCACATCGGCATGAAAACGGAGAACTCGGAAAAACGGAATGCTGGTACATATTGGACTGCAAAAAAGAGGCGGAGCTCATTTTAGGGCACCGCGCCCAAACGAGAGAAGACTTCGTTCGGCTCATTGAACGAAACGAGTGGGATCACCTGCTCCGCCGCATCCCCATTAAGCCCGGCGACTTTTTCTATGTCCCGAGCGGCACACTGCACGCTTTATGTGAAGGTACGCTCGTTCTTGAAATCCAGCAAAGCTCTGATGCCACCTACCGGCTTTACGACTATGACCGGACGGATGGGAACGGGAATAAACGCGAGCTTCATCTTCAGAAAGCAATTGACGTAACAGGCATTCCGCATACCGATGAAAATGTAAAAAGCACAAAGCATCGGATCGGAAATGCTCTTATTACAACACTTGCCGAAACACCTTTCTTTTCAGTTTATCAATGGGATGTGAGCGGGAAAGCATCATTCCCCGCACCCGGCCGGTATTTACTCGCAAGCGTCATTAAAGGACGCGGAGAACTGGATGGATGCCCCATTCACAAAGGCGATCACTTTATCGTGCCGGCGGATTCCGGAGATTTTGTTATAGAAGGAGATTGTGAGGTTATCGTTTCACATCCTTCATCATCTTAAAAATCAGGAGGTCTTTTATATGCTCAAAAAGTTAGCAGTCTGCCTGTCTATCGTTTTATTACTCTTAGGAGCCGCCAGTCCGATATCGGCTCACACCGTTTATCCCGTCAACCCAAATGCCCAGCAGACGACAAAAGATATCATGAACTGGCTGGCGCACCTGCCCAACCGTTCAGAAAACAGGGTCATGTCCGGTGCGTTCGGCGGGTACAGCGATGTCACTTTTTCAATGACAGAGGAAAACCGCTTGAAAAACGCGACGGGACAGTCTCCCGCCATCTACGGCTGTGACTATGGGAGAGGATGGCTGGAAACAGCGGATATCACCGATACTATCGATTACAGCTGCAACAGCAGCTTGATCTCATACTGGAAAAGCGGCGGCCTCCCTCAGGTCAGCCTGCATCTCGCAAATCCGGCTTTTCCATCCGGAAACTATAAAACGGCCATCTCAAACAGCCAGTACAAAAACATCCTGGACCCTTCAACTGTTGAAGGAAAACGGCTTGAGGCGCTGCTCAGCAAAATCGCCGACGGCCTTACTCAGCTGAAAAATCAAGGCGTCACCGTTCTGTTCAGGCCGCTTCACGAAATGAACGGCGAGTGGTTCTGGTGGGGGCTGACAGGCTACAACCAAAAAGACACGGAAAGAATCTCGCTGTACAAAGAGCTTTACAAGAAGATATACCGCTATATGACAGAGACAAGAGGATTGGATAACCTTTTGTGGGTGTATTCGCCGGATGCCAACAGAGACTTTAAAACAGACTTCTACCCAGGCTCATCTTATGTGGATATTACCGGTCTGGACGCTTACTTCACTGATCCGTATGCGATATCAGGCTATGATGAAATGCTGTCTCTGAAAAAACCGTTTGCCTTTGCCGAAACCGGTCCGTCCGGCAATATCGGAAGCTTTGATTATGCTGCTTTTATCAATGCGATCAGGCAAAAATACCCCGAGACCACGTACTTTTTGACATGGGATGAACAATTAAGTCCGGCGGCCAATCAAGGCGCGCAAAGCCTTTATCAAAACAGCTGGACGCTGAACAAGGGCGAAATATGGAACGGCGGGTCCTTGACGCCGATCGCGGAATAACCGCTTCTTTTGAAAATCGGTTTTAAAAAACGGCTCTGCTGGGCATATTGTTACCGTTCAAAAAGGAGGGTTCAACAATGGAAAATAACAAAAACAGCGAAGAAACGCTTTCCAGTAAGACGACCGGTAAAGGCGAGTCAGAAGACACGCTGACAAACCGGCAGGGCCATCCGGTCACTGACAACCAGAATGTCAGGACAGTCGGCAATAGAGGACCGACGACATTGGAGAATTATGATTTTTTGGAGAAAATCAGCCACTTTGACCGCGAACGGATTCCCGAGCGCGTCGTTCACGCGCGCGGCGCCGGCGCACACGGATACTTTGAGGCGTACGGAAGTTTTGGAGACGAGGAGATTTCTAAATACACAAGAGCGAAAGTGTTTCAAAAGAAAGGAACGAAAACTCCGGCGTTTGTGCGGTTTTCTACCGTCAACCACGGAAAGCATTCCCCGGAAACATTGCGTGATCCCCGGGGTTTTGCCGTTAAGCTTTATACCGAAGACGGCAACTGGGATCTGGTCGGCAACAACTTGAAAATCTTTTTTATCCGTGATCCGCTGAAGTTCCCGGATCTTGTGCACGCATTTCAGCCTGATCCCGTTACGAACATTCAGGACGGCGAGCGTATTTTCGACTTCATTTCCCAATCACCCGAAGCGACTCATATGATCACTTTCTTGTTTTCGCCGTGGGGCATCCCGGCCAACTACCGGCAGATGCAGGGCTCAGGCGTCCATGCCTACAAATGGGTCAATGAAGAAGGAAAAGCCGTGCTCGTCAAATATCACTTTGAACCGAAACAAGGCATCCGCAACCTGACACAGAAGGAAGCGGAAGAGATTCAGGGGAAAAACTTTAACCATGCGACACAGGATTTGTATGAAGCGATTGAAAAAGGCGATTACCCTGAATGGGAAGTGTATGCGCAAATCATGACTGATGACGAACACCCCGAGCTGGATTTTGATCCGCTTGATCCGACCAAGCTGTGGTATAAAGACGATTTTCCTTGGAAGCCGATCGGTAAATTGGTTCTGAACAAAAACCCGGAAAACTACCATGCCGAGGTGGAACAGGCCTCATTCGGAACGGGCGTGCTTGTGGACGGCCTTGATTTTTCAGATGACAAATTACTTCAGGGGCGGACATTCGCCTATTCAGATACCCAGCGGTACCGGGTCGGCGCAAATTACCTGCAGCTTCCGATCAACTCGCCGAAAAAGCATGTCGCCACCAACCAGGAAGGCGGGCAAATGCAGTATCGGGTCGATCGGGCAGAAGGACAAAACCCGCACGTCAACTATGAGCCGTCCATTATGGGAGGACTCAACGAAGCAAAGCAGGATGGGAAAGACCATACACCTCATGTCGAAGGCGATGTGAAGCGGGAAGCGATCGACCGGTCGAATCATTTCGGCCAAGCCGGAGAAACATACCGCAGATTTTCGGAATTTGAACGGAACGAATTGATCACAAACTTGGTCAATACGCTTTCTTCCTGCCGGAAAGACATTCAGGATCAAATGATTGAGAATTTCACAAAAGCAGATCCGGACTACGGAAAACGTGTTGCGGAAGGGCTGAAAAAGGTTTCCGAAAACAACAGCAACGGGCCGATCGGCACTACTGATACGGAACAGGCTGCAAAGCAGGCTGAACAGGAAAGCCATCCGTCTGATCCGTATTAAATAAAAAAACAGGACAATCGCGTCCTGTTTTTTTTTGAGCTAATTCAGCTCCTGTATATTCTGCTCCGCCGCGGCCGCAAATACTTTCGGCTCCGGACGTTCAAGATCTTCATGGAATAGACTTACTTTGTGAATCTGCCGGTTGTCGTACAGATGAAAGTAGTAGTTCCCGGTGTCACAGCACATGACCGACGTATATTGCGTATAATCAATTTCATTCTCCTCTGTGATCACCGCGCCTTTTGGAATATTCACATTGGACAGCACGTGAAAAGCGGCTGTAACGCCATCCGTTTCATGAGCGGCAGGCTCTAAATGCTCTTTCAGATAAGCGGCTCTGATGAATCGGGATGGCGGCGTGTAATCACCGGGAAGCCCGATTGTTCCAGATCCTTGGCCGAAAGCGGTTAATGTCATTCCGCCCAATGTTTTGCTTTCTGACTGCTGCGGCCTGATTCCGATATAATGGCGCAGATTGATCACATGCCAAGGAAATTCCGGACTGTTGGTCATCACTCCGGGTTTGTTGTCATATACTTTCATTCCCTCCGGTGTCGGCTCGATGACAATGCAGCCGCCCGTGCGGTCTGATAAAATCCAATGAAGAGGCAGCACCGTATCCAATAACATTAACTTCTTCTCTACAATCGTCAGCATTGAGAGCTTTTCCTTTATGTCTTCAAGAGATTCACAGTTTGATAAGGCCCAGGTAACAAACTCATGAGGAGCGATGTGACAGGTGCCCTCCCGTTCCGCTTTCTCGTATCCCGCAAAGCCCGGAAAATACAGCGTCGCACACGACAGCCCCTTTTCATTTACGCCGTCGGCAAACAGAACATTGCCGAGATTTCTCCCCATGCCGATAAATGCGTATTTCGTCTTATGCATCCTGCCGTCAGCTTCGCTTTTCCAGCTGTACTGACGAGGGTAAAGCACGACGTCCGTACCGAGCTGAAATGCAAAATCCATCGTTCGCGCCAATAGGTGATTACCGTCTGTCGTTTTCAATGTAAGACTTGTACACATATCATCAATCCCCTTTTCATTAATGAAATTTACACAAAGTAAACTATTCTTCCAGCTTAACGAATAATGGCTCCATTCGTCAAAAGATTGACACATTTCTCCTTAATACATATTAGTCCGTAAGCATATCCATGCCTTTTAAACCCTGGCAAATCGCTTTGGCGGCAGTGTTTGTTCCGTTTTCCAAAAAAACTTTTGAACGGCTGTCAGCGAGGCTTTACAATGTTTTTCCTGCATGCTGGAATTTGTAAACGGCAGGTCAATCTGTTAAGCTATGTTTTTATGTTAAAGAAGAACATACGGAGGAGATTATCTATTGAAAGTAGAAAGGCGAACGATTGAACATATTCCGCATGACGAAAGACACGGAAAGGCTAAAGATTTATTCCCCGTCTGGTTCGGGGCTAATATGCATATTACGACGTTAGTCACAGGCACACTGCCCGTTACAATGGGACTCGATCTCTTTTGGAGTATCGCCGCCATTATTATCGGGACCTTTATCGGCGCAATCTTTATGGCGTCTCATTCCGCACAAGGACCTCAGCTCGGAATTCCGCAAATGATTCAAAGCCGCGCGCAATTCGGCGTGATCGGAGCGATTCTGCCCCTCTTTTTGGTCATGTTTATCTACCTGGGCTTCTTTGCGAGCAGTACGATTCTCGCAGCCGGTACATTGAGCAGCTTTGTACCGATTCCGGCTTCATGGTGTATTATCGGCTTAAGCGCCATCTGTTTTTTACTCACGATCTACGGTCATGATCTGATTCACAAAATGCAGAAAATCCTCTCTTGGACCTCCTTTGCCGTTTTTTTTGCTGCAACGATTCTTATTTTTCAACTGCCGATTCCTTCAGGAAGCTGGGTGCCCGGCTCATTAGATCTGCCTGTTTTTCTAGTGGCGGTCAGCGCGGTGGCCACATGGCAGCTGGCATATGCGCCATATGTCGCAGATTATTCCCGTTATCTGCCGGTCAAAACACCGGCATCGCATACCTTTTGGTACAGCTACGCAGGTACGTCAGTCAGTTCCATCTGGATGATGCTTCTCGGCGCCATTTTGACGACGGCGCTCCCGGAATTTACCGCTAATGCGGGAAATGAGATTGTCCGATTGTTCGGTCCGTTTTCCTTTATTATGCTGATCATTGTCCTGTTCGGACAAATGGCGATCAACGTCTTTAATTTATACGGAGCCTTTATGTCAACCACGACTACTTTGGAGCCGTTTTTAAAACTGAAGGTGACGCCGAAAACGAGAGTGGTAATGATCCTTTGTGTGACGGCAGCGGGTACTGTATTAAGTCTCTTGGGCCAAAGCAATTTCATGGAACTGTTTTTAAATTTCATCTTTTTCATCAGTTATTTCTTAATTCCATGGACGGCGATCAACCTCGTGGATTACTATTTTATCCGACGCGGAAAATACCACGTCAAATCGATGTTTGACGTCAACGGGCAATACGGCAGGGTCAATTGGATTACAGCGGCCGCCTTCGTTTTGTCGATTATATTAGAAATCCCGTTCATCAATACATCCTTTTACATCGGGCCGCTCGCTGAAATATTCGGCGGAGGCGACATTGCCTGGGTCATCGGCCTGGCCGTTCCGTCGCTGCTGTATTATGTCCTGATGAAATCAAGGGTAAAACAAAAAGAGGCGCCTTCCCTATGAAGACGCCTTTTCTTTATTCATATTCCTTCCATACACGCGGCAGCAGTTCAGAAAGTTCGTGCGCCAATAAGGTATGGGCGGAGCGCTCTTTCGTCCATAATTCCGCACATTCGCCGTGAAGGCGGACGGCGTTCAATACGGCATGTTTCGGGTCTTGATGACAGCACAGCATGCCGAGAATCATTCCCGTCAGCGTGTCGCCGGTCCCGCCTTTTGCAAGCGCGCCGTTTCCGGTTGTATTCCTGCGGCATTCCCCGTCGGGAAAAGCGATAATGGTTTCGTTTCCTTTCAGGACAATCGTGGCATGAAGCCGCTCCGCCCATTCCGCGGCATATCCCGCTCTGTTCTGCTGAATCTCTTGAATCGAAAGGCCTGTCATTCTGGAAAATTCGCCGGGATGAGGCGTCAAGATCACGGGGGCTTTCCTCTTTGGATAGGTTCTTTTCGTAATGGCGCCCGCGTCCAGTATGACGGGATAATCGGCAGAAAGCAGCTGATCAGCCGCCTGCTGCACTTCGTCTGTTTGAGGAAGGCCCGGCCCGATGGCAGCGGCCCGGATGGTTTCCCCGGGCTGGCCCGCCGCGGCTTTTTTCCAGCCGTCACGCCAGTACGTCGCTTCCGGCAGCACCGGGACGATGAGCGGAATGACGCCTGCCGATGTACCGATGACGAGCTTGCCGACACCGCTTCTCATCGCGCCCAATCCGGCCAGAAGGGCGGCTCCCGGCATGTCATCGCTCCCGGCCAGCAATAACGCCGTCCCGAACGTTCCTTTATGGCTGTCTGCCTCCCGTTTCGGCAGCGTATCTTTCACATCCTGTTCCGTCCAATCCATTATATTCATCTCTGTACCTCCTCTTCTGTCTCCTATTTATATTCCAAACAAGAAGAGATTTTAAACCGCACACAAAAAAACAGCCGCTCGTTTGCGGCTGTTTATGTTCTGATCGGAACATCAAGACGGTAAAGCTTCCGGTACCGTTCGTTTTCTGCAAGCAGCTCTTGATGGGTTCCTTCCATTTCTGCTTTTCCATTTTCTAAAAAGACGATTTTATCAGCTGTTTCCACACCCGCTAAATGGTGTGTAATCCAGAGGATCGTTTTCTCTTTAAAGACATCAAAAATCGTATCAAGCAATTCGCGTTCAGTGACCGCATCAAGGCCGACCGTCGGTTCATCAAGGATAATGACCGGCGTGTCTTGGAGCAGAATACGGGCAAGCGCGATCCGCTGCCGTTCCCCGCCTGAGAAACGAATCCCCGTCTCCTGCACGGACGTTTCATATCCGTCAGGCAGTGATTCAATATAATCATGCAGCTTCACTTGCCGCGCCGCACGCTTAACATCTTCATCACTCGCCTTGCCGTTTCCGAGCCGGATATTGTTCATAATGCTCGTGTTAAAGAGATGAGGTTTCTGATTCAAAACGGCCACCGCTGAGGAAATCTGCTCCTGCACGGCCGCAGTTTCCAGCCCGTTCAGCATCACTTTGCCCGAATCGGGAACTAAGGCGCCTTCAATTAAAGCGAGAGAGGTCGACTTACCGGAACCGCTCCTGCCGAGCAACGCCATTTTTTCACCTTGGCGGAGAGTGAAGGAAAAACGGTCAAGCACATGACTGTGCTGATCATAAGAAAACGTCACGTTATCAAATGTAAGTGTCACATCAGATACATCCAGTTTCTCATCCGTCTGCTTCACCTCACGACTTCGCAGCTCCGGAGCCGCCTTACTCATTCTTTTGATGGAATCCTGATAAGAAGGCACTTCCGTCAGCGCATCCGAAAGGGGCAGAAACGCCTCCGTCAATGGAAATACGACAAGCACAAAGGCCGCGATCATCGTGTTGGCGATGCTGCCGTCCGCATACTGACCCGCCGTCCAGAACAGCATGATCAATATGAAGCCGCCGACAAGACATTGCGCGGCGAGATCACGCCATCTTGTAAACCGCTGACGTTTGCTTTCAAGGTCAAACCATGCCTTCTCTTTCTCTTCATAAGAGGAAATAAAGGCCGCCTGGCGTCCCGAAAACATCCAGTCGCTCACGCCGAGCACGGCATCTGTCAGCCGGCTGTAGAGCATATTCCGGCCGCTTTTCAGCCTCATGTTTTTCGCTCTCGTCACAAGAAGCGACACAACCGGAAACAATACAACCAATATAAACAGGTAAATCGCCGCAAAAGCGGCAAACGGCCAGGAAAAAAAGCCGAGTCCGATAACGGAGGCCGCATACAGCAGCAAAGCGGAAACCGCCGGGAAAATCGTTTTTAAAAACGCATCCTGCAAATGCTCAATATCCTCAGCCAAAATGCCGAGCATGTCGCCCGTCCGAAAACGGGATGAAAGCATGAGCGAGGCCGGCTCCAGCATATTGTAAAGCCGCACCCTCATGTCGGACACGATTTTCAAAATGATATGGTGCCCCGTCAGACGCTCGGCGTACCGTGAGACTGAACGGGCAATCCCGAAGGTGCGCACGGCCACAATCGGAACGTACACCAGCAGGATATTCTCAGGCCTTGTCGCCGACTTAGAGATCAAAAAACCGGAAGTGAACATGAGAAAGGCCGCCGAAAAAATCGTCACCGCGCCTAAAAAAATCACAAGAACAAACAAACGGGCATTTTGCTTCATATACGGCAGAATCCATTCTTCTTTTCTCATGTTCTTTCCCCCAGTTGCACCTTTACAAGTTTGGCGTATACGCCTTGTTTCGCCATCAATTCGTCGTGGGTGCCGATTTCCGCCACCGCGCCGTCATCAAGCACGATAATTTCGTCCATCTCAAGCATCCAGTGAAGACGGTGAGTGGCCAGAAAAACAAGTTTGTTTTCAAACAGGTCTTTCATCGTTTCTTTTATTTCATATTCTGTTTCAATATCAAGGTGAGCGGTCGGCTCATCCAAAAGGAGAATCGGCCGGTTTCCTAAAAAGGCTCTGGCCAGCGCGACACGCTGAGCCTGCCCTCCGCTAAGCGCCCGTCCGCCCTCGCCGATCCGGCCGTCAAGGCCGCCGGGCAGATCACGGATCAGTCCGGAAAGACCCGCTGAATCAGCGGCGCGCGCCGTTTCCTCACGGGAAGCATCAGGATGATAAAACCGGATATTATTCAAAAGCGTGTCATCAAAAATGTACGGATGCTGCGGAATATAAAGCAGCTGCTTCTGCCAGCCGTCCGACTGCAGATGCGAGCGGGATTCACCGTTTACCTTGATCTCACCGGACGCAGGCTCTAAAAAGCCGCCCAGCACATCAATGAGTGTCGATTTTCCCGAACCGCTTTCCCCGATAATTCCGATTTTCTTCTTCCCTTTAAAGGACAGATGAAATTCAGACATCGATTCTCGGACGGACAAACGCGTAAGCTGTAATTCATCCCCGTCAGTCCACGTATCAAGTTCGAGCGGCTTTTCTTCTTTAAAACCGGGCTGCGCCAAAATCGTTTGAATGGTTTTCCCCGCCTCCTGCCCGTTTAACGTCGCGTGGTAATCATTTCCCACTTCGCGGACCGGGAGAAAATATTCAGGCGCGAGAATGAGCGCGGTCAGTGCCGGCCCGAGCAGAATTTGTCCGTCTATCAGCCGCAAGCCGAGAAACACCGCCACTGTCGCCACCGACAGCATCGTAAAGAAATCCAGGGCGAATGATGATAAAAACGCGACCCGGAGCGTGCTCATCGTCGCCTTACGGTATCTCTCACTGACATGAAAGATGTTTTTACTGTGTGATTTGCTTAATCCTAAAAACCGCAATGTCTCCAGTCCGCGAAGCGAATCCACGAAATGATTGGAAAGCGTCTGATAGGACTTCCATTGGCGATCGGCTTTTTTCTGTGCGACAAGTCCGAGCAGAATCATAAATACAATCAAAACCGGAAGCGCAAGAATCAGAATCAATGCCGATGTTTTATCCTGAAAAAACACGTAAATAACAACGGCCGCCGGTACAATCGCCATGCTGACCATTTTCGGCAGAAACAGCTCTAAATAACGGCGGAACTGGCTGATGCCTTCCATCGCCAGCGTCACCATCCGGCCCGTCCCCTCTTTTTTCGCAAAGCGGGGGCCGAGACGGAACAATTGCTCAAGAAATCTTTTTCTTAAGTCTGCGCCGGTTTGCGCGGCATATTGGTACACGATTTTCTGCCGGACCGTTGTCACCGCATGCCGGACCAAAAACGCAAGCAGGAAAAAGCCGATAACCGGATAAAGAGAAGCAATCCGCTTCCCGTTAAATAATCCGGTTACCGCCTGGCTCAGCCATTCCGCCTGCAAGATGATGGCGGCCGTTTGTATAATCGTTAATCCCGTAATGATCGCAAGAATCCGCTTCATTCCTTTATAAAGAAACAGGTCTTTTCCCATTAATAAGTCATAGGCTCCTTATGGCTGACGCGTTTCCGGAAGACATAATAGCTCCAGATCTGACTGCCGATAACAAACGGCAGCAGAGTCAGTGCGACAATTGTCATGACCTTAAGTGAATAATCACCGGAAGACGCGTTAGCTACTGTTAAGTCATACGCGCTTTTCAGCGAGCTGACCATGACGCGCGGGAACAGAGAGATAAAAATCATCGCAACTGTCAAAGCAAGACCCGCGCCGGTCATACCGAATGCCCAGCCGTCTTTTTTCTTGCTCATGAACACAACGGCAAGAACGTTGCAGATGACAATCAGCACGAATACCGGAATCGTGATGTTTGCCCGGCGTGTAAACATATCCGTATCGTATGCAGACATCGCAAAGAAAGCAAGTACAACAAGAAAGATAACACCGATTACGCGTTTTGCCATTTTTCTCGCACGCTCTTGTAAATCACCGATCGTGCGCAGGGTGATAAACATTAAACCGTGCAGGAATGAAAGAAGGGTGACGGCTGCTCCGCCAAGAACGGAATACACGTTCACAATATCTGAAAAACCTGCGTGAATGTTCATATGTCCGTCAATCGGCACACCGCGGAACAAGCTTGTGAAAATAAGTCCGAATACAAATGGCGGGATAAGGCTGCCGAAGAAAATCACCCAGTCCCATGTTTTGACCCATTTCAGATTATTCACTTGGCCGCGGAATTCAAATGCCACGCCGCGCCCCATCAAGGCAAGAAGAATGATGATAAACGGAATGTAATATCCGCTCAGCATCGTCGCATACCAGTTCGGGAATGCCGCGAAGATCGCTCCCGTACCTGTGATAAGCCACACCTCATTCGCATCCCAGAACGGGCCGATGGTGTTAACCAGCACTCTGCGTTCTAATTCATTATGGCCAAGAAATCGGGTCGAAATGCCGACACCGAAATCAAAACCCTCTAAAAAGAAAAATCCGACAAACAAAACTGAAACGAGTATAAACCAAAGATCATGAAGTGACCCCATGGTAGACCTCCTGACTGAACGGATCCGTTGATACAGGAACATCCTTATGATCATCATGGTCCGCACCTTTTTTAATTTCACGAACGAATAGGAAAACAAGCAGAGCGCCTAAAATCAAGTACATGACGCCGAAGCTGATAATTGAAAACAGCAGAGATCCCGTCGTTACGTTAGGAGAAACGGATTGTGCGGTCGTCAATTGTCCCATGACCGTCCACGGCTGGCGGCCGATTTCAGTCATAATCCAACCGGCAGAGTTCGCAATGAATGGGAATGCGATCAGTGCGATCATGCCCCGTAAATACCACTTGCTCGTATGAAGCTTTTTGCGGCGGTTCAGAATAAAGCCGGCAATCGCGGCAAAAATCATAAGCGCGCCCGCTCCCGCCATAATGCGGAAACTCCAGAACGTCGTTTTAACAGGCGGGATATAGTCGCCTTTTCCGTACGTTTTTTCGTATTCTTTTTGAAGTGTTTTCATCCCTTTCACACTGCCGCTGAACTTCTGGTAAGCCAAGTAGCTGAGTGCGTAAGGAATTGAAATTTCTGATGTGTTTTTTTCTTTATTCGTATCAATATTCGCAAAAGCCGTCCACGCGGCAGGATCACCGCTGTCATCCCATAGCGCTTCACTGGCGGCCATTTTCATCGGCTGCGATTCCATTAAATGCTCAGCCTGCATATGTCCGCTGAACGCAACGCCGATACCGGCGATCAGACCGACAATCATCGAAAGCTTGAAAGATTTATGGAAGAAAGGCACTTCTTTTTTCTTCAATAATTTAAATGCGCTGACACCGGCGATAAAGAAAGCACCCGTCGCAAGCGCCCCGAAAATGACGTGAGGGAATTCAACCCAAAGCTGAGGATTTGTCAAAAGCGCCCCGAAATCATTCATTTCCGCGCGGCCGTTTTTAATCGCAAAGCCGACCGGCTCCTGCATGAATGAGTTTGCCGTCAAAATCCAGAAAGATGACATAATCGTTCCGAAGGACACAAGCCAAATGCAAAGCAAATGCACTTTTTTAGATAAACGGTCCCAGCCGAAAATCCATAATCCGATAAAAATAGACTCCATAAAAAACGCCAAAAGCGCTTCAACCGCAAGCGGAGCTCCAAATACGTCTCCGACAAAACGGGAATAATCAGACCAGTTCAGACCGAACTGGAATTCCTGAAGAATCCCTGTGACGACGCCGACAGCAAAGTTAATTAAAAAGAGATGCCCCCAAAATTTAGCCATTTTGAGATAGGTCTCTTGTTTTTTGACAACATAAAGCGTCTCCATCAAAGCAACCATAAACACAAGCCCGATAGACAAAGGCACAAACAAGAAGTGAAACAATGTTGTAGATGCAAATTGAATGCGGGCTAATACCAACTCACTCATGATGTTTTTCCTCCAATCTGGTAAATTGCTCAACATTTCACAAACATAACGAGATCATTGCTCGGTATTTCACAAAAAATGATATATTTGCTCAATGTTTCACAAATTCGTCAAAACTATTGAAATATCAGCCTGTACACCCTGGGGGACAGCGGCTGTCATAGAAATGATTCAATATCATTACTTTACAACGATTCAGCCTAAAAAAAAAGATCAATATACCTAAAATAAGGCTGAAATTGTGACCGATTATTGTCGGATTTGTAGAGATTTTATGTCAGCGCCTAGGATATTTGTCCCTTTGATATCGTACCTCTTTTTTATTCGTGTGGCGAACAAAATGCTTTTCTCGGCGAAAAAGCCCGCCAAATCGCCATTTTGAGAAAGAAAATGTGAAGAAAGCATGTCCTCTAGTAAATTCATAATATATGAACAATTTAAATTTTTTAGTATACTTTAAATGGGGATATTTTTTCACTACATAACGACTGGGGGAACAAGCATGGGAGAACTTCAACCAAAATTGCAAACGGATTCAATCCAAAAACAGGAACGGACTGATAACTGGTTTGCCAGAGCAATGAATATAAGAATCGGCATTATTCCTCTTCCTATCTATATCCTGCTTTTCTTGCTTATTACGGTGTTTGTCATGAGCCGTGATGTAAAAAGCGACATTCTGACATCAATTGCCGTCATGAGTTTTTTCGGATTTACCTTCGGCCAGATCGGAAAATCCATTCCGATCGTGCGGTCCATCGGCGGCCCTGCGATTCTCGCAACCTTTATTCCATCCGCTGTCGTCTACTACCACCTGCTTCCGAAAGACATTATTACTTCAACAACAGAATTCACAGAAAGCTCCAACTTTCTCTATCTATTTATTGCCGGTATCGTCGTCGGCAGTATTCTCGGGATGAAAAGAGAGACGCTCGTCAAAGCTTTCGTCAAGATTTTTATTCCGCTGATCGCCGGCTCGATCGCGGCCGCAATCGTCGGCTTATGCGTCGGGACGCTGCTCGGGCTCGGCTTTCAGCACACGCTGCTTTATATTGTCGTTCCGATTATGGCGGGGGGTGTCGGTGAAGGCGCGATTCCTTTATCCATCGGCTACTCCGATATTATGCCGATGTCCCAGGGAGACGCCTTTGCGCTTGTGCTGCCGTCCATCATGCTCGGCAGCCTATGCGCCATTATGTTATCGGGTTTGCTGAATGTCCTCGGGAAACGCAAACCGGAATGGACGGGCAACGGGAAGGTTGATAAGTCTGATCATTCCGCTCCCGCATTGGAACAGCCGGCCAATGATAAAACATTTGATTTGTCCTTTTTCGCTTCGGGCGGTATTTTAGCGGTTTCCCTCTATTTGGTCGGCATGCTGGCGCATGATTTCTTTCAGCTTCCGGCTCCTGTCGTGATGCTCGTCCTTGCCGTTCTCATTAAGCTGTTCAGGCTGGCGCCGGCTTCGATTGAAAACGGAGCCTTCGGCGTCTCGCGCTTTTTCTCGACAGCCGTGACCTATCCGCTCTTATTTGCGATCGGCGTTTCAATGACACCGTGGGACAAGCTGATTGCGGCGTTTACGATCAGCAACATCATTACCATTTTATCAATCGTCGTCACGATGATGGCCGTCGGTTTTCTGACCGGAAAATGGCTGAATCTGTACCCGATTGAGACGGCGATTATTAATGCCTGCCATTCCGGCCAGGGCGGCACCGGCGATGTCGCGATCTTGAGCGCCGCTGAACGGCTTGAGCTTATGCCGTTCGCCCAAGTGTCGACCAGAATCGGCGGAGCGATTACCGTGAGTGTCACCCTTCTGCTGCTTCATCAATTCTATTAAACTGAAAAAAGCCTCCGCATGATGCGGAGGCTCTGTTATTTCATCACATTTTGAATATAAGAGCCGAATGCCGCGCCGGACATGCCCGGCGACACACGGACGCGGTGAAGCCCGTAAAGCCCCTGATCTCTTGACGCCGCTCCCGGCTCCGTCGTGACCGCCATACGGTAGCCTGTCGCGGCGGCGGCTTTTAATGTTTCCTTATTATATCGTCCGACAGGGTAGCTGATCATAGACGTCCGCTGTCCGAACATTTGATCAAATAAACGCTTAGAGTCCTTCATTTCACGTCGCTGCTGCTGCGGTGTGAGCCCGTTCAATTCAAGATGGTTCATCGTATGGCTCTGAATGGAAATGCCGTGGGCGGCCATCTCCTTCATCTGCTTCTCCGTCAGATGATTCTTATGCCCGATAAAGTTTCCGATCATAAAGATTGTCGCTTTCATCTCGTATTTCTTTAAAATGGGATAGGCCGCTTTCACATTGTCGGTATAGCCGTCATCAAATGTGATCAGAACACATTTTTCACGCGGCTCCTTATCCTCCGTCAGCATCAGATAGGCCTCTTCAGGAGTCATCGTATAATAGCCGTGATCATGAAGCCACTTCATATGCTGCCGGAATTCTTCCTTCGGCACACGCAGGCTGTTTCCCTCAGAAATGCTGTGGTACATCAGAATCGGCAGTCTTGCCGTTCCTTTCGTTTTAACCCAGGCGGACGTATCCGGCTCCTTTTTGATTTGGCGCTTTACAGATTTTTTATCGTGGTGCGCTTCTGCCTTCGGAATGCTTTGTTCGGCGCTTGCCTCATGGCCCGAGCAGGCGGCCAGCGTAAACACGGCAGCCAAAAGGCACATGCACATGATTATGCGTTTCATCGTTTTCCTGCTTTCTGTCTTCTATTTACTTTTTATATCGGTTATGCGTCATAAATTGTTACATCAAAAAAGCCGGACATCCAGCTGTCCGGCTTTGCGTTATGAGCGGATTCTGATTTCTGTTTCACTGTCAAAAAAGTGAGCCTTATTCATGTCGAAAGCGACGGTCAATTCCTCACCGGCATGAATGTCATGGCGGGCGTCAATCCGGGCGATAAAATCCTGATCCCCGATCCGGGAATAGACCATAATTTCTGACCCGAGCAATTCCGCGACATTGATTTTAGCTGTGATGGATGAATTCTTATAGGATTCTACCACAATCAGCTCGTCATGTATGTCTTCCGGGCGGATGCCGAAGATAACATCTTTGCCGGCATACCCTTTTTCGCGGAGCATTTTCATTTTCCCTTCCGGCACGCCGAGAGCGGCTGAACCGATCTGAATGGCGCCGTCCGTCAGCTTTCCTTTGAAAAAGTTCATCGCCGGGGAGCCGATAAACCCGCCGACAAATACGTTTTCGGGATGTTCATACACGTCTTTCGGGGTGCCGATCTGCTGAATTTTTCCGTCCTTCATGACTACGATGCGTGTCGCCATCGTCAGTGCTTCTGTTTGATCGTGCGTCACATAGATTGTAGTTGTTTGCAGCCTTTGATGCAGCTTAATAATTTCTGCCCGCATCTGCACCCGAAGCTTTGCGTCCAGATTTGACAGCGGCTCATCCATTAAAAACACTTTGGCGTCCCTGACAATCGCCCGGCCTAATGCAACCCGCTGCCGCTGCCCGCCGGAGAGCGCCTTCGGTTTGCGGTGCAGATACTCTGTGAGCCCCAGCATTTTTGCCGCTTCTTCGACCCGTTTTTTAATCTCCGGTTTCGGCATCTTCCTCAGCTTCAGACCGAAAGCGATATTATCATAGACCGTCATGTGCGGATATAACGCATAGTTTTGAAACACCATGGCGATATCCCTGTCTTTAGGAGCGATGTCATTCACTCTCGTGTCACCGATATAGAAATCGCCCTTTGTAATGTCTTCCAGCCCGGCAACCATCCTCAATGTTGTTGACTTTCCGCACCCCGACGGACCGACAAACACGATAAATTCTTTATCTTTAATATGAAGGTTAAAATCATCGACAGCCGCTTCTTTTTGATCGTAATACTTATAAATATGCTCCAGCCGAAGTTCCGCCATGTCATCTCCCCCTTTTTTGTAAACGCTTTCTTAAATAGGATTGTAACAGCGTCAGACGGCGGCGGATATAGGCAATGTTCATAAAAAAAGTCCGCTGCCTTCGTGCACATTTCCCATTTAATGTGATTTTTCATACTGCAGACAAATGAAATAAGCCAGCAGGGCGCCCTGATATGTCTTAATATCAATACCCGAGCGTTCCGCAAATTTATCAATCCGATATTGAAGACTGTTGCGGTGCAAATGCAGTTTTTTCGATGTGAGCGACATGTTCGAGTTATGTTCAATAAAAGTCTGAATCGTATGCTTCAGCTCCGGTTCTTTCTGAAACAGCAGCGCCGCTTCTTCGTGAAGCAAGGCTGAGAGCTTTTCTCTGCTTTCTTCCGTGAGCATGGCCGGAAATACCGTTTCCGCGGTCAGCGTGCTCAGCTGCGGGAGATAACGCCGGCCAATCTGACAATATTGCTGTTCTCTCCGATAATGAAGACGCAGACGTTCTCCCGCGCCATAATACCTTCCGATGAAAAAACGGACACTGAAATAAAAATCGCCTTCGAGAATCTTCACAAAAGATGCGATGTCATCCGAATCGGGCGCTTCCAGCTTTTCTTCCTCCACAATCACGCCTTGATCCCTTCCCGTCCGGACAACTATATATGAAACCGGCCAGAAATGGCGCAGCGCTTCCGTAAATGCCCCCCAGTCCCGTTCTCCCAATAAGTCATAATGGATAAAACGGACACGCGGCTCCTTGACATCAGGCACCGGGCCTTCTTCCAGCAGAAAACGCCGCCACCTCTTTGCTGCCGCCGTCTCCGGAAAAAAATCGCCTTTTTCTTCAGCGGGCGCCAAAAATGATTCCAGAAGCAGTTTCTCCTTCGGGGTGATATCCTCCTTCGGAATGGCGACATAGCCCCGCCTTTTTTCATCATAAAAGCAAAAGACATCCTCCGCCGTACAGCACGTATCAGACAACACAGCCCTTGGGTAAATTGCCAATAACGGGTTCATATGCGCTCCTCTCTATCTCTCTATCATATTTTCAGTATAAAACGTCCGGCCGATTGTATCCACTTCGTTTTAAGAAACAGCTTTCAGGCTATTTCCCGGGAAACGGATCATCTGCCGGCATAAGAAAAAAACCCTCCGCGCCGGCAGAGGGATTCTTTTTATTTAGAGATATCGACGAAGCCTTCGCCAAAGACGTCACGCACATCATGAACAATGACAAACGCTTTTGTATCACAGCTTTTAATAATTTTTTTGAGCATGGAAAGCTCTTGTTTCTGGATGACGATATATAAAATCTCCTTCGACTGCCCCGTGTAATTTCCTTTACCCGACAGCAGCGTAACCCCTCTGTCCATAAGCGTGTTGACCTGTTCAGCGATTTCGTGCTTATGCTCAGATATAATCGTCACCGCTTTTTTCGTATTCAGGCCTTCAATGATAAAGTCCATCACCTTCGTTCCGATGTACAGCATGACAATGGTAAACATCATTTTTTCCGCACCGATGATGAAATAAGAACTGAAGACGACAATCAGATCAAAGAACAAAAGCGCATAACTGATATTCCAATCGAGATATTTGTTCGCAATCCTCGCCAAAATGGCAGAACCCGCAGTCGTGCCTCCGACTCGAATAATGATCCCGATTCCGACACCGGCAAACACACCCGCAAAAATAGTATTAATAATGAGTTCATGTGAAGGCGAGTGCCAATCATGCGTCAGATGCAGAAACAGTGAGTTGGCGACAACGGTAATGATCGTATAAAGCGTTGTTTTTCCGTCTAAAAATTTATATCCGATAATCAATAAGATCCCGTTCAAAATGATATTCGTCACCCCGGGCGACCATTCAAACACATAGTACAAGATCAGGGTGATTCCCGTTACCCCGCCCTCTCCAAGATCATTCGGAATGGCGAATAAATTAACAGCCAAAGCAAAGATAAAAGCTCCAATAATCAGCATCAGCACATCCAGCAATCTCTTTTTCATCCCAGACACTCCTTTTTTATAAAATCAAAAAAGCCCGGGAGAGCACTCTTCATCAAAAGAGCAGAAACTCCCGGGCTTTTATCCCAACGTGTCACAGCAGGAACCTGCTGTGTGTTTTCTCTCGGTCCAGACCAATTCAGCATTGCGGAACCCTAGAAAACCACTGTTTTTTATGTTCAGTTTTTGTATATCTTTCAAGATTATACGGGAAATCACGAACATGTTCAACCACTCTTTTTTCAATAAACCTATAAAAAATTCGAACGATCTGCCGATACTAAAAAAGGCCTTTAAAATACATGACTAAAAAACCATTAAAATACTTTTTTTCTCAAAATATTATTGACTATAGGTTATTTTACAGGCATTATAGTATGTAGTTTTTAAGAAATAGTTTACATAGGAGGAAATATTATGGCAGGCAACCTGGTGTCTTGTAAGGCATGCGGCAAAGAAATCGCTAAAGGCGTTAAAAAATGCCCAAACTGCGGTAAAGATCAGAGAAACTTTTTTATGAGACATAAAATTATCACATTGCTTCTGGCGGTAGTGGTTATTATCATTCTCGTAAACATCGGCGGCGGAGGCGGATCTTCATCATCTAAAACCGCGTCTTCAAAAGCTGCGGAATCCAAGGAAAAACTGTATAACATCGGTGACACTGTTAAGACTGAGAAAACTGAAGTTACTGTTACCAAAGTGGAAAAAAGAGATTCAGTAGGCTCTCAATTTGTCGAGAAAAAAGCGTCTGACGGCGGCGTTATCGTAGCTGTTCAATACACAGTTAAAAATGTTTCAAACAAGCCGTTAAGCTCTTTCTCCATTCCAAGAGCGAAATTAGTAGATTCTAAAGGAACATCCTATGATTCAGATATTGATGCTTCTTCAAGCTATGCAACAGAAACAAAAGTAGACAACAGTAAAATTTTAAGTGACTTGAACCCGAACATTAAAGTTACTGACGTAAAAGCTTTTGAAGTTGATAAAAACGCATACTCTAAAGGCACTTGGAAATTAAAGTTCAGCAACGATGTTGAAGTGAAAATTAAATAATGACCGTAATAAAAGAGACCTTCACCATTTGAAGGTCTCTTTCTTTTACACCTTTTGGTACCCGTTCACATTGGAGGACTGCCACTTCCAAGAGTCGGCGCACATTTCTTCAAGCCCGCGCTTTGCTTCCCAGCCTAATTCAGCCTTCGCTTTTGCCGGGTCTGCGAAGCATGCGGCGATGTCTCCCGGGCGCCGGGCGGCAAAACGGTACGGCACTTCTTTTCCTGATACTTTTTCAAACGCTTTGACCATCTCAAGAACGCTGTAGCCTCTTCCCGTGCCGAGATTATAGGCATCCGCGCCTGTTGTGTTCAGCACCTTCTCAAGCGCTCTGACGTGGCCCTCGGCAAGATCAACGACATGGATGTAATCCCGCACGCCGGTGCCGTCCTTTGTCGGATAATCATTGCCGAACACCTGCAATTGCTCAAGCTTGCCGACAGCGACTTGGGCGACGTACGGCATTAAATTATTCGGGATGCCGTTCGGGTCTTCTCCGATCCGGCCGCTCGGGTGCGCGCCGAACGGATTAAAGTAGCGGAGCAGCGCAATGCTCCATTCAGAGTCCGCTTTATGCAGATCGCGTAAAATCTGTTCCAGCATCAGCTTTGTCTGCCCGTAAGGATTGGTCGCGCTTAATGGAAAATCCTCAGTGATCGGCGTTGTTTCCGGAACGCCGTAAACCGTCGCTGAAGAACTGAAGACGATTTTTTTCACACCGTGTGCCTGCATGGCTTCACATAAAATAAACGTCCCCGTCAGATTATTATGATAATAACGGAGCGGAACAGCCACAGACTCACCGACCGCTTTTAATCCCGCAAAATGAATGACGGCTTCAATCTCATTTTCAGCAAACACCCGGTGAACGGCATCACGGTCAAGGAGATCCGCTTCATAAAACACAAGCCCTTTTCCGGTAATGTCTTTCACACGCTCCAATGCTTCCGGTGAACTATTTGACAGATTATCCAGAACCACGATGTCATAGCCGCCGTTTAACAGCTCGACACATGTGTGGCTTCCGATATAACCCGCTCCGCCTGTCACTAAAATCGCCATGAAGAAAGCCTCCTCTATTGAATGAATTGACCATATTATATCGGTTTTTTCTTTCTCAAACATCCATTTCCAAAAAGTTTAATCGTTTAGTCATCGTTTCTTCATAATTTGTTTTCATTCGCGTAAAACACAGAGCCCTCGAATCAAACCGGTTGTGAAATAGAAATCCCTCCCCCGCGCATGGTAAGATAAGACAAAGGAGATGACGGTATGAAAAATGAAATCATTGAACGCTTTACCTCTTACGTAAAAGTCGATACACAGTCTGACGAAAACAATGAAAACTGCCCTTCAACCCCCGGCCAGCTGACATTGGCCAACATGCTGGCAGATGAATTAAAGTCGATCGGCATGACAGAAATCACAGTCGATGACAATGGGTACGTCATGGCGACTCTGCCGGCGAATACGGATAAAGACGTGCCGACTGTCGGTTTTCTGGCTCACGTGGACACCGCGACCGATTTTACCGGAAAAAATGTGAATCCTCAGATTATTGAGAGCTACGACGGACATGATATCGTTTTGAATGACAAACTCAATGTCGTTCTGTCGCCTGAGCAATTCCCGGAGCTCTCCCGCTATAAAGGCCAGACGCTGATCACAACAGACGGCACGACGCTGCTCGGAGCCGACAACAAAGCGGGCATTGCCGAAATCATGACGGCAATGGCGTACTTGATCAAACACCCGGACATCAAACACGGAACGATCCGGGTCGCGTTCACGCCTGATGAAGAAATCGGCAGAGGCCCTCACAAATTCGATGTCGGCCGCTTCAACGCCGCATTCGCCTACACGATAGACGGAGGCCCCCTCGGCGAACTGCAATATGAAAGCTTTAACGCAGCCGCCGCAAAGCTGACTTGTTACGGAAAAAGCGTCCACCCGGGAACGGCGAAAAACAAAATGGTCAACGCTTCAAAAATCGCGATGGAATTTCATCACGCGCTGCCGAAAGAAGAAGCGCCGGAATATACGGAAGGGTATGAAGGCTTCTATCATTTACTTTCCATGAACGGAGACGTTTCTGAAGCCGCCCTGTCGTACATCATCAGAGACTTTGACAGAGACCGCTTTGCAGAACGAAAAGAATATATGCAGAAAACCGCCGATGCGCTGGCGGCCAAATACGGCAAGGAAAGCATCAAGCTTGAACTGCGTGATCAATATTACAACATGAGAGAAAAAATCGAACCGGTCAAAGAGATAGTCGATGTCGCCTATCAAGCCATGAAAAACCTCGACATCGAACCGATTATCGAACCGATCCGGGGCGGAACCGACGGATCACAGCTCTCTTACATGGGACTGCCGACACCGAACATTTTTACGGGCGGCCAAAACTTCCACGGAAAATATGAATACATTTCCGTCGATCATATGGAAAAGGCGGTAAACGTCATTGTTGAAATCGCCAGGCTCTTTGAAGAGCGCGCTTAAAACCAAAGCCCCCTGCTTTGGTTTTTTTCTTTCACATGAAACCTTTCCTTCTTTCTTTCCGTATATAAGGTATGAAATGGAAAGAAGGAGTGAAGACTATGGCAAGAGGGACTGTAGCGAAAGAATTGAAAAAAACCTTAAAAGACCCGCGTGTTCTGGAGACGAAATCAAACCCTTTTAAAAAGCTGCGGAAAATGTTCAAACGATTTTTTTAAGATAACATCTCGTTTTCTTTAAAAAAATAAAGAAAGCGCTGTCATTACGCAGTCATCTGTTAGAAGCAGTTATTTTGCATATTATAAGGTTTTTTAGGGTACTGAATAACACAAGGCAAACGAAAACAACGAAGTGGTTAATTAGACTCTTACAAAAAATAGTGAAAAAGTTATATAAACGATCATCATTCATCAGCCGATACAATCTATAGAACCACAACAAGAGCAAATTTTCTTCAACCCCTAGTCATTTTTACGGAAAATGACGTTATTTTTTAAAAAAGTGACAATTGTTTGAATACTTTTCGTTTGTTTTTTCGTACAATAATAATACCAAAACTTTTTTTGGGAGGTATGTAAAATGATGCTACTTATTTTTGCTGCTTTGACAGGGTATCTTGTTTTCTCTTTCAGTAAGGACAACCGCCGGAAAACGCCAAAGACAAGCCCGCTGGTGACAGCTGCCGACACGAATAACATCATTGATTTAAATGCGATCCGTCAAAAACGCCGGATGCCGCTATCATAAAAACGACAGCTGCCGCAAAATCGGCAGCCTTTTTTTATGCACCCGGCCGATATGAAACCATCCGCCTCCTTTTTTCGTACAACATAAAAAAGGAGTTTTTTTATGTACCATTTTTATATCAAAGAGCGGATGTTTACGTTTAAGAATCGTTTTCAAGTGTTTCTTGAAAGCGGGAAAGAAGTCTACAATGTTGAAGGAAAGCTGTTTTCATTCGGTGATGAACTGAAGCTGACTGATTTGGACGGCCGCACGCTCGCCAGCGTCAATCAGAAACTGATGTCGCTCGTTCCCCGTTACGAGATTTCCGTCAGCGGCAAACCCGTCTGCCAAGTCATCAAGAAAGTCACGTTTTTCAAACCGAAATTTGAAATTTCCGGACTCGGCTGGGATCTTACCGGCGATGTGTGGGGCCGGAATTTTCAAGTGACAGACGGAAAATCAAACCGGATGACCGTCACCAAATCATGGATGAGCTGGGGCGATTCCTATCATTTGCAGATTGAAAAGGAAGAGGATATCGTTCTTTGTCTCGCGATCGCCATCGTGATAGATATGATTCTATTTGAGGGTGACAAATAAAAATATTTATCGAAATATATTGACAATATAAGATAATATACTAAGATTAAGAGTATTACAGTTTATTCTGAAAAATAGCATATTTCCTTATCAAGAGAGGTGGAGGGACTGGCCCTATGATACCCGGCAACCGCTGTTCAGCAGAATGGTGCTAAATCCTGAAGATAAGGTTGAGATTTGCGGACGCAAGCTCTTCCCTATCCGAGGGAAGAGCTTTTTATATTTCATCAGGAAAGAAGGAATCGTTCATGTCACAGCAAAACACAGAACAACCATTGCATACGCTTCTAAGAAAAAACCCGCCGTTTCGCGCGGATCAGGTCGGAAGCCTGCTGCGGCCGGCGGCTGTGAAGCAAGCCCGCCTGCAAAGAGCGGCGGGTGAGATTTCGGCAGAACAGCTGCGCGAAATCGAAAACAGAGAAATCATCCGCAGTGTGGAAAAGCAGAAAGAAACCGGCCTCAATGTCGTGACTGACGGCGAATTCCGCCGTGCCTGGTGGCATTTTGATTTTCTCGAAAACTTAGACGGCGTCGAAGCATTTACGCCTGAAAGCGGCATTCAGTTTCACAACGTACAGACGAAAGCGCGCGGCATTAAAGTAACGGGAGATATTGATTTTTCTCAGCATCCGATGCTCGAAGATTATAAATTCCTGCACAGCATTGCCGGCGATGCTGTTCCGAAAATGACCATCCCAAGTCCGAATATGCTGTTTTTCCGCGGAAAATTGGAAAAAGCGTCCTACCAGAATGATTACAAACAATTTCAGCACGATGTGTCAAAGGCGTATAAAAAAGCGATTCAAGCTTTCTATGACGCCGGGTGCCGCTACCTTCAGCTCGATGACACCGCATGGGCCGTTTTCTTATCGGAAGCGGGGCTTCGTCAGATTGAAGCTTTCGGAACAACGCCGGATGAGCTGCGCAAGCTGTTTGCCGCTTCCATTAATGACGCCATCGAGGACCGCCCTGACGATCTGAAGGTTACGATGCATATCTGCCGCGGCAACTTCCAATCCACATGGACGGCTGAAGGCGGCTATGATGCAGCGGCTGAAACGATTTTTGACGGGCTTGATCTTGACGGATTGTTCCTGGAATATGATGATTCCCGCTCCGGCGGCTTTGAACCGCTCCGCTATGTCAAACGCTCTGATCTTCAGCTTGTGCTTGGATTGATTACGTCGAAACATGGCGAGCTCGAAGACAAGGACGCGATTAAACGCCGCATTGAAGAAGCTTCACAATATGTCAGCCTGAATCAGCTTTGCCTCAGCCCGCAATGCGGATTCGCCTCCACTGAGGAAGGAAACCTGATCACAGAAGAACAGCAATGGGCGAAACTGCGCCATGTCGTCAACATTGCCGGTGAAGTCTGGAAATAAAAAAAAGACACGCGTTTAGCGTGTCTTTTCCGTTTTACAGCGGACCGGTTCCGATTAAAATATCGATATCTATCGTAACAGCAGCCTCTTTCCGGCTGATAAACCGCCGGATGCTGTCATCAGTACATTTCCATGTTAAGGGCGTCATTTTCACAAGCCGCTCGAGGTCAGGCTGCGATAAGGTCTTCGTGTAACACAGCCGTTTGCGCTCAAAGGTTTGAAAGCCCGCTTTGAAACGTCCGGCCGCAGAATCGGCGGTGTCATTCCGCCGAGGACTGTCTCCGAAGAAGAATTCCCTTACTTCCTTCAAATAATCACGCCGCGGCACCGCTTTAATGACTGTGCCGCCCTTTCGTAAAAGCCTGTTGCATTCCTTGTAATTCCAAGGTGATAAAACAGACATCACGACATCAAAACAGCTGTCGGCAAACGGCGCATCCGCCACATCAGCGACGGCAAAAACCAAATGATTCCCGAAGGCCTTTGCGGCATGCAGCACACCTTCTTTCGAGAGATCAATCCCGATTCCCGTCACGGAAAAAGCGGGCTGAAGCAATTTGCACACGGCGGCTAAATGAGAGCCTTCTCCGCATCCCGCATCCAATATCGCCGCTGATGTTTGCGGAGATTGAATATGGGTGATGATGGCAGCAATCTCCTTTTGAACCGGCGCAAAAAATTCCCGGCTGTCAAAAAGCTCGCGTCTCGCTTCGAACAGCTGCCTGTCATAGCGGGTTTTGACCGATTTATTGAGGAAATTCACATATCCTTGTTTTGATATATCAAATGTATGCCCCTGTCCGCAAATCAAGCTTCGGTATTGTGAGACCGCCATGGCCGACCGGCATAGCGGACACCTGAACACGGACTGGCATGATTGCAGTAATTCCGCGCGTTTTCTTTTTATAGACGTCAAAAAAACACCTCATTCATTCGTTATTCCGATGAAATGAAAAAGGCATAGACAAATAAACCTCGCCAAATTAGAAGGTTTAACCTATTCATCTATACCTCTCATTATCTGTAACGAATGAACTGGATGATCACGAAAATGCCCCCTTTTCTGCCGTCTTTTGAAGGCTGTGCCCTCAGATCCATTTTATCAGCTGCATCCCGTCTTTACAATGAATCGGAACGGTTTTCAGGGGTTTTTTATTCCTTTATTATCCAATTACTTATGCACATCCTTTATTTTCTTTATTTATAATATAAATTTATTATTTTGAAAATATCTAAAAAGGTTGATTTTCAAAAATTGAAACGATAAAATACTGCTATCTCATGTAATATCGTTATTCTTGTATATGATCAGTAATATGGTCTGATTGTTTCTACCTAGTGCCGTAAAAGACTAGACTACAAGAAAGTTTGCATAAATTTGAACGAGTGAAAAGCATATGACGCTGTCTATTCTTTTCTTTTGGCTCTTATTTATCACACTTTCTGGCTTTCAGGAATTTGTGACGAATAAGAGCTTTTTTTATTTCCATAATACCCTTATAGGAGTTGCTCACATGTACTTTTTATTGAACATTGTCGGTCTCATTGTTGTCATGGCTGTTGTTTTCTTATGCTCTCCCAACAAGAAGAAGATTAAATGGCGTCCGATTGTCATGCTCCTCGTCTTTGAGTTTCTGATTACTTGGTTTATGTTAGGGACAAAAATCGGCGGCTTTGTCATCGGGAAGATCGGCGCGTTCTTTACATGGCTGATTTCCTGCGCCAGTCAAGGGATTGCGTTCGCTTTTCCGTCTGTTATGGCGAACCCGACGGTTGATTTTTTCTTCAGCGCATTGCTGCCGATTATCTTCGTCGTGACCTTCTTTGATATGCTGTCGTATTTCGGTATTCTGCCGTGGCTCATTGATAAAATCGGCTGGCTGATTTCTAAAATATCCCGTCTGCCGAAGCTGGAGAGCTTTTTCTCCATCCAGATGATGTTTTTAGGAAATACGGAAGCTTTAGCCGTCATCCGCCAGCAGCTTGCCGCCGTCAGCAACAATCGGCTTTTGACATTCGGGCTGATGAGCATGAGCAGCATCAGCGGCTCGATCATCGGATCGTACTTGACGATGGTTCCGTCCACTTATGTGTTTACAGCCATCCCGCTGAATTGCTTAAACGCGCTTTTAATCGCCAATATGCTGAATCCCGTGGACGTTTCTAAAGAGGATGATATTATTTACGTTCCTTCAAAAGCGGAGAAAAAAGACTTCTTCTCCACGATTTCTAACAGTATGCTTGTCGGCATGAACATGGTCATTGTCATTTTAGCGATGGTAATCGGCTATGTGGCGTTAACGGCCGCGTTAAACGGCGTACTCGGACTGTTCGTGCACGGTTTGACCATTCAAAAGATTTTCTCATACATCTTCAGTCCGTTTGCCTTCCTTCTCGGATTAGGCGGACATGACGCGATGTATGTCGCACAGCTGATGGGCATCAAGCTCGCGACGAATGAATTTGTGGCAATGGCCGATCTGAAAGGGCAGCTGAAATCACTTCCGCCGCACACGATTGCCGTGGCTACGACATTCCTGACATCATTCGCAAACTTCAGCACCATCGGTATGATCTACGGATCTTATCAATCTCTGCTTGATGGTGAAAAATCAGCCATCATCGGAAAAAACGTCTGGAAGCTGCTTGTCAGCGGAATTGCCGTTTCCCTATTGAGCGCGGCGATTGTCGGATTGTTTGTCTGGTAAAAGAAAAAAAGCGATACCGCTCCGTTTTGGAGTGATATCGCTTTTTTTTATTGATAGACGGATGCAGGTACGAAAACGTCCCGGATTCCTGCCGCGTACGGTCCGAGATCATATTGTCCGAACACAATGGCAATGCCGTTTTTCGTAAAGAAGAAAGGTCTTTCGTTATTCAGGATGATCTCTTGTTTTTTGACGTCCTGGTCAAACAGATCGTCATGTTTCTTGATGTAGCCGTAAAGATAGTCTCTCGTCTTGTTAGCTTTCGTTTTTGTATTCAGCACATTATCGAGTGTGACCCGTTTTTTTGCGGCCAAGTCGTAATTAAAGGTCTGAACGGATGTCAGCCCGTGTGCGCCGCCTGTGTAACTGTAGTCTTCCGTCTGAATGCTGAGCTTGCCGTCTTGATTATACTTCACCTTGAAATCTGCCTGGTATTCCGCTTTGTAGCCTTGTTTTTCACCGTCTTTTTTGTTTTTCACATATTCTTGATACGATTGTTCAATATAACGTTTGAAGTCCTGATTGATTTTCTTTTCAAAAGATGCGTTTCCCGTATTTGTGACCTCGGGGTATGTCAGCTGTTTTACATGCTTATACGTATGGCTTTTGACAACGGGCTTTGCGGTTTGCGCGGCCTCGGCTGAAGGCGCGAAACCTCCGAACGGCGCGGCTGTCAGCACGGTTAAGAGCACAGCCGCCATCATTTTGAATGCCTTTTTCATCACAACTCCTCCTTTTCATTACCGTTCCCTTTTTGAAAACGGATTACACTCTATAGACAGCGCAGATCAGCAAATTGTTTCTGGGCCTTCTTTCACATTTTCTCCATGAAAAAAAGAGACATGGAAAATCCACGCCTCTTTTACCGTGAAGGTCTTTGCGCAATGGCTTCATAAACGGCTTCCGCCAAATCGGAGTTGCCGAACATCTCCAAAACGCCGATAACGGTTTGATCAGGAATCGGTTCTGATTCCTCCTTCGGCACGACAAGTTCTTCAGCCGTTTTTCGCAGCTCTTCGTTTAAAGGCTGTCCGGGGTAAGCCTTGCTGTAAATGGCCATCGGATCAAGGTCATGATTGACGCACCATTGGGCAAACACCAAAATCATCATGTTTTCGTCACGCCGGTAATATTCTTCGAGTTGTTTTTCGGTAAACGGCTTCACTATTATTCGCTCCTCCAGAAAATCTACCCCTAAGATACACAAACAAAGAGCGGAAGTAAACCAAAGATCATTTCACCAGCAGTCAGAACCCTTTAAATAATGCAATGCCCTGACTCTCTAAAACTGTTGTCTGAATGTCCCGGACAGCGGAAGGTACGGATTTGCACGGAAGCCATTTTCGTTTTCTCCAAATATTAATGCTTCGTTCAGATATTTCACTTTCACAAGAAAAAAGCGCCCCCCTCATAAAAGGCGCTTTTTCATTCTTATATGTTTCTGTCCCAATGCCGATGCTCAGCCACGGCCTTCAGAAATTGTTCATGGTTTCCGTCCGGAACAAGGCCGGGGCCGTTTTCGGTTCCGGCGGCGAGGGCGAGAAGTTCTTTTCCTTCACCGGAGGCGCCGATCGCTTTGTAATGGCTGAAGGCTTCGCTGACGAAGTCTCTGGCCGATTTTTGGGCTTTGAGGCTGTATGTGCTTTGTTTTCCGCCCGGAATGAAAACAGCGTCGTACAGGACGGAATCCGCTGTCAGGAAAGTGGCTGACGCTTCGAGCTCCGTGCCGTTTTCTCCCTTGACGGTTCCCAGCGCGGGGCTGATGATATCGGCTCTGACTCCCGCCTGTTTGCATGCATCAAGCACTTGTTTGACTTTCTCATCAGAAAACCCGTGGTCGGTTAAAACCGCAACCTGTCTTGTCGCTGCCGTCTTCACCGTGTTTTCCTGGCTTAAGGCAGGGGAAGTGAACGTTTCATCAGATTCACGGTCCTTCGGCGGCGGGTTCACGCCGATTCCTTTCGCAACACGCTCGGCAAGCCCGGCGTCGACGTGACTGAAGACATCAACCACCTGCTGCTGCACATCCTTGCTGTTCACTTTTCCGACTTCAAAACAGAACGCGGAGATGATATGTTCTTTCTCAGCGGGAGACATGCTGTTCCAGAACATCTTGGCCTGAGAAAAATAGTCATTGAAGCTCTCACTGCGCTGGCGGATTTTTCTGCCTTCTACTTTTTCCTGGTAATGAACGTATCCGCCTTCTTCTTCTGAGGCCGGCGACGGATCATTGTTCTGCAGGGAATTTTTATGATAGGCGACGGGACCCTTATTAATCGTCATCCGGTGGTAGCCGTCGTATTGGTTGTTATGGAACGGGCAGACCGGCCGGTTGATCGGAATCTCGTGAAAATTCGGCCCGCCAAGACGGATGAGCTGTGTATCTGTATAAGAGAAAAGCCGGCCTTGAAGAAGCGGATCATTGGTGAAATCAATGCCCGGCACGACATTTCCCGGGTGAAAGGCGACCTGTTCCGTTTCCGCAAAGACATTGTCCTGATTGCGGTCAAGGGTCATTTTTCCGATCAGCTTGACGGGAACCAACTCCTCCGGCCACAGCTTCGTCGGATCAAGGATATCGAAATCGAATTTGAACTCGTCTTCTTCGTCAATCATCTGAACACCGAGCTCATACTCGACTTTGCCGCCGTTTTCAATCGTTTCCCACAGGTCGCGGCGGTTGAAATCGGGATCTTTCCCGGCAATTTTCTGCGCTTCATCCCATACGAGGGAATGAACGCCGAGCACGGGTTTCCAGTGGAATTTTACAAAGCGCGCTTTTCCTTTCTCGTTGACGAAACGGAACGTATGCACGCCGAAGCCCTCCATCATCCGATAACTTCGCGGGATGCCGCGGTCAGACATCGTCCACATGACCATGTGCGCGGATTCAGGATTGTTTGCGACAAAATCCCAGAACGTATCATGAGCCGTCGCAGCCTGCGGCATTTCATTGTGCGGTTCCGGTTTTATGGCGTGAACGAGATCCGGGAATTTGATCGCGTCCTGAATGAAGAACACCGGAATATTGTTTCCGACGAGGTCATAGTTCCCTTCTTCAGTATAAAACTTCGTCGCAAATCCCCTGGCGTCACGGACGGTGTCGGCTGACCCCTTGGAGCCCGCCACTGTTGAGAAACGGACGAAAACAGGCGTTTTGACGGACGGGTCCTGCAAAAATTTCGCCCGTGTATATTCCGTCATCGGTTCGTACACCTGAAAATGCCCATGAACGCCGTACCCGCGCGCATGAACGACCCGTTCCGGAATCCGCTCGTGGTCAAAGTGCGTCATTTTTTCACGAAAATGAAAATCCTCCATCAGCGTGGGGCCGCGGACGCCCGCTTTTAAAGAATGCTCATCCTCAGACACGCGAAGCCCCTGATTGGTCGTCATTTTTTTGCCGCTGTTATCAGACCGGTACTGCTCCAGCTGTTCGTCCTTTGAGTGTTCATTTACTCGTTTGTTTTGATCATCACTCATGTCAGTTCCCCCTTTTAAAACGAAACATTCTACAGCACATTTACCCGCGGCGTTCTTCATATAAACTGCTGATCCGTTCATTAGGATTTTAGGTCTGTATTTACATATGCGGTCATACACATTTTGAAATAAGCCATTTTCACAGAAATAAGTTGTGAAAGCGCTTACTAATACAGCTGTTGAACAGGGGAGGTCATATCGTGCTTGCCATACTCGGTTTTGTGATGATGATTGTCTTTATGTATCTTATTATGTCTAACCGGCTTTCCGCTCTTATTGCTTTGATTGTCGTTCCTGTTGTGTTTGCCCTGATCAGCGGATTTGGCAAAGATCTCGGCGAGATGATGATTCAAGGCGTTACAGACCTCGCTCCTACCGGGATCATGCTGTTATTCGCCATCCTGTATTTCGGCATTATGATTGACTCAGGTTTGTTTGATCCCCTCATTGCCAAAATCCTATCGCTTGTCAAAGGGGACCCGTTAAAAATCGCCATCGGCACAGCGGTTCTGACGATGACCATTTCGCTGGACGGAGATGGGACAACAACGTACATGATTACGATTGCGGCAATGCTGCCCCTTTACAAACGGCTCGGCATGAACCGTTTGGTGCTGGCGGGGATTGCGATGCTCGGTTCGGGAGTCATGAATATTATTCCGTGGGGCGGGCCGACGGCGAGGGTTTTAGCTTCCTTGAAATTGGACACGTCAGAAGTTTTTACGCCGCTGATTCCCGCTATGATCGCCGGCGTTCTCTGGGTGATCGCCGTTGCTTATCTCCTCGGAAAAAAAGAACGGAAGCGGCTCGGCATCATTTCGATTGAACATGCACCGTCTTCTGATCCGGAGGCGACGCCGCTCAAGCGTCCGGCTCTCCAATGGTTCAACCTGCTGCTGACTGTCGCCCTGATGGCCGCGCTGATCACCAGCCTGCTGCCAATCCCTGTTCTTTTTATGATCGCGTTCGCCATCGCCTTGATGGTCAACTATCCAAATGTCAAAGAGCAGCAGAAACGGATCTCAGCGCATGCGGGTAATGCGTTAAACGTTGTCTCAATGGTGTTTGCTGCGGGCATATTCACAGGCATTCTCTCCGGCACAAAAATGGTGGATGCGATGGCGCATTCTCTCGTTTCCCTCATCCCTGATGCCATGGGCCCGCATCTGCCGTTGATCACTGCGATTGCCAGCATGCCTTTCACCTTTTTCATGTCGAATGACGCCTTTTACTTCGGTGTCCTTCCCATCATTGCCGAAGCCGCTTCCGCTTACGGAATAGACGCCGCTGAAATCGGAAGAGCCTCCTTGCTGGGCCAGCCGGTGCATCTGCTCAGCCCGCTTGTGCCATCCACCTATCTATTGGTCGGAATGGCGGGCGTCAGCTTTGGCGACCATCAAAAATTCACTATTAAATGGGCCGTGGGAACAACGATTGTGATGACGATTGCGGCGCTTTTGATTGGGATTATTTCGTTTTAATTAAAAAAGGATTTCCGTTTGCGGAAATCCTTTTCTGTACATTATTTTTTTGTATAGCGCACCCAGTCATAATGAGCGTATAGCGGATTTACACCATTGTAGGAACCGAGCCAGTCATCGACACCTATCCCATTCCACAAGTTCATCATGATCTTTCCCGGTGTTGTCGGGATTTGGCTTGTCGCAGTATGTTTTAATTGCCCATCGACATACCATTTAATAGAGTTTGGCTGCCAATCGAACGCATACGTATGATAGGCATTGGCCGCGTCAAATCCGAGATCCGCAACCTTCTCATGGTTTCCCGCGCCATTTGTATAATAATTAAATTGAACCTTTGTCGTGTCTTTTCCTAAAAATTCAATATCAATCTCATCCCAAGGAGTTCCATCCGTTGGACCTGTATAAGTGAAGAACGATGAAACGATCCCTGTGTTTTTAGCCGGTTTCATTCTGACTTCATAAAGTCCATAGCCATAGGTTTGAACGGAGCGGTTCTCCCCGCAGTCAAACTTGTTATAAGACGGGCTTGTCAGCGCCAAACGCATTTCACCTGATGACGTCATGGATACATTATTTGCACGCCACGTGCAGTTGAACATATCTCCATTGGAGTAACCATTTGCTTTTTGCCATAATCCGGAGTTATAGCTGTTAAAAGGTTCAAAAAACGATCCGCCTGTTTGAGCTGATGCAGTAGAAGTGATCGCACACAAACTCAAAAACAATCCAGTGACAAGAAGCAGCAGCACTCGTTTCATACGATAAAACATGTCGGCATTCCCCTTTCTTTGAAAGCGATTTCTTTATCGATCATACATGATTCTGTTAAAAGGGGACATCGGTCAGAATAATGATAATAATGAATCTTAAAAAAACCTAAATTACCATCAGCACAAACAGAAATGATCAGCGCTCATTGTAATTTAGGTTTTGCCTGCCTTAACCAAGTCATATGTGAATGTAAGACAAAATAAATACAAGGAAACTAAAATGGAATGCCCCGGCCCATGATGACCAATTCCTGATTGCCTTCTTTGAGCACACTGACGACATTATTACTAATGACTTTCGCAATCTTCAATTCTGTCTACCTCCCGCCTGACCATTTACCTGCTACACCTTTGAACTAGTTCAATATCTCCAGGTCAATCAGAAAACGCCGTTCAGAAATCTTTGTCCAACGATGAGGCAGCGGCGCATATAATGCAGAGAACCGGTTTTTGGGAAGGAGCGTGTGTGATGAAACGGTTTTCGAAAGAAGAAAGCAGCTGGATGCTGTATGATTGGGCCAATTCAGCTTATTCGGTCATTATTATGACGGCGGTGTTCCCCTTGTTTTTTAAAGCCGCGGCAGCGGAAAACGGTGTCAGCGCGGCTGATTCCACCGCTTATTTGGGCTATACGATTGCCGCCGCGACTTTTATTTTGGCGATGCTCGGCCCCGTCTTAGGAACGATTGCCGACTACAAAGGATGCAAGAAACGGTTTTTTGCCTTCTTTTTTCTGATCGGTGTGGCGGGCACCGCCGCGCTGGCTTTGATTCCCGGCGAATCTTGGATGCTGTTATTAATTTGTTATACGATTTCCACGATCGGCTTTGCCGGGTCTAATGTGTTTTATGATGCGTTTCTCGTTGATGTGGCCGCAAAGGAGCGGATGAATATGGTGTCCGCCAGGGGATTTGGACTGGGCTATATCGGCAGCACAATCCCTTTTCTCCTCAGCATTGCCGTCATTCTTTCAGCACAAGCGGAGGTGATTCCGCTGTCCGCCCAGACTGCCGGCCGCATTGCCTTTTTGATTACGGCGGCATGGTGGGGGCTGTTTTCGATCCCGCTCCTTCTCCGCGTCCGCCAGCGCTATTATATCGAGAGGGAGCCGCGGCTTGTACTCAGCAGTTTTATACGGCTGGCCGGCACGCTGAAGCAGATCAGGAAGCATCGGGCGCTGTTTTTGTTTCTGCTCGCCTATTTCTTCTACATCGACGGGGTCGGCACCATCATTACGATGTCCACATCATACGGGGCTGACCTCGGCATCAGCGCGGCAAATCTGCTGATTGTTTTATTTGTCACACAGGTCGTCGCCGCGCCTTTTTCGATTTTGTACGGACGGCTGGCCGAACGGTTTAAAGGAAAAACGATGCTTTATGCCGGAATCGGCGTGTATATGATTGTCTGCACGTATGCTTATTTTATGGATTCCGCTTTTGATTTCTGGGTTTTGGCTATGCTTGTCGCCACTTCCCAAGGAGGTATTCAGGCGCTGAGCCGCTCTTACTTTGCCAAGCTTGTCCCCAAACAGAACGCCAATGAGTTTTTCGGCTTTTATAATATTTTCGGCAAGTTCGCTTCGATTATCGGACCTCTTTTGATTGCCGTCACCGCCCAGCTGACCGGAAATTCGTCAGCCGCCGTGTTCAGCCTGATCATTTTGTTTGTAATCGGGATTGGCATCCTTGCGTTCGTCCCCGAGGAGACGACGTAAAAAAAGCCTGCACGCGGCAGGCTTTCTTTTTTATTTCTTGGCTTTATGGACTTTCAGTTTTTTGCCTTTGACCGTCGTATTTTTCATGATGTCAAGAACGTGCGGGCCTTTGCCGTTCAGAATTTCGACGTACGATGCGTTGTCCAAAATCGTGATAATCCCGATATCATCGGCTGAAACGCCGTCGATTTTCGCAATCGTTCCGACAAAATCGACCGCTCTGAGTTTTTTCTTTCTCCCGCCGTTAAAGTACAGCTTCATGATGTCTTTGTTTAACTGTTCGCTTTTGTCTGTTTTGACATCGGGGCGGGCGTTCAGTTTTTCCGCAAAAGCCGCTTTCCGTTCCGCTGTTTCTTTCTCAGACGGCGCCTCCCGCTTCTGGATGCGGAAACCGATATATGTCTCAATGTCATTCAGAAACCGCGATTCAGACGGCGTCACAAACGTAACGGCCCGTCCGCGGTGTCCGGCGCGTCCCGTTCTGCCGGTGCGGTGCACATAGCTTTCTTTTTCAAGCGGAATATCATAATTGATGACGAGGCTGATGTTTTCAATATCAATTCCTCTGGCGGCAACATCGGTCGCAATGAGATAGCGGAACTCGCCGCGCTTGAATTCATTCATGACGTCAAAGCGGTCTTCCTGCACCATGCCGCCGTGAATTTTATCGCAAGGGTAGCCCAGCCTGTCCAGTTCATCGGTTAACTGGATGACTCTTTCTTTTGTCCGGCAGAATATGATGCAGCTGTCCGGGTTTTCGGTGATCAGGACATCACGCAGCAAAGATGTTTTGTCCTCTTCTTCTGTTCTGGTGACAAAATGCTCAATGTCTTTTGTCGTCAGGCCTTCCGCTTTTACTTCAATCAATTCAGGGTCTTTCATATATGTGCGGCTCAGCTTCTCGACGTCATCCGGCAGCGTCGCTGAAAACAGCATGGTGACTCTGTTTTTCGGCAGATGCTGAATGATGGCTTCCACCTGTTCAATAAATCCCATATTCAGCATTTCATCCGCTTCGTCAATCACCACATACGCCAGCCGTTCAAGCGGCAGCGTCCCTTTCTCTATATGATCAAGCACACGCCCCGGCGTTCCGGCAACGACGTGGCTTTTTTGCTTCAGTTCGGTTTTCTGTTTGTCAAAAGAAGCTTTTCCGAAAACCGCCGTGGCTTTTATCCGTTTGAAACGGCCGATATTCGTGATATCTTCTTTAATCTGCGCCGCAAGCTCGCGGGTCGGCGTTAAAATCAGCGCCTGCGGTTTGTTTTCCTCCCATTCCGCAAGCTCACAGATCGGAATGCCGAAAGCCGCGGTTTTGCCGCTGCCCGTCTGCGATTTGACGACGAGGTCTTTTTTTTGCAGCGCGGCGGGGATGACGCGCCGCTGCACTTCAGTCGGCTCGGTGTATTGCAAGCCATTCAGCGCCCGTCGGATCTCGGGGCTGATCGCATATTCATTAAACTCATTCATGACTAAACTCCTTCTCTGTCCGGCTCCCCTCATTATACGCGAAATGCCGCCGCTTTACCCTGACGTTTTGCCGGGCCATTCGGGGGACTGCTTTTTCTTCATGTCAAGCACGACCCATTTGGCGCAATAAAAGCTCATGCTTCCTTCCCCGTCATCGACATAGTAGCGGATCGATTCCCAGCCGCCGTCGACCGGGCTGATATCCAGATGGATGTCGGTGATGCTTTCAAGATCATCCAGCCGGGCAGACCTCACATCCTCAAACCGCAGCACGGCATCATACTGCCCATCAGTCAGCTTCAGCTCAAACACCGGGATTTTATCATAATACTCGTTATACCCGGTATAGAATGTAAACTCCGTCAATTCAAAACAACCCGGCGAATCCGGCCCCAGCAGAACTGCTTTCTCATGTTTGTGCCATTCCATTTTGTGCCTCCTTTTTTTCAGCTGAATTGACATGTCTGACTCAAATGAATTTTTCTTACAAACCCTTATGAATTTCTTTATAAGTCTGCACCCAATCTTTTAATTCTTCAATCGTATGCAGATACGAATCAGGCGAATCTTTCAGATCAAACCCGCTCAAATACACGAGCATCTCCCAAACGTTTTCATCCTCAACCTCCGGATCATCTGCAGCCACGTACTCGCATGCCCAATCCGACACTTCTTCCCTCGCCGCTTGACCGTTCAGGATCAGATTAGCCTTCTTCAGACATTCTGCTCTTGTGGGTTCTTTCACGTTAGAAGCCTGCCTTTCATTTCTTGTTTAAAATGCTGACTAACAGCCTCCTGGCCCGTTCGTGCCGCCCGATTTCCCGGCTGAGCTCCGGATAATCTGTTAAAGCGTTTTTCAGCTGCACATATTGCGGATAAAGCTCAAAAAAGAATTTATATAACGCTTTACGCTGCCGCGCAGGCATTTGTTTATTCGCCAAAACAAAATCTAAGCTGCCGCAGATAAGCGCAAAATACTCATAAAAATCCCCAGCGCAGGCGGCACCCTCAAAGTCTTCTTCAAATCTTCCTGCATCTGAAGGCAGCGGACCCTCTAATTCTTTTTTGTGTAATTTCAAGCTTCTGATGACGTCATTATTTAAAGAATATCTGTTGGATCTTAACATCTCATTTAGCCGCTTTCCCATTACTGATATCCCGCTTATAAATCCCTGAATTCGAGACCGCGTAAATGGCATTGCTAGTCAGCTTCAGCTGATGCCCGGAAAGCTCATCGCCATCCGCATCACAGCACGTTATCTCTTGCATCGGCAGACTGACATCAGCCGGAATGAGAGACAGTGAATGATCATCTTTGCATATCCAAAACCCGTCATCTGAAATCGCTAGCTGGTCGTAAACCCCGGAATATGTTTTATCAGAAATAATCCAAACTCGTTTCACGTCGGTTTCATCAAACGCAGCAATGACTGTATAAGCGTAATACAGCATGTAGATCAGTCCGTCTTTTTCTGCAAGTGCATAGCAGTCATCTACAACGGGCGCATATATTTCTGAAAGCTGCTGATCAATGTGAGTTTCCTTTAATTGTCCGTCTAAAGTGAAGCACAGCACACTTTGACCATCAGGATTTTCATCGCTATAAATGCCTTCATCACTTAAACCGATCCAAAGGTTTTGTTTTTCGTCCAAAAGACTGCATGAAACCCCTGAAGGCAGAGAAAATGCACTTTGTTCTGTTCCATCTGCTGAAAATACCTTCACTTTATGCTCATGCGATTCAAAGAAAATCAGCACATACCTGTCAGCCGAACTCTGTTGAAACAGCATAATATCCTCACACGGAATTTGTTCATCAATATGAATCACTCGGGTATCGCCGGATTCATCCGTGATTGTAAACGAGAGACCGCCATTCTGATGCCGTCCAAGATACTGACGTCCGCAGTTGTCAAAGTGACAAAAACATCCTTTTACTGATTCATCGTGTATCTTGTTCATTTTTATTTTCATGTAATTGCCCCTTGCTATTTATAATGCGCGGCGAGCTTTTTTTGAAATTCATCCGGAACGATCTGATCCGGGAATACAACTGATATCCAGTCTAAAACATGATCATCTAACGGCCTCCATGATTCTAACGTTTTTCCCGCAATCTCCTGATCAATGCCTAAAATACAAATTTCAAATTCTCTCTCTCCGTAAATCGCCCACTTGAAAGTCGGTGAAGCCCATACGACGCGGGATGCAATATTCATTATGCAGTCATTTTTACTGTGCTTTGGATAATCAGTTAAGATTGAAAGATATTCATCTTCGGTTATATTTAAAGGAATCTTTAACCAGTCAAAATAGCCGAATTCCACGTGAAACCGATTCATATCATCAGGTTGTTCCAGAACAGCCATTAAGATAAATTCATCGTGATGATGATGCGCCAAACTTTTGAGCATCATCCAGCCTTCTTCAGACAAGACCCAGTGGAATTCCTCGAATAGATAATAATGTTTTTGTTGTTTAAATACTTGTTCGGGCAACGTTTTGTCTTCATGAAATAAGGAATATATCTGGGATTGAAAGACTGCCGATTCCTTTGTGTCCTTTATAAAAAAGGGGTGCATCTTGTACCTCTCTTCGGCGGTTTATACGCAAGCTCACAGCCGTATTCTGTGTGAAATAAACAGATAGCAAATAGGAAGGACGGCTCAACTACAATAAAGCTGTTAGAAAGCTGCCGGCCTTCAAAATCAATAAAATTCATGAGACAGTGCAGATGATTTGCACAATCCTTCAGCGCACATTTGATAGCGCCGACTTCATCACTATACGGATGAAACAGATAAACGAAATCATTCTTCCGTTCAATCCCCACATCCGCAATGGTCTCTAAAATAAGCGATACAGCTGCTTCCCTGCCGCTTATATCAACTTCACGCACTGCACTTTGGAAAGAGTTCGATAATACATTCTCTAATATCTTCCTGCTTTGTTCTGCCTCGGCAAATTGATAAACAAACCCTGATTCTTCACAAGATGTTAACCCGGCACAAACACGTTTCATTAAAAGATTCCTCTTATTTTCTTCAAGCTTGTCAATTAACTTTTTTCTCATAGCTGGGTACTTCCTTAGAGGATATTTTCATGCTGCACAGAAGTACTAAACTTTACCAAATATAAATCGTTACCATTAAAGATAAAAATGCGGTTCTGAACGGCTCTGTACGCTGTTTCTTCTTTTCTATCAATACCATGTATCATGACGTCAGCCTCTGATAACCCTTTGCTCTCTTCATGAAATGCAAATACGTTATCCTCATGATTCTGTATCAGCAACACTCTATTTTTCGAAACGGACAGCTGGTCACAATAGGAGTATTGATCTCCGTTTAGCACATATTCTGCAACAGTACGAATTCTGTCCCGTCCAATCTGATAATGCCCGATGACACAGCAATCCTCTCCCTCGAAACATACATACAAATCAGATTTGATCGATTGTACGGCATAGCATTCGTGCATCATTTCTTTAAAATCATCCTCAAAATAAAACGTTCTGTCTTCTGCATGAAAAGCAAATATCGCTTTCCCTTGAGGGTTTCTCTCATCATACATACCCTCGTCCGTTAATCCGATCCATAATAATCCATCCTCACCCAGATGAAATACATTGGCGCTTAATAGAAAAGAACAAATCGGATTGATTTTATTACTGTTTACGCAGTATGCGGCCAATTGACACGTATGATTTTCCAGGTAAACGATCACGATTGTGTCATTATACGAATCAATCAGATAGAAATGGGCATCTTCAGAAAAGCCGCATAACTCTTTTTTGATTAAAAGAGAGCTTCCTTTCATAACCTCTAATATTATTTTGTGATCATGCACAGACACAATAAATAACTGATCATCCCTGCCCACATTGAAATAAATGATATTTTCCCTTTCATATGAACCAACCCGCTCCGCAGTAAGTTCTAACATCAGCAACACTCCGTTGATTAAGACTTTGGAATTTATATCAAATTAATCAATGATATATAAATCTGCTGCATCGTATTCAAACCAAATGATTTTTTCATTATACTCAGTGTTTACATCAACTTTTAGAGTGTTCAGGTTCATGTAGGACTTATTGTTGGCAGGGTTTGCTATTATAACAACAAAATCATTGATCGATGCTAAAAAATATAATTCATCTAATAAGTAATCTGCCATCAATTCTTCTTTGGTTAGGACACATTCAATATGAATGAACTTTTTCGATACAGTATTCATATGTATCATTTTCTTTTCAACCTTCTTCTTCCATTCTTCAATAAAAGAAGGTGTTGCCATAACTTCTATCAGAACGGTCTCGAATTCTAAGTCATTCATTAATTGAGAAAAAGTATCTTTACTCACTAGATCACACGAATATATTGAGTTGTATTTCAGTAGATTAATCACATCCAGATTCCCTATAGCCCCCAATGATTCTTTTTGTAAATGTAAAGGACTGCTCATATTACCTCCGAGAACGGTTTTTGTTATGTAAGAAAAGAGAGGCTGAGAACCTCTCTTATTTGTTTATTTATGACTTCGAACGATACGTATAAAATGATTGGTCGTCAAAGCGAACGGTTTCAGCTTCTATAGCAATTAGCATTCTGTTCATGTCAATGAGAAAGTTAGCATTTGATTGATACTCCGGAATTACAGAATTTGATAGATTTCCGATTCCTTCCGGATGATAACTCATCTCAAATACTTGCCAATTGTATTCTTCGGGATCTATTTTTTCTAATCTCATATCGCCAATATCTGCGCTAAAATAAACAGATGCTACATTTTGAAATAATATTTTATGTGTATATTCACTTTCTTTTTCAAAAACCTTAATATCAAGTGAAAGTTCTTTTTTAAACACATTAAAATCAAAATGAAGGACAGCGCACCCCTCATCTATATAATCAACCCAATCAATTATTGTTTTGTACATTGTTTATCTCCCTAAGGACGTTTTGGAGGATTTTTTGTGTCTTTGAGATCTGATTTTAAAGTCTTCACGAAAAATTCTAGCTTTTCTTCATTACAGTTCAATTTATAGAAAGTTGTATTTGAATGATTTTCCACAAATCTAATTATAAATCTGTAATATTCGTTTTCTTTATCAATACTCAAAATAAAAAATGGTTCAATTGTTTCTAAACGTATCCTATCTTGATTCCCTGCTAATAATGCTTCAATCCCTGATATCAGCATTTTATATTCACTTTCTAATAAAGCGGCGGAGTAATCGCGAGCGATTACTTTATTATGTTCTAACAGTTCAAACATTGTTGAGATAAAAGGATCATCCTCCGCCTCTTGATACCTTCTCGGTGTTATGTCAAGTTCCAGACAATCATCTCTAATTTTAGCCATGCTGCCTCCTCGTTTTGGGTGAAAAGAGAGGCTGAGAACCTCTCTTACATTAATAGACTAGGATTCATTTAACATTTCAATCATTTCTGCCGCTTCTAAGTACAATTCATTTATCTTGTTTTGAATTTCTTTTGCGATTTCTTCATCACTTTCTAGATCTGATAAATATCCAGCTTTACCTGAAAACAACTTTTTTTCACAAACCCATATATCTAAGTGGTCTACACAATAGCCGTCTTCATTATCGTGAAAGTCGGTGCCGTCCAAATAAGCTGCAGAAAAAAATATCAATGAATTATAGGTACTCTCAAAACAATCTGAGGGCCGTACTTCTTTTCCTATTTCTTTTTCGTGTCCGACTCTTCCAAAAGCAGCTTCAATTTTCAAACCCATTTTTCTAAACTTTTCTTGATTGTTTCTTATTTTATTTAATGCTATTCGTTCAAATTGTTTTTCTATTTGTAAGATCTCTTTCTGTGTAATAGAATTCAGGTTGATTTTTTTCATATTACACCTCGTTCAGAACTCAGAACATTTACTACTGTCAGTATCTGTACAAGCGAATGTAAGAAATCTGTCTTTTACAATTCATACTTTATGATTTCCTCCATTGTCATCCCTTCAAAATATTTATAAAGAATAGATTCTACAGATGAATGTCCAAATATACCCAATGGGTTAGTGATGTTCTTGCCTGTTTTCTCATCTGCCTCTGCTAATTCATCTTCTGATGCAAATGAATCGCCTTCACTTATGAGATATTTACCGTCTTCATATAAAACAAATTTTAGTTGAGAATTACTGTTTTTCTCTATTATCTCTTGAGGCATCTTGGATATTACTGTCCAATCCCCTTGAAGAAAACCTGTATACCCGGTATTTGCCGCAAATATTTTCTTATTTTCTTCTTTCATTAGACGAATAACTTCTTCTCAGAGTATTTTCAGTAAAAATATTATAGTACTGAATAAGAATGTCATCGTCTTTATTTTTTGATAGATCACCTTCAATAACCCAAGCATAAGTATACTTCCCGATCTTATCCAAAGGTATTTAATAACAGCTCCCGGTACTACTTTAGCTATTGATTTCGCTTTCCTGGTCGTTGCCTTTATTTCTACTATTCGCTTATCAACTAACTCCGTGAATGAAGAATCTCCATTTGTATTCATAACGGTAACTAAAGTTGCTAAGAATTCTTCTAATATCGGTTCTCTATCCAGATCCCTCTTATATCGTTCACAAAATTTTTCTACCGCATCAAAACATATATCTAAGCCTTCATCACTCAATAACACTTTCTTGTTTTTATATTCTTCTTCCCAATAACCCAATAGAACGGCCTTCTTTCTTTTCTATTTCATACCGCTCATATCCTGAATAATATCGTGTTTGAATTCTGTAAGCGCAGAGGTTAAAAAAGGGTTCCTTCATCAACTCACTCTATATCGTAATCCTCCCACTCCCTCCAGTTGTTATTTACTTCACCTAGATCAACTGAACCTGCGCCTTTTTCAAGATATTGCGCAAATGATTGAAAAGAAATTAATTGGCTTGGATCTGTTAGGTAATCAGGATATTCCCAATCCTCTGTTTCGAACACTCCTTCTGCTTCGCTTTTTAGATCCAGTATATTTAATAGTTTGTTTGGCTTTATCCAAAGCGCCTCTCTAAAAGAAGCATCCTCAAACAAATTCCTGAAATAAGTTTTCCAAGCCCTTTCTTTTGTACTCTTTTGGAATTCATTTCTTTGGTGAATATTTACGCAATAACGAGACTCTTTAATTTCAATTTCCACTACTTCGCTTAATTGTTGAAAATCACTTTCACGATATGTTATTTTCTCACCTGCTTCAGTCTTTAAGGCGAAGTCATCAATTATTATCGATTTGTAGTTGTCTGAAAAACAGTTACTATAGGTATGAATAGCCAGAAAAGGTCCTTTAGAATCTACTTCGAAGCAATGAATTGCCAGTAACCAATTGTCATCATTTAATCTTAATAAGGTACATTTACTCCCAACATAATTAGATTCACGCCATTCAAAAATTGGTCGGTTTAATTCACTAAATTCATCATCTAATAGGCTAAGAATTTCTTTACTTTTAATCAAAATTCATTCTCCTTATTAAATTATTTTTATATTTTATCTTCCACATAATAATTTATTTAATATATAACGGATTATTTCCAATTACTGCATGTCTATAATATCTTCAAAAGTATTGAACAGAATCTGTGTGTGCCCATTTTGGCCACTCTGTGTTACCATCAGCATGTTTTTGAATATATGCTATCTCTTGACGGGAAATTGCTTCGGCAATTGATTGAAAGAAAGGAGACAAACTAGGCAAATCTTTTTCTCCTTCTGGATGCATCCATAATTCTGTTGAATACAATTGTTCATACTCCGAAGAGAGACCCGCTATTTCCAGTTGTTCTTGTTTCGTCAGCCAAAGTGTGTCAAGAAATAATCTATTTTTGGTCATATGCCTCAAACATGTAATCCATTCATTCTTTGGGGAAATCTTATCTTTTATTTCCTGCTCAATAAAAAATTGAAATGTTTTCTCTCTAAGAGACACATTGATTTGTTTACTTGTAAAACCCGATTCTACATCTTCCAATTCCAGAAAATTTCCTTTTTCATCTGCAAATAAAAACGGTTCATCATCTAAAAAACTTACTTCATTATTTGTTAATTGATTACCTACCGCATAAAAATCAATAGCTGGTCCCAATCTCGACAATCCAAACAGCTGAAACGTTAAAAGCCAGTTATCTCTTTCAATAAAAATCGAAAGCTTCCCTTTTGCGAAGTCAAAATTCTCATTATCAAGAAACGGAAACTCTTCCTTATTGAATGAATCGTTAAGCAATGCGAGAATGGCTTCTTTTTTTCCACCCAACAGCCTCACCTCCGTTGATGTCTTTTTCTTAGAATAGCACTAGTATATCCTCCTTGTTTTCGTGAACAAGTTTGACAATGAGGATATAGCCTTTGTCGCTGGCCTTTCTTCCTTAATTTTGATACTGGTTGGTGATCTGCAATCCAATTTCTGCTTTTAGTTCCAGGGTGCCTTCTACCACAAGTATGACAGCCATATTTATTCCCAATTTTGTTTAATACTCTTCTTTCCTTTTTATTTAACCTGCTACTTGTACTTCTTGCAGGAATTGACCTTCTAGCGTATTTACCAGGTTTTAAATACTTCTTGGCGGCCTTCGCAAATCCTAAAGCCTTCTTAGCACCTTTAAACACTTTCCCGGGCCCAAAGTTCGAAGCCGCTGCCCAGGCTGCACCTCTCCATCCTTTACCTGATTTATATGCCTTATATCCATCATAGGCTGCAAATCCGGCATTTACCACAAGCCACACCCAATGCCCGTCCGGATCGACATTCATGACCGGGTTGTTGTTTCCGTATGCATATCCATTCTGATCTAAAGAATCGCCGTCACTTCCCGGGTCTGGGTCTAGTGATAAGAATACGCCGTTTCTTGGCTCGTAGTAGCGGGCCATGAGATAGTACAGGCCGGTTTCTTCGTCGTATTGGTAGCCTGCGTAGCGGTAGCGGTTGTCTTTTACTTCGTCGCTTGCTTCGGTTTTTGTCGGATTTCCCCACGCATCGTACTGATATTTGGCAACGGTTTTTCCGGTGCTGTCTGAGATGGCGGTGACGTCACCGTGTGCGTTGTAGTGATAGAAATATTTCTTGCCGTTCTCTGTATAGGATAACAGCTGGCCGCTGTCACCGTACGTGTATGATTTTGTGACGTTGTTGTCGGCGTCTGTTTCATACAGGACGTTCAAGCTGTCTCCGTCGTAGAAGTAGTTTGTGACGTTTCCGTTGACGGTTTTTTGGATTCTGTTTCCTTTTTCATCGTATTTGTATGTTGCGAACGGCTTGTCTTCGCCTTTTTTCGTGACGGCGGTCAGGTTGTCTTCCGCGTCCCACGTATATGTGTATTTGCCGTCGGATGTGCGGTTGCCGTTTTTATCGTAGGACAGGTCTTCGTCATTCACCTTCGTCAGCTGGTTCATGATGTTGAAGGATGCGTTGACTGATTTGCTTGCGCCGTCCTTTGTGGCGGTGACGTTTGTCCGGTTGCCGAAGCCGTCGTACGTATATTGAATGACGGTGCCGTCTTCATGTGTTTCTTTGACGAGCTGGTTGAGCTTGCCGTATTCGTACTGCACCTTTCCGCCCGCTGAGCTGTCGATGACCGTGCGGTTGCCGTTGGCGTCATATTCATAGCTTTCCCGGAAGATGCTGCCGCCGTTTTTGGCTCCGATATGAAGAGAGCTGACGAGATTCCGCTCATCATATGAAAAACTCGTGCCGACTTCATTGCCGCTGATGAATGTCTGGACATTGCCGTTTTCATCATAATCAAATGTATAGGCTGAAGTGCCGTCTTTCATTTCAATCATTTGATCAAGTTTGTTGTACGTAAAGCTGTTTGTTCCTTTTTGGCCGCCGTGGCTCCATGAGAAAGTTTTCAGCTTATCCGAATCAGCCGGATACGTCCAGCTTTGGCTGCCGCCGCGGTCGGTTAATTCGGTCAGGCGGTTTTTGTTGTCAAAGGTGCGTTTTTTCGTTGTATTTTGTTCTTTGTTTGTGACAGACGTTTCATTGCCGTTTTTGTCATAGGTAAAGTTATATTTTTCAGTGCCGTTATACGCTTTTGACTTAACCCGATCGGTGCCGTCATAGGTCAGCGACACTTCATTTCCGTTGGCGGAAACGGTTTTCGTCAGGTTGCTGTTGGCGTCATATTCACTCTTCAGTACATTGCCGAGCGGGTCGGTTGTTTTGACGAGCTTGCCCATGACGTCATATTCATATTGATAGGTCTGATCTGCGCCGGCCCGAATCGTTTTTGTCAGCTCATTTCCTTCCTTGTCATAGCTGTGAAGGATGGATGTGCCGTTTGACAGGGTCAGCTTTGTCAGCTGGTCGGCCTGATCGTATTCGTAGGCGGTTGTTTCGCCTTTCGCGTCGGTTTCAGATGTTTTCTTGCCAGTCTCGTCATATGAAGCAGTGCTTGCATACCCTAGTTCGTCTTCTTCTTTTGTGACGTAGTTTCCTTTTTCGTCATAGGTGTTTTTCGTCAGGATGCTTCCTTCGATTAAACGGATATCATCAAACCACGCCGTTCCTGTGGCGCTTTTTTGGAACAGAATGCTGATTTCGATTTTATTGATCGGCTTTGTTTTCGGAATGACTGCCGCTGCCCGGTTCCATTCTTGGGTCCCCTGCGGGAATTTGGCGGTGTAGACGCCCGTCGTTCCGTCCGCATAAGTGACGCCGGCCTGAAGAGCGTAATCATTGTCGTTCGTTAATTTTACACCGTCAGCCTTGGACATTCCTGTCAGCGTGATATATACCGGCTTATCGTCCGCGCTTTGGCCTAATGTGACGGTTTGTTTTGCGGCCGCATTGGCTTGTGATGCATTTGTGCGGGACGCTTTTAATGAGCTGTCATCATCGAAGCCTTCATCAAGGTCAGCGGCGGCTCCGCTTGTGCTCCAGCCGTCTGCTTTAGCCGTGAAACTGCTGTTTTGCACCGGGTTATAGCTTGAAGAGACTTCGCCTTTTTCCAGCTGAACCTGATCAAACCACGCTTTTCCTTTGCCGTCCTTGTCGTTATGGTCCACTTCCATATAGACGATGGCTTTTCCTGCATTGGCCGGTGTTGTAAAGGTGATCTGCCGTTTCGTCCAGTCATTCTTTCCGGCTAATGCGCCTGATTCATTGTGAATCCATTGAATGCGTTTTTGGTCTTTGTCACGTAGATCAATGTTGAAATACGCTCTTGCCTTTGTCAGATCCGTTTTGATCTGGCCGCTGAGTGTATACGTCGTATTCGGCTCAAGCTGCACTTCCTGCGTTGCGGACGCATGGCCGTGCTCTGTTCCGGCTGAAGCGGATTGTGAGGAGATCTCCAGTGCTTTTTGTCCGGACAGCGCGCCGCTTCTTGCTTTTACAGATGCAATACTTCCGCTGTCTCTCGTAGCGGTGAGATTCCAGCCCAGCTTTGTTCCTTCAAAGCTGCCGTCTTTCAGCAGGCTTGCCGAAGCTGCCAGCTCTTTGCTTGATTGAATGAGATTTCCATACTTGTCATACACGGCGGCGGATGAGGATTTTCCGCTTTGATCCGTCTCAGAAACGGCATCAAGTCCGTCGTACGCAATATCAGTGACGTTCCCCTCGGTGTCCTTCATTTTCGTTACGTCATTGTTTTTGTTGTACTGATACGTTTCGGTGCCGTAGTTGTCTTTTACGGCTGTGACGTTGCCGTCTTTATCATATTGATAGCTTTCTGTCGCTTTGCCCGTATCCGCGTCGTTCGGATCGGTGTCCTGAATGACGTTGTTGCCTTCGTATACAGTGTTGGTCGTGATTTTCAGCCCTTCGGCATCATCGATCATTTGAATCGGGTTGCCCGCCTCATTATAGCCGTACTGCACTTGGCGGCCGTTCGGCTGCGTCATGAGCAGCGTTTTTTTGTCCGCGTCATAGCTGTAGTCGTACGTTTCTTTTTTCGCATTGACGGCTTTGGCCAGGCGGTGGCCGCTATATTGGTATTCAGTGAACAGCGGTTTGTCATCCGTGCTGTTTGCGGAATACTGCTTGACGAGGCGCCCCTCGTCATCGTAGTCATAGCTTGTGACGCTGCCGTCAGTATCCGTCACCTTTTTGAGAAGGTCTTTGTCATATGAATACGAAATCTTTTTGTTTTTCGGCCCTGTAAGAGATGTGACATGGCCGTTTTCATCATAGGTAAATGTCAGCTTGCGCCCTGATGCGTCTGTTATGGCGGTCAGCTGATTGCTGTCGTTATACTCGTATACGGTTGTGTTGTTGTGTCCGTCAACGATTTTTTGGAGCTTGCCGCCTTTTTTGCTGAAATAAGCGTTCGTCTGATCTTTTGTTTTTAATACAAATTGATCGCTTGTTTCCGTCAGTTCGAGATAAACGCCCGTCGGCGGCTGATACGTGCCGTCAGATTTTTTCGTGAAGACATGTGTTGTCGCGTCCTCATCAATATAAACGGCTCTGCCGTCTTCAGAAAGAATCGACGTTTCCGCATCGGCATACCAGCCTTGGCCGAACATATGGTCAGAGCTGTCAAGGCTGTTGAAGGTCCGGGAGAGTCCGAGCCCCGGTCCGCGTCCGTCGATTGACATATCTTCTTCATTGACGATGACATTTCCCGTTGCGCCATTCAGCTGTCCGTCCGGAATGTCGATAATAGACCAGAATTCTTCCGTTCCGAGGAATTCCGCCCCTTCATGGAAAACAGGGTTAAAAGGTGCCGTCGGTATGCTGTCACCGTTTGCGTCATAGGCGGTCAGCGTAAAGGAATAGTTCTTCTTCCCTTTGTAATTGCCGTTTGCGTTTTCGTAAACAGGTGAAGGGTCAAGCGCCAGTTCGCCGCCCTTTCCGTCCGTGTGAAGCTGGAATCTTCCCGCTTTCACTTCATCGGCTGAAGGCCAGATGTGTTTGTTTTGGGTCGTCCAATGATCGGTATCACCGATATCGAATGATTGATAGTCTTTTCCGTTGTAGATGTTGATTTTGTAGCCTTTCGCGTTTTTGACCTTATCCCATATGAGATTGACATAACCCGTTTGGCTCGATTTCGTGTTCGTATAGACATAGCCTGTCAGGTTTTTCGGCTTTGCGATATCAGGCAGCGCCGGACTAGCTTCCGGTGAGGCGATCGCTTCTCCGTCTTTGTTATAGGCAATGACTTTAAATCCGTAGGTTTTCCGGTTCGCATCTCCGCCGGCGTTTTTATAAACAGAGCCCGGGTTGATTGGCAATTCCGCGCCTTTTTTGTCTTTCAGGTGAAGCGCATATTTTCCGGCGCTGATTTCCGCCTTTGTCGGCCAGATGTTTTGATCTTTTGTGGACCAGGATGTTTTATTTCCGAGGTCAAGCGTTTCAAAGCTTTTGCCGTTAAAGACTTGCATTTTATACCCGGCTGCGCCTGATACGGCTTTCCAGGAAAGATCAAACCAGCCTGTGGCGTTGTTGTTATTAAAGCCTTTCGTACTTGGTTTCTGAACTCTTCCAATATTCGGAATGACAGGCTTGGCGGCCGCAGACATGGCGCCTTCTCCCTGGTCAAACACCGCGCTGACCGCGACCCAGTAATTTTTACTTGCCGGATAGCTGCCGCCGGAGTTTTTATAGACCGGCGAAGGATTAAGCGCTAATTCACTTCCGCCTTTTCCGTCTGTATGCAGCTTATATTTGCCGGAGTCGATTTCCGCTTTTGTCGGCCAAATCTTTTTCCCTCTTGTGCTCCAAGAGGTTGCATTGCCGACCGGAATGGCTTGATATTCTTTCCCGTTATAAAGCCAGACTTTATAGCTTTTGGCGCCTTCAGCTTTTTTCCAGCTGATATTGAAAAATCCTGTCGAATCTCCGTTATGATACGCTTTGACAGACGGCGTGTCCGCCTTCGGAATCGTGTATGTCACTTCAATGTATGGTTTTTTAGCAGAGTTTGCTGATGACATCAGCTTCTTCCAATATTCTTTTCCGTTGCCGTTTGCGTGAAGCTTAAAGCCGTAATTGGCGCCGCCGCTGTTCCACGACTTGACTGCGGAGGTGACATCGAAGCTTGCCCATTGGCCTTTATAGACCTCGGCTTTGCCGATGTTTTTGGAGCCCGGCTTGTTCTTCCACGTAATCTTGGCATTGTCGTAATTGCTGTTAACGGTGTCGAGCCAAAGCCCCGTCGCCTTTGATCCGTAATAGGAGTGGGCTGTGTATGCTTTGAGCGTCGCTTTCGTCACCGTCATGTTTTTGATCGGCTTTAGATTATCAAACTTCATAAAAGTGTAGTTCGTTCCGGTTGTGCCGTCATAATATCCAGTTTTCAGCACGTACGCTTTCAATCCGGCATCCCATTTCTGCGATGCGGCAGAGTAGTTTGTCGTCGGGTACGCGCTCATGACAAAGGTATCGGATGACACAGATACTGATGTTGAAGGGTCAATAGATACCGGATAAACCCGCTTGGGATCTTTCAGCCATTTTTCATCGGCCGTTACATGGAGCAAGTAGCCTTCGCTGTTTTTTTCAAGTTTGAAGCTGACATCTTCTGACCTGTTGACTTCACCTGACTTTTCGTCGAGATCTGAGTCGGTCATAAAGGGCTTCGGCACGGTGTAGACGACATTGTCTTTATCATCAGAAAACGCGATCGAGCCGTCTTCCTGTTCTTTAGCCTGCAGGTCGGTTTTGATTTGAAAGGTGAAGGAATTGTAGCCTTCATATTTGTGAAGCACAAGGTCTTCTTTTATGTTTTCGTTAAATGTGTAGGTTTGTAAATCAATTGCAGGAAACACTTGCTGATACGTAAGCTCGTTGCTGTCTTCCTTTACTTTTGCTGAGGCATCTGTCGGAGTAATTGCAGCCTGATCGGGGCCTTTTGCGCCGGTTAATGAGTATGTGAGCTTATGATCATCGTGTTCAAATGTAGCGTATAATCCGTTTTTCATTTGCTTCAGAAAATCGGAGTTCAGCACTGTATTTTCCGTTCCGACTTCCTTTGAGCCGGTTTTCAATTCAGGAGAAATGTCTTCCCAGTCCGCATTGGCGGTTTCTTTCGTATGAATGGGGTCTGTGTAGATTTCCTGTTTGTACACACCCTCGCCTTCATAGTAAAGCTTTGAATTCTCAGTTCTTTCAGACGTGATCTCACCGTCTTGATTGATATCTTTTTGATCAAAAGGCATCTGCTCAGATGCTTTTTCCGCCGGAAGATCTTTTTCCGGGTCCGCTGCCGGAATGTCGGCGGTTTTCGCTTGATCTTGTTTTTCACGCGTTTCTGCCGCAAATACACCGGCAGGCGCAATGGAAATCATAAGCGTTGCCGCAAGAGTGCCGGCCAGCCATTTTTTCCACTTGTTCTTTTTTCCTATTTTCATAGGTTCTCCTCCTTCTTTTGTAATGTAGGCTTAACAATAGTAATATTATTGAAATTGTTTATCAATATTTTCCTAGGTATTTAAGGTTATTTTAAGGATTATAGGTATTTTGAACCTTTTATTCATATAAAAAAACCGCCGGCTGCCAGCGGTTTTTCGTATTATGGATAGCGGAGATTTGTATTTTGCGCTCCCGCGTAGGATTGGGCGAAGTTTTTGGCGTCCTGGGCTGAAAGGGTGCCGTAGCTGTAATTTGATCTCGGATTCCAGCCGGTGCGCGGTGATTTCGGGGCTTTGAGCGACGGGAATGAACCGATGTCGGTGAATTGGGCCGTCCCGTAGTCGTCTATCATTCCGCCTTTTTCATTTCCGTTACCGAAATAGTTGGCTTCTGAGAAGACAGTCGCGTTTGTATGAATGGTGAATCCTAAATTGAAATTGGTCACATAGTTGTTTTTCGCGTGAAAATAGCCGTATCTCATCAGGCCCGGTGAACGGACATAGACGTTATTAAAATAGTTGTTTGTGATCGTCATATGCGGATAGCCGATATAATTGCGTCCTTCGTTATCATCATTCGGATAACCGAGAATCAGGCCGTACAGATGGTCTGTGAATTTAGAGTTAGACAGCGTCACAAAATCCGCTTTAGCGCCGACATACAGAAGCTTTCCCAAATCGCTGTGGCTGTTCGGATTGTAGCTGTGTCCTTCAAACCACACGTGATCAATCCAGTAATTCTGTCCGTTCGCTATGTACATCGGAATGTCGTTGTTGCCCGTAATGGCGGCACTATGGCTGATAATGAGATTTTTGAAAATCACATTGTTTGAGCCGGACCCGGTGGTCAGATAGATGTTGGTCAGCCTGTGGCTGGTATAAGAGCCGACGATGGTTTTATTGGCGCCGACTGTCACAACGGCTTTACCCGGGGAAGAAATATCACTTGTGATGACGATTGTTTTGCGATCCGTTCCGCCCGCATTGTTTTTCAAATCATTGAGATTGCTGACGTAGACGACGGGGCCGCCCTGGCCTCCCGATACGGCGGATTTTGCTTTTCCGTTATGATCCTTCGCATTTCCCGCGAACCCGGTAAGTCCCTGCATCACATCCGGATAAGCCGCTGCCGCTTCTGCCTGCTTTGATACGGAACATACGATGGCCAGACAAAGCGCAAAGCCGAGCGCAGCCAAGAAAGCGAGATGACGCGTCTTGTTTATCATGCCCTTCACTCCTTTAATCTCTTAAATTGTAAACACAAGAAGTATTATACAATTACTATACTCTTTTTCCATGATCTGTTTGTCTGCTTTTTCGTTATGGCTGAATAGCCCCAAAATAAAAAAAGCAGTCGGTACGGCCGCCTATATACGGGTGCTGTCTGCCTGAGTTTCCGCCGGCACGGCTTTTTGCTTTCGAATCAGGGACAGCGCCATTCCCGCAAAAATCAACACAATCCCCAAAGATTGATAAAGGTCGGGGCGAAATCCCGTAAATACGGTGTCAAGCACAATCGCCACCGCCGGATCAAGAAATACGATGATTGAAATAAACCGGGTGGATAAAAACCGCAAGCTGTCAAAAAAGAGCAAATACACAATTCCCGTATGAATGATACCGGTTGACACAATCATGATCCAGTTCACATGCGACAAATCAGAAAAAGCGCCGAAACGGACGAACGGAAGAAGAATGATAACGCCCAATCCGGTCTGCAAACAGGTGACCGCATATGGGCTGAGACTGTTGATGCCTTTCCCGGCCAGTGTCGTAAAAGCATAAAAAAGGGCGGCCAGCACGGCCCAAATAATACCCGATCCCATCAGCTGAGAAAATGATGTACTTCCGTTGATGCCGGAAATCAGGGCGGTGCCCAGAAAACAAATCACGATGGAAGTGACGGACACAATATGCAGTTTCTCCCGGTATATAAGGCTCCCTAGGAGAAGGACGAGAACCGGAGCCAGATGATAAACGGAAATCGCTATCGTCACTGATGTCTCCTCAAATGATTTAAATAAAAACACCCAGTTCAGCACGAGAAAAAATCCGCAGGCCAGTGTCTGCAGCACCTCACGCCGGTTCCATTGTTCGGTGCGGTACCGTCCGGAACCAAACCAGCAAACGCCCAGAAACAATGAGGCGCACAGACATCTCACAAAGACCAGTTCAATTGAAGGCACATTCGTATGTTCCGAGAAAAAGCCGATTGATCCGAAAATGACCATGGAAATGACCATTTTGATGACTGCATTTGATGTTTGTTCAGCTTGCATTGATTTGCTTCCCCCATATCATTGACTGTTTATTCAGACAAATACTAACAGCCATTTTACTTGATTCAGAGGAAGATTTCATCCTATTTTTCGAAAGACGGCGGTCTTTTCTCATTAAAAAAACCCCGCATCAGCAGGGTCTTCCGTTTAATGAACGATCAGTACAGGACAAGGAGACAATTGTGAGACCTTATGGCTCACGCTTCCGAGCATCATTTCTTTAAATCCGCTGATTCCGCGGCTTCCGACGACAATCAGATTGAAATGCTGTTCTTTCGCTATGTTTAAAATTTGATGCGCAGGTTCGCCTTGGACGTACAGGCTTTCCGCATTTACTCCGCTTTCTGCCGCTTTCTGCTTGGCATCTTCCAGAATGGCCGCTCCTTTTTGCTCGACTTCATGTTTGATGTCTTCAATGAAGTTTTCCGGAACATAGACAATCCCTGTTAAGGCTGATGTGGAGACAACGGCTTCACGTCCCGCATAGAGAATGGTGAGTTCAGCCTGCTGTTCTTTCGCCAGATGGATCGCTGCGTCCAAAGCTTTGCTGCTCATGTCTGAACCGTCTACTGCTGCAAGAATTTTTTTAAACATATGAATCCCGCCTTTCTGCTTTTATTGTCCTCCTCTCTTTGCTGAATGTCAATTTTGCCGGCTTTCTCCGGAACATTGCGCTTACAGACTTTCTCCGTTTGTGGCGATGACGTCTTTATACCAATAAAAACTTTTCTTTTTCTTCCTTTCAAACGTGCCTTTTCCGTCATTGCCGCGGTCGACATAGATATAGCCGTAGCGTTTTTTCATTTCTGCCGTTGAGGCGCTGACGAGGTCAATCGGCCCCCACGACGTGTAGCCGATCAGGTCGACGCCGTCTTCAATCGCCTCTCTTGCCTCTATTAAATGATCACGCAGATAATTGATGCGATAATCATCCTGAATGGTTCCGTCCTCCTCCGGCTGATCAACCGCGCCAAGTCCGTTTTCGACGATAAAGAGCGGTTTCTGATAACGGTCGTACAGCGTGTTTAAGGTGATGCGCAAGCCCTTCGGATCAATCTGCCAGCCCCATTCGGAAGATTTCAGGTACGGGTTTTTCACGCCGCCGAGAAGATTTCCCTTAGATTGCGCCAGATCCTCAGGCGCCGTGCTGGCCGTCATCGACATGTAGTAGCTGAAGCCGATGTAATCCACCGTATGTTCTTTCAGGAGCGCCTCGTCTCCTTCCTTCATCTCGATCGTAATTCCGTTTTCTTTAAAGAAGCGTTTCATGTAGCCCGGATAGCTGCCCCTCGCCTGTACATCAGAAAAGAACAGCGTGCTCCGCTCTTTTTGCAAAGCCGCATATACATCCTCCGGCTTCGGCGTCATCGGATACGTCGTCGTCGCGGCGATCATGCAGCCGATCTGGGAATCCGGGATGATCTCATGGCCGGCTTTTACCGCCAGTGCGCTCGCCACAAATTGATGGTGAGCCGCTTGGTACATCGTGTTTTGTTTATTTTCGCCTTCCCGGAATATAAGACCGCCGCCTGTAAACGGAGCGTGAAGAACGACGTTGATTTCATTGAAGGTCATCCAATATTTCACCTTGTCTTTATAACGGGTGAAAACCGTGCGGGCGTACCGCTCATAGAAATCGACCGTCCGGCGGTTTCTCCAGCCGCCGTAGTTTTTCACAAGACCGAGCGGCATCTCATAGTGAGAAATCGTGACGACCGGTTCGATCTGATGTTTTCTCAATTCGTCAAACAAACGATCGTAAAATTGCAGCCCTTCTTCGTTCGGTTCTGTTTCATCACCGTTCGGAAAGATTCTCGTCCACGCAATGGAGGTGCGGAACGCTTTAAAACCCATCTCCGCAAACAGGGCGATATCCTCTTGATAGCGGTGATAAAAATCAATCGCGTCGTGATACAGATTCAGCGCATCGTCTGTCTCATGAAACGGAGACATAATGCCGTCCGGGGAGACATCCGCCGTAGAAAGTCCTTTGCCTCCTTCTTTATAAGCTCCTTCAATCTGATTGGCAGCCGTTGCGCCGCCCCATAAAAAACCTTCCGGAAATCTCTTCATGTTTTTCTCCACCTCTTTTTCAGGATAACGCCAGAAGCGCTTCGTTCGGTTTGACCATTCCGCTTTTTTTCACGTCTGTAAATGAATATTGATCCGTATTCGTAATGATGACCGGCGTGATCACGTCAAAACCGGCAGCCTTTATCTCGTCGATTTCAAAAGTAATCAGCAGATCTCCCGGTGCGACGGCATCGCCTTCTTTGACGTGCACCTCAAAATGCCTGCCATCCAGCCGGACGGTATCAAGCCCGATATGAATGAGAACCTCGGCTCCCCGGGCGCTCGTAATGCCGATGGCGTGCTTTGTTTTAAATACGGCTGTCACCCTCCCTTCTACAGGAGAAACCGCCGCACCCTCTTCAGGCAGAATCGCAAAACCTTTTCCCATCATTCCACCGGAAAAGACGCTGTCGTTCACTTCGCTTAATGCTTTCACTTCGCCTTTAATCGGGCTGTGAATGATTTCTCTGCCTGCCGTCACCCCCGGCGCTTCAGGCGCTTTGTCCCGTTCGGACTGCACATCCTCAAACCCGATCAGCAGTGCCGCCGCAATACCGGCCGCAAACGAGATAAAAAGCCCGATCAGCGCATATAGAAATGTCGGCCCGATAAAGACCGGAATGCTAGGCAGACCGGCGTTTCCGCCGACAATGTAGGAAGCGACACCCGTTATACCGTAAAAAGCTCCGCCTGCCGCGCCGCCGATTAATGCAGCCGCGAACGGTTTTTTCAATCTCATGTTAACGCCGTACATCGCGGGTTCGGTAATGCCCATCAATGCCGTAATGCCCGTCGTAAACGCCAGCGATTTGAAGGTTTTGTTTTTTGATTTTAAGAAAACCGCAAATGACGCGCCGGCCTGCCCCATATTCGCCAAAAACATCGCAGGCAGAATGTAATCATGTCCGTTTTGGGCGATGTTATTGATCATGATCGGCACAAGCGCATAATGCATCCCCGTCATAATGATGAGCGAAAATGTGCCGGCAAGCAGAATCATCGCGGCAATGCCCGCATGATTGAACAAATCATTGACGCCGACAGACAGGTAATTCCCGAGAATCGCGCCGAGCGGGCCGACTGTGATCAGGGTGACAGGCACGACGATCACAAGCGTAAGCATCGGAACGGCAATCAATTTCAAAGATGAAGGAGTGATTCGGTCAATTCCTTTCTCTACATAGGACATCAGCCATATCGCCAGCAAAATCGGGATAACTGTCGATGAATACGTGGCAGCGGTTACAGGAAGACCGATAAAGGAGATGCTTTTCCCTGCTCCAAGCAGGGCCGTTAAATCCGGATGCAAAATCGCACCCGCCACAGCGGCCGCCACGTACGGATTACATCTGAATTTTCTCGCCGCGCTTACCGCAAGCAAAAGCGGCAGAAAATAAAACGCACCGTCACCGACAGCCGTGAGAATGCTGTGAGTCTGGCTCTTCTCCGACATCCAGCCGAAAGTCACCGCTAACGCGACAAGCCCTTTTATCATGCCGGCTCCGGCAATGGCCGGCAGAATCGGCGTAAACACGCCGGAAATCACGTCAAATACAGCACTCAGCACATTTTTCTTCTGCTTCGAAGTTTTGTTTGCGCTTTCATCACTGAGCCCGCTGCTCTCCATCAAAGCCTGATACACCTTCGGCACATGATTGCCGACAATGATCTGAAATTGCCCGCCGCTGATATTTGTCCCCATCACGCCTTCCGTCTGCTCCAGCCCGCTCCGATCTGCTTTCGCATTGTCATACAGATTAAAACGAAGCCGCGTCATGCAATGGATGACACTCTGAACATTCTCCTCCCCGCCGACAAGTTGTAAAATCTCTTTTGATATTTTATGATAGTCCATGAGTCTGCCTCCTTAAAAATGGGGGAACCGCCGGACGAAAGGTGCCCGCCTTTCTCCGGCTTTTTTTGTTATGAAATCAGCATCACCTCCGAAAAAAGGGTATAAAAAAAACCTAAACTGCACAGCATACGGGGGGTCTTCCCCTGTCTGACGCAATTTAGGTTTTGCCTGCGGTTTGCAGTAACAATCCTAGGTGAATGATATGGGTTGATATGTATACTTTAGCACTGGATTTATTGGGTGTCAACGCTTACATTTTTAAAAGTGAGACCCTTTTACATATTGTTCTTTAAATAGTTTAGGTGAAAACTCAAAAGGCACTTCTTTTGAGTTTTTTATAAAGGGCAACCACTAATATTCATTTAAAAAACATTTCTAATTTGTTATTCCATATTTGCTCGTTACAGCTCATGACTAAGCTCTTGTTCCATAGCATAGTCAGTTCTCGCCGAATGTAACGCGCTCATTACTGCCAGCATGAGGCATCACCTTCTAAATAAAATCGGGCCTACATAGACTGTTACCATGTTTCATGATAGGTTATTCGGATAAAAAGACCTATCAAATCCTCTACTTTAATTTTTTAAATAATTTGATTTATAAAATTAAAGTAGGTTATGATATTCTATAAAACAGATAGGTGGGACAATCAATTATGAAGACTAAAGAAGATGATTTGAAAATAGCTATAGAAGTATTTGATCGTTGTTGCAAAAAATTGTATAAACACAGAAATCCTAACATACGTTTAGAGAAGAGCTCTGAACTTTTAAGCAATTGGTTTTTAGATGGTCTGAAAGATCTAAACCCTCTTACTTTAGGATCGAACTCCCATCCAGATTTTATTGTTCAAAATGTGGGCTTTGAGTTGAAGTCTACAAAAACTAAAGGTTTAATTCAATTTAACTCTACTATCCCTTGTGGGGGTTATTTACATAATAATGAAGAAAGAGAATGTTATTATGTAATAGCTCGTTACATAAAGGATAGGCAATTTGGCTACCTAGAAGATTTTACATTAGTAGATGGTGACTTTTTCAACAATGATAGAAACCTGTCTTTTACACACCGCAATAGCCAAGAAAAAAAATTCGGATCCTTTCAGGATGGCATTGTTAGATACAGAAAAATGTATCATTTTCCTTCTCCACATAATGAAATACCGGGCGTTAGATTTATATCTAAATATAACAATGCTCAATCTTATAATTCTAATTTACAATTAGAAAAGGTAATAAGTAGAAGTAATTCCACTTGTGAAGAATTTACTTTTTATGTTTATGCGCATGATTTATTAGTGTGACTTCTTCATTTTTTATGCTCAACAATGAAACTTTCAATTTCATCTATTACTTTATTGTAATCTGTTTTAAACTCATGCTCCCAAACTCTCATTATATTCCAACCATTATCTAAATAATAATTTGTTACTTTTTTATCCCTTCTTTTATTTCTAAGAAGTTTTTCGTTCCAATACTGTATATTACTTTTAGGAATATGACCGTGTTTGGGGCAATTATGCCAAAAGCATGAATCAATAAATATTACTATTTTATACTTTTTTATTGCAATATCAGGTTTTCCGAATAATGACTTAACATTTCTTCTAAACCTCAATCCCCTTCTCCAAAGTTCAGAAGTTATTCTCTGTTCTAGCTTTGATTCGGATTTTATTGATTGCATTGTTTTCCTTCTCTGCTCTATTGTCTCCCTGCGCATCTTCAACACTCCTTCTCATTGCGTATATTTTTTTATATCCTCCAAATTAATTGTTAAACATAAAAAAGAGATCCCAAAAGGACCCCTTTACCTATCAAACAATTCTAATTGTTGAATCTCCTCTCTTTTTGAGGTTAACTCTTTTTTGTTTCTATGGCTCCACTCTGCTATAGGTCTAGCAATTGCCCTAGCAAGTTCTACAGGTACTGCATTGCCTATTTGTTTATACACTTTATTTAAGCGTCCATTTTTGCTTATTTCTTTAAAAATATCTCCATCTGAAAATTTGAACCAGTCGGGAAATGTCTGTATTCTTGCAATTTCTTTAACAGACAGCCTTCGATTAAGCTCTATTCCATCAGCAAACCCCCATTGATCTGTTCCTAGTTTAACCATAGGGCTACCTCCCGGGTGTAACGGTGCCTGTCTCCCAGATGCTTGAATAGTAAAGCTTTGATCATTCCAAGTTTTTTTACGATTACGTGACATATATATAGAAGAGAAGCTACCTTCATACCAATCTCCCGGATCTTCTTCTAAATCGCCAATAGCGTCCTTAAGAGTTACGTAAGGTAATCTACCCTCACCATGAGTCTCACTTGGAAATTCATAATCAAAGTTTAAATCTTCACGAACTCCGACTATAAATACACGCTCTCTATATTGAGGCACTCCATAATCTCTAGCATTTGTTAGTTTAAATTTAACTTTATATCCAGCTGATTCAAAATCTTGAATTATTTGCTTAATGACTTCGCCTTTACCTAAAGTAAGCATCCCTTTAACATTTTCTGCCACGAAAAAAAATGGCTTAGATTGTATTAAACAACGAATAAAATGTATATATAAAAAGTTTCTCTCATCATCTATTAAACGTGGTCCTGCTTCACTAAAACCTGGGCACGGAAAACCACCTAATACAATATCACTCTTCGGGAAAAATTTAATTTTTCTGATGTCCTTTTCAGATTGAAAAACATGCTGTGGAAAATTCAACTTATATGTTTGGTTAGCTTCTTTAAACATGTCTATTGAATAGACAGTATGAAAAATGCTTTCTTCTCTATGCTTTAAAAATAAATCTTTATCTTTTTTAAGTTCATTGGTTGTTTTAATTCCTTTTATAGCATCCAGGCCAGCTAATTCAAACCCGAGATCTAAACCTCCACAGCCAGAGAATAAACTTGTCAAGTTGAGTTTTTCGTTATCGTACAATAAAGGTTCTGGATTTTCATTAAAATTGTCAAGTCTTTGAGCAGCTTCTTGTTCAATACTTATTTTATCTAAAAGTAGCGCTTTAACCTCATTGGCATCATAGTCTTTCATTGGGCGGTACTTTGCACGCCCTCTATCTTCAATCTTCATAATAACACCTCCATGCTAAGATCATTTTAACACTTAATAAAGAAAAAGGCCAGAAGAGAATACGAATAGTAAATTAAAACAAATATAGAACAAAAACTGCAAATTAAAATACTAATTACTATAAAATCAAATATAACACATCTAGCTAAAGCGAACAAGTGTTCTCGTTTGTTTAAAATGTAATAATTAAAATTATATAATAGGAAAGGCATTAGCACACATTGAAAATGAAGGAAATAGGATGAGATGATATTAAACATTTTTAAAGGTTATTTATTGTAGAAAAGAGCAACCTACCATTTTTCTGCCATCTCTCGCAAAACAAGGGGACACTTTGAAGAATAAAATAAGCACTAGATTAAGAGGAGAAATCGTTATAATGTTATGGAAAAAACGGATTTTAAATTAACAAAGCCATCAATAGAGGTAAAAGACAAAAATTTCAAACGAATAAAAGCAACGAAAAAATTTATAAAAGCTTTTCCGAAACTTTATGACTCGCGAAATAAATTAATTAGCAAAAATACGAAAAAGGAGGTCAGATAATCTCCTCCTTTTTAATGTAAACGATTTAATTCCAAGACACTACTTGTCGGTAAAGTGTAGGCGGCAAACCTGCTATTTGAACATCTAACTTTAAAGAACTTTCCACCTTAGAACTTGCATTATGTATTCTAGCAGAAATGGTCCAGCCTTCATCACATACAATTATTAGCGTAGTATTGGATCCTTCTTTAAAATGTATATCGTAAAATCTCTTTGGTAACTTTAACTGAGGAACCCTTAATTTTGGTCTATTTCCATGTATGATTTTATTTAGCGTTCCATAAAGGTTAAATGCTTGTATCTCAGTAGTTTTATTTTTAGTGTCTACTATGGCCTTATAAAAATCATGTCTCCCAAGTAAATAACTTAATAATCTTTTAGGAATTTCACCTGGATACATTCCGTCTAGCACCTTGAGTTCGTTATTTAATGCCTCTAATACTGGCTTATAAAAATTTTCGGACTTATTCTCAAGTTCCCTCCAAAATAACCCTTTCTGCTTCAGTTCATCTAATTCTTTGAATAACGGAATAATATTTTTAAAATACTCATCCGTTGACTTAAATCCAAACCATGATTCACCTACATCAATACTTGCAGATAGCCGCGAGTGTTTGACAGCCTTGTGATTTTTTTTGCAGGATAATCCAATTTCCCATTTTTCTAAACCACGCATTGCTAAAACATCTCGAACATCTCCAGTTTGCCCTTTAGAATCTTGCTGAATTGCTAACGAGAGATGTCCCTCTCCATTTAATAGACCAGGTTCTAGCTTTAAAATCTCCATTACACCAGCCATGGATGCTTTATTCATGTCATCAATTTTTTCTGAATCAAATGCTAAATAGGCATCTCTCGCTGTTGTTAATTGATCAGAATCAAGAATTTGAATTTGTTCAGTACAAAGGCTATTACTCAAAGATTGTAGAAATGCATATTCAAGAGCTTTTCCATTTCTCGTCTGAATCCCCATTTTGACCTCTTTCTTTTATTAGAATATGTATATTGTAACTCATTGGTTAAAGGTTCTCCAGTTTTTACATATACATTGACTCATTATTGTTTAATTACTTACTAAGAACTTATAGTGGTGCTCCTTTATTCATTTTAATACAATTATTCAAATAAAAAGAAACAGTTAAGTGTTCATAAATCAGAACATTGTTTATACGATCATATTAAATGAATATATACACCCTCTTTAAAGTAGAAGGGGCGTTTTTCTGATTATCACTTCACTCCCCAAACAGCCTCCCCATCACCGCTCAGCACACTAAACGTCACAACTTCTTTCTCTCTCGCTGAGTCCCATTCTTTCAGGAAGACGCCGTCATAATTTGTGCCGTTCAGGTTGATTCGGGCTTTGCTGCTGTCCGTTATTGTCCAGGTTCCAGTCATTTCCCCGGAAATGGTGCCGTCGTTGTTAAGCCGGATGTTTTTTGGGGTTTTGATCGTAGCTGTGATGTCTTTTCCGTGCTGGATGAGTTTGTAGGTTCCGGATGCAGCGGCCGCCGATATGTGTGAATCCGGTTCTCCCGCATAGCGGTATGGCGCTGCAACGGGCCATCCGTCTTTGTTCATGTACAGCCGATGCACTCTGACTTCATGCTCTTCTCCTCTGTTCGGGAAACGGGTGTGGAAAATGAGGTATGATCGTTTCGTTTTCCCGTCGTAAAACACGGAGTTGTGTCCCGGCGATACGTAGCCCGTGCCTTTTTCAGATTGTGAACCGAAGCTATAGCCGCCCATGAGTTTAACCCCGTACGGTTCAATTGCTTTGTCGTCGAAGAAACTGCCGTCTTTTCCTTTGGCATCAAGCATGTTATGACCTGCGGCGTCATAGTACGGACCGTCCGGATTTTTAGAGCGCGCCACACGCATATTGTAACCGCCGGCTGTGTCAAGTCCGCCGAATGACAGATACAGATAGTAATATTTCGTTTCCGGATTGTAGCTGATGTACGGGCCTTCGATTCTGCTGTGATTTCCGCCGAGCAGTTTTTTTCCGTATCCTTGGTTCGGGAGCGGGAAACCGGTTTTCGGATTCATTTCCAGTATGAAAATTCCGCCGGAGTAAGAGCCGTACACCATCCAGAGCTTGCCTTTATGGTCAAAAAACGTTTGCGGATCTACGACGTTCGGGTGAACGTTTGCATGATACGTCGTGCCGTCTTCGCTTTTTCCTTCCATGCCCGATTTCAAAAAGATGCCTTTGTTTTTGTAGGGTCCTTCGATTTTGTCACTCACGGCGATACCGAGAGCGGATCGCGGCGAGTCTCCTTTACAGGCGTTATAGTACATGTAATATTTCCCGTCAGACAGCTGGGCGACGTCCGGCGCCCACAGCGTATCAGACTGGGCCCAGTCGAATGTCTCTTTTAATTCGGTGTAGACGTTCGGGATCAGGGGATTATTGGGATTGACGCTTGAAGATATCTGCTGCCACTGCATCAGGTTTTTCGACTTGGCGGAAGCCAAATGCGAGCCGAATACATAATATGTATCTCCTGTTTTAATGACGGACGGATCATGCACGCTGACCTCTGAAAAAACCGGATGCTGGGCTTTTGCCTGCGGCAGAGTGAACCCGATGACCGCTGCTGAGACCAGGCACACACGAAAGAAACTGGTTTTCATTTTCTGAAATCTCCTCGCTCTCTTCTTTTCTTAAAACGCTTTCAAGACAACGCTCCATTTTATGATGCGGATGGCGGAAATATGTGATCAACAGCGCCGGCTTCACGATGTACCGCTTTACTTCGATAGCAATCTGATTTGTGAAAGACTGGAAAAAAAGTTTTGACTTCTGATTCGCAAACACTTAATATAAAAAACAGTTACTAGTTATCAGAATATTTAAGAATTGAGTGAAGCATATATGACCTTACACAAAGACCGCCGCATCGGGCGACTGTCCGTCCTTCTTCTGCTTCATGAGACTGAAGAAAACCAGCAGATCAGCCGGCTGGAACGGGACGGCTGGAAAGTCTGTCTCGGCAGGGTGGGTTCAATGGATGCGCATAAGGTGGTAGCTGCAATTGAAACCGCTTCCAAAAAGAGCGGCGTCATTCAATCTGAGGGTTATCGCGAATCACATGCGCTGTATCATGCCACAATGGAAGCTTTGCACGGAGTGACGCGGGGCGAAATGCTGCTTGGCTCGCTGCTTCGTACCGTGGGCCTGAAGTTTGCCGTCTTGCGGGGAAATCCGTATGAAAGCGAGGCGGAAGGCGATTGGATCGCCGTTTCACTTTACGGCACGATCGGAGCTCCGATTAAGGGGCTTGAGCACGAAACATTCGGAGTCGGAATTAATCACATATGAATCAGCCCATAGATTTCAGATGATAGGGGGCTATGCGTGAAACATCATTTTCATGGCATAGCTCCTTTTTGTATGGGCGCTTTACCAAAGTAAAGGAAAAGGGGTTGAAATGATGGTGACGTTAGACGGTTCCTCACTGACAACCGCAGATGCCCAGCGTGTGCTGTTTGATTTTGAAGAGGTTCAGGCATCTGCCGAAAGCATGGAACGTGTGAAAAAAAGCAGGGCGGCGGTTGAACGGATCGTTCAGGAGGAGAAGACCATTTACGGGATTACAACGGGGTTCGGCAAGTTCAGCGATGTGCTGATTCAAAAAGAAGACGCCGCGGATCTGCAGCTGAATCTGATTCTTTCTCACGCGTGCGGCGTCGGTGATCCGTTTCCGGGATCTGTATCGCGGGCCATGCTGCTTTTACGAGCCAATGCCTTGCTGAAAGGCTTTTCCGGCGTGCGGACTGAGCTGATTGATCAACTGCTCGCGTATCTCAATCATCGCATTCACCCGGTCATCCCGCAGCAAGGGTCACTGGGGGCGAGCGGAGATTTGGCGCCGCTTTCTCATCTCGCACTAGCGCTTATCGGGCAAGGCGAAGTCTTTTACGAAGGGGCCCGGATGCCGACAGCTCATGCTTTAGAAAAGACAAACCTTCAGCCGGCCGTCCTGACCTCTAAGGAAGGGCTCGCGCTGATCAACGGAACGCAGGCTATGACCGCGATGGGGCTGATCGCTTACCTCGAAGCCGAAAAACTGGCCTATCAATCGGAACGGATCGCGAGCTTAACGATCGAAGGCCTTCAGGGCATTATCGATGCGTTCGACGAGGACATTCATGCCGCCCGCGGTTATCAGGAACAGATGGATGTCGCAGAGCGAATCCGCTATTACTTGTCAGACAGCAAACTGACGACCGTCCAAGGGGAGCTGCGTGTCCAGGACGCCTATTCGATCCGCTGTATTCCTCAAGTCCACGGCGCATCATGGCAGACATTAGCGTATGTAAAAGAAAAATTAGAAATTGAGATGAATGCCGCGACAGATAACCCGCTCATTTTCGAAGACGGCGCCAAAATCATCTCAGGCGGAAACTTTCACGGACAGCCGATCGCCTTTGCCATGGATTTTCTCAAAGTAGCGGCGGCCGAACTTGCGAATATTTCTGAACGCCGTATCGAACGGCTTGTGAATCCGCAGCTGAATGACCTGCCGCCCTTTCTGAGCCCTCAGCCCGGCTTACAATCCGGAGCGATGATCATGCAATATGCGGCGGCCTCCCTCGTGTCAGAAAATAAAACCCTGGCCCATCCCGCCAGTGTCGATTCCATTCCTTCATCGGCAAACCAGGAGGATCACGTCAGCATGGGAACCATCGCCTCAAGGCACGCCTACCAGATCATTGCGAATACGAGACGGGTGCTTGCCGTTGAAGCCATTTGCGCGCTGCAGGCCGTGGAATACCGGGGTGCGGAACATTGCGCCTCGTACACAAAACAGCTCTATCTTGAAATGAGAAACATCGTGCCGTCCATACAAGAAGACCGCGTATTTTCTTATGACATCGAGCATCTGAGTGACTGGCTGAAGAAGGAGTCTTTTCTGCCGAATGAACATCACCAAAAACTGATGACCAATGAAGGAGGACTGACAAGATGACTGATGTAAAGAAATCAATCCGCGCCGGCCGCGGCACCGAACTTGAATGCTTAGGATGGGAGCAGGAAGCCGTGCTCCGCATGCTCCGAAACAACCTTGACCCGGAGGTTGCCGAAAAGCCGGAGGAGCTGATCGTATACGGCGGCATAGGCAAGGCCGCGCGAAACTGGGATGCTTTTCACGCGATTGAGCGTTCCCTCAAAACATTAAAAGATGATGAAACACTGCTGATCCAATCCGGAAAACCGGTCGGACTGTTCCGCACGCACAGCCGCGCGCCCCGCGTCCTGCTGGCTAATTCGGTTCTCGTGCCGAAATGGGCGGATTGGGAACATTTCCATGACCTTGAGAAAAAAGGGCTGATGATGTACGGGCAGATGACAGCCGGCAGCTGGATTTATATCGGCTCACAAGGCATTTTGCAAGGCACCTATGAAACCTTTGCGGAGCTTGCGAGACAGCATTTCGGCGGCAGTCTGAAAGGAACCCTTACGCTGACGGCCGGTCTTGGCGGAATGGGAGGCGCCCAGCCGCTGTCCGTCACGATGAATGATGGCGTCGTCATCGCCGTTGAAGCGGATGAAACACGGATTGATAAACGGATGGAAACAAACTATTGCGATCGAAAAACAGCATCAATTGACGAAGCGCTGCGCTGGGCCGAAGCAGCCAGACAAGCCGGAGAACCTTTATCGATCGGCCTTCTCGGCAATGCGGCTGAGGTGCATCATGAGCTTTTGAACCGCGGCGTCCATATTGACATCGTGACCGATCAGACTTCCGCTCACGACCCGCTGATCGGCTATATTCCGGCAGGATACTCACTTGAAGAGGCCGGGCGTCTGCGCCGGGATCAGCCCGATTTATACGTAAGGCTATCCAAGCAAAGTATGAAAAAGCATGTGGAAGCCATGCTTGCCTTCAAGAAAAAAGGGGCTATCGTCTTCGATTACGGTAACAATATCCGCCAGGTTGCCAAAGATGAGGGTCTCGCCGATGCTTTTGATTTTCCGGGATTCGTTCCCGCCTACATCCGACCTTTATTTTGTGAAGGAAAAGGGCCGTTCCGCTGGGCTGCGCTGTCGGGAGACCCTGAAGATATATACCGCACGGACGCTTTATTAAAAGAGCTGTTTCCAGAAAATCAAGCCCTTCACCGCTGGATTGACATGGCACAGAAAAAAGTCACATTCCAAGGCCTGCCGTCCCGTATTTGCTGGCTCGGCTACGGTGAACGGGAAAAGATGGGGCTCGCCATCAATGAATTGATCAGAAACGGCGAGCTGAAAGCCCCGATCGTCATCGGAAGAGACCATTTAGACTGCGGATCTGTCGCCTCTCCGAATCGGGAAACAGAAGCGATGAAAGACGGAAGCGACGCGGTCGGCGATTGGGCGGTGCTGAACGCGCTGATCAACACGGCCTCAGGCGCAAGCTGGGTTTCTTTTCACCACGGCGGGGGCGTCGGCATGGGGTATTCCCTTCACGCGGGAATGGTCGCGGTCGCCGACGGCAGCATCCTTGCGGAACAACGGCTTTCCCGCGTTCTGACAAGCGATCCGGGAATGGGCATCATCCGCCATGCGGACGCAGGTTATGAAAAAGCGGCTCAAGTCGCCGAGGAACAAGACATTATGATACCGATGAAAAAGGAGCGGTAACATGCCGAAACAAATAGATACCATACTCACCAACATCGGCCAGCTGCTGACGATGGAATCCGGCGGCCCCCGATCAGGCGGAAGCATGCAGGATCTTCATGTCACAGAAGATGCCGTCATCGGCATTCACGACGGGCGCATTGTTTTTGCCGGACATCAAGGAGCGGAGGAAGGATACGAGGCAAGAGACATCATCGACTGCGGGGGACGGCTCGTCACCCCCGGCCTCGTCGATCCCCATACCCATCTTGTATTCGGAGGGTCCCGGGAAAAAGAACTGAATTTAAAAATTCAGGGCATGTCCTATTTGGATATTCTGGCGCAAGGCGGCGGTATTTTATCAACGGTCAAAGACACGAAAGCCGCTTCCGAAGAAGAACTGATTGAAAAAGGGCTTTTTCACCTCGGACGCATGCTGTCATACGGCATCACGACCGCGGAAGTAAAAAGCGGGTACGGACTCGACAAAGACACGGAGCTGAAACAGCTGACCGCGGCGAAAAAACTGGGCGGGCGCCAGCCGGTCGACCTTGTCACGACCTTTATGGGGGCACACGCCATTCCGCCTGAGTACCGGAACAGCCCTGACGAATTTCTGAATCGCATGCTGCAGCTTTTGCCTGAAATAAAAGAAAAAGGCCTCGCGCAATTTGCCGATATTTTCACAGAAACAGGCGTCTTTACCGTCAGCCAGTCGCGGAACTACCTGAAAAAGGCGTCTGAAGCTGGTTTCGGCCTGAAAATCCATGCTGATGAGATTGACCCGCTCGGCGGCGCGGAATTGGCGGCAGAACTGCATGCTGTTTCTGCCGATCATTTGGTGGGGGCGTCTGACGAAGGCATCGAAAAGCTAGCGGAGTCCGGAACGATCGCCGTCCTGCTGCCGGGCACGACTTTCTATCTCGGCAAACACACTTATGCGAGAGCCCGGAAGATGATTGATGCGGGCGTACGGGTCAGTTTGGCGACTGACTTCAACCCGGGCAGCTCACCGACGGAAAATCTCCAGCTCATTATGTCGATTGCCGCGCTTCATTTAAAAATGACCGCAGAAGAAATCTGGCACGCTGTCACCGTTAATGCCGCGTATGCGATCGGAAAAGGCGAAGAGGCCGGACAAATTAAAGCCGGACGGGCGGCTGACATTGTCATTTGGGAAGCGCCGAATTACATGTATATCCCGTATCATTACGGCGTCAATCATGTCCGCCGTGTCATCAAGAACGGAAAGACGGTCGTTTCAAGGGAGGGAGCCGCTCTTGGATAAGTATCCGTTTCTGCAAAAAGCCGGCTCCCTCTTCAACGACCGCCATGTGACAAGGATCGGCGATGTGACGGAAGCGTGGGCGGGACAAACGATCAAAGGGCCGGCTTTGATCGGCGTTCCGCTTTCTAAGTCGTCAATCAGCCATTCCGGCGCCTGCTTTGCACCCGGTGCGATCCGCCGGGCGCTCGGCGGCATTTCCGCATATTCCGCGAAGCTGCGGGAGCATGTCATTGACCATCTGTACGATATCGGCGATATTCAGATTCACGTCACGGATGTCGTCACATCTCACGAACACATTTATCGGACCATTTATGATATTCTGACGGATCAGCCTGACTGGGTGCCCTTCATTCTCGGCGGCGACAACTCCATCAGTTATTCCACCATTAAAGCCATTGCGGAAACGAAAGGAACAACGGCCGTCTTTCAATTCGACGCCCACCACGACGTCCGCAACACAGAAGACGGAGGGCCGACAAACGGCACGCCATTCCGCCGGCTGTTAGATGAAAATATCATAAGCGGACAAAACCTGATTCAGCTTGGAATCAGGGAGTTCAGCAACAGCTTGGCATATGAACAATATGTAAAAGAGCGGCAGGCAGACGTGCATACAATGGAGATGATCCGGGAGAAAGGGCTCCTCCGAACGATACAAGAGGTCTTGCCGGCCGTTCAAAAAAGAGCCGACACCATTTTTATTTCGGTTGATATGGATGTGCTGGATCAAGCTCATGCGCCCGGCTGTCCTGCGATCGGCCCCGGAGGTCTGTATACCGAAGAACTGCTTCAGGCGGTCAGGTTTTTAGCCCAGGAGGCTGACATCTCAGGTATTGAGATCGTTGAGGTTGATCCGACACTTGATTTTCGCGATATGACAAGCCGGGCAGCCGCACATGTCATTTTACATGCATTAAAGGGATTTAAATTGTCACGTTAAAGTCAAATCCGGCACGCGTGCTCTCGGCTGCCGGAAGATTCTCACGCCACGCAAAAAGGGGGAGATCACGATGGATGTTGATCAAGGCGGCAATCAACTAAAGCGCACGATGAAAAGCAGGCACTTATTTATGATTTCATTGGGAGGGGTCATCGGCACGGGGCTGTTTTTGAGCACAGGGTATACATTGAGCCAGGCCGGGCCGGGCGGGACGATCGCCGCCTACTTAATCGGCGGCTTGATGATGTATCTTGTCATGCAGTGTCTCGGAGAATTGTCAGTAGCCATGCCTGTGACCGGTTCATTTCAAACGTATGCGACAACGTTTATCGGGCCGTCCACGGGTTTTATGGTCGGTATCATGTATTGGGTGAATTGGGTGGTGACGGTGGGATCGGAGTTTACAGCTTCCGGTATCCTCATGCAGCGCTGGTTTCCCCACAGCAGCGTCTGGATGTGGAGCGCGATTTTCGCGGCTCTCCTTTTTGCCGCCAATGCATTCTCCGTTAAATTGTTTGCAGAAACGGAGTTTTGGTTTTCCAGCGTCAAAATCGTTACCATCCTTTTATTTATCATCTTAGGCGGCGCCGCGATGTTCGGTTTGATTTCATTGCACGGTTCGGGTGAAGCTCCGATGCTGTCGAATTTCACCTCACACGGCGGGCTGTTTCCGAACGGCTTTCTTGCGGTTTTCATCGCAATGATTTCCGTAAGTTTCGCCTTTTCAGGGACGGAGCTGATCGGAATTACCGCGGGTGAAACCGCCAATCCGGCAAAAGATATTCCGCGTTCGATCCGAAATGTCGCCTGGAGAACGGTCATCTTTTTTATCGGCGCCATTTTTGTGCTGTCCGGACTGATCTCCTGGAGGGAAGCCGATGTGATTGAAAGTCCGTTTGTCGCGGTCTTTTCCCAAATCGGTATCCCATACGCCGCAGATATCATGAACTTCGTGATTCTAACGGCTTTGCTTTCGGTCGCCAACTCCGGACTGTATGCTTCCACCCGGATGCTGTGGTCTCTTGCGAATGAAAACATGATCAGCGCCCGGTTCAAAAAAGTCACGCCGAAAGGCATTCCGCTGAATGCCCTGCTCGCCAGCATGGCCGTTTCCTGCATATCCTTGATCTCAAGCATCGCCGCCCCGGGCACGGTCTACGTGGTGCTTGTGGCAATAGCCGGATTTGCCGGCGTCGTGGTATGGATGAGCATCGCCCTGTCTCAGCTGTTATTTCGAAAACATTATGTGAAAAACGGCGGACGCGTCTCGGATCTGACCTTCCGCACACCGTTATACCCTCTCGTTCCGATCGCCGCCATGATCTTATGTTTCGCTTCATGCGTAGGCCTTGCATTTGATCCCAATCAAAGAATCGCCCTCTTCTGCGGAATTCCTTGTATGATCCTGTGCTATCTCATTCGTTTTTTGAGAAAGAAACAGCCGAAACAATCCGTCCGTGACATTCATTTGGATAAAACCATGCCATAAAAAAAGGCACATACTGATGAGGTATGTGCCTTTCTTCTCTTATTCCGTAATCAGCGTATGAATCAGTTTCGGCGCTTCCGCTTTTTCTGAGATGCGGATGTTGTCATAGACTTTGGCGGTCACGTCGTCAACGTTTTCGCGGTTGGCGTAAAGGGTGACGAGCGGCTCGCCTTTTTCGACGTTGTCACCGACTTTTTTGCGGAGCATAATGCCGACGGCAAGATCGATTTCGTCCTCTTTTGTCGCACGTCCCGCGCCCAACAGCATCGCTGCGACGCCGATTTCGTCGGCGACGATTTCTGAAACGACACCCGCTTCTTTCGCCGGAACGTCAATTTTGTACGCCGCCTGCGGAAGTTTGGACGGATCGTCAACGACGGAAGCGTCTCCTCCCTGATTGCTCAGGAACTCTTTGAACTTTTCAAGCGCTTTGCCGTTTTTCATGACTTCCTGAAGCTTCGTTCTCGCTTCTTCCAATGTCTCAGCTTTTTTCGCCAATACGACCATTTGGCTGCCGAGCGTGAGGACGAGTTCGTTTAAGTCTTCAGGCCCTTCCCCTCTTAACGTATCAATGGCTTCTTGTACTTCCAGGGCATTCCCGATCGCAAAACCGAGCGGCTGCGACATGTCAGAAATCACGGCCATCGTCTGGCGGCCGACGTTGTTTCCGATGCGGACCATTGCTTTGGCGAGGTTCACGGCGTCTTCATCCGTTTTCATAAACGCGCCGGCTCCCGTTTTGACGTCAAGCACGATAGCATCTGCTCCGGCAGCGATTTTTTTACTCATAATTGAGCTTGCGATCAGCGGGATGGAGTTCACCGTACCCGTTACATCACGCAGCGCATACAGCTTTTTATCGGCAGGCGTCAAGTTGCCGCTTTGTCCGATGACGGCTACCTTGTCGCGGTTCACAAGCTTGATGAATTCATCTTTTGATAATTCCACGTGGAAGCCTTCGATCGCTTCCAGCTTATCAATGGTCCCCCCCGTATGGCCAAGACCGCGGCCGGACATTTTAGCGACGGGAACGCCGAGCGCCGCGACGAGCGGTGCGAGTACGAGAGTTGTCGTGTCGCCGACCCCGCCCGTAGAGTGCTTGTCGACCTTAATGCCTTCAATGGCGGAGAGATCAATCGTTTCCCCTGAATTCACCATCGCCATTGTCAGATCTGCGCGCTCCTGATCTGTCATATCCTGAAAGTAAATCGCCATAGCCAGTGCGCTTGCCTGATAATCAGGGATGCTTCCGTCCGTGTATCCTTTTACGAAAAATTGAATTTCTTCTGTTGTCAGTTCTTTTCCATTTTGTTTTTTTACAATAAGATCTACCATTCTCATGATCTATCACCTGTCCTTCATTTATGTTCAGTGAATCAATCCGACGATCGCCGCTGTCAAGAAGCTGACGAGTGTTGCGCCGTACAGCAGCTTCAGACCGAACCGCGCGACGACGTTTCCTTGTTTTTCATGCAGCCCTTTCACCGCACCGGTAATGATTCCGATAGAGGAGAAATTCGCGAATGAGACAAGGAATACAGATACCACTGCCTGTGTATGCGCACTGAAATGGAAATCGCCGGATGAGAGTGTCTGCATCGCCACAAATTCATTCGATACCATTTTCGTCGCCATAATGCTTCCGGCGCTCACCGCTTCATTCCACGGAATACCGGTTAAAAACGCAAACGGCGCGAATACATATCCGAGCAGCGCCTGGAATGTAATGCCGAAGACCGCGTTAAAAACGCCGTTGACCAGGGCAATGAGTGCGACAAATCCGATCAGCATCGCCGCTACGACGACGGCGACTCTGAATCCATCCATTATATACTCACCGAGCACTTCAAAAAAGGATTGCTTTTCTTCTTCAGGAACGACGATCAAATCCTCTTCTTTGCTGACGGTGTACGGGTTAATGATAGAAGCGATGATAAATCCGCCGAATAAGTTCAGCACAAGCGCCGTCACGACGTATTCAGGCTTCAGCATCATCATGTAAGAACCGACGATCGACATTGAGACCGTCGACATTGCGGATGCGCAAAGCGTATATAAGCGCTGTTCAGTAAGATAACCGAGCTGTTTTTTCAAACTGATAAAGACTTCTGATTGCCCTAAAATCGCGGATGCAACAGCGTTGTAAGATTCGATTTTCCCCATTCCGTTCACCTTGCTTAACGCAAGACCGATATACTTCGTGATGAAGGGAAGGACCTTCCAATGCTGCAGAATTCCGATTAAAGCGGATATAAAGACGATCGGCAGAAGCACGCTCATGAAGAACGTCGTCTGTTTCGCATTCACAAGCCCGCCGAATACAAAGTTAATCCCTTCTGATGCATATTCCAGCAAGTAGTTAAATCCTTTTGCAAAACCGCCGACAAGAAAATTCCCGATACCGGTGTTGAGGAGAATATAACCGAGAATCAGCTGCAGCACGAGCATGACGGCGATCGGCCGGATTCTGATTCTTTTTTTGCCGTTGCTGGCAAGCCAGGCAAGACCTAAAAACACAATGATTCCGATAATTCCGATGAGATACTTCATATGTGTTCTCCTTTTATTTGTATTCGCTTACAATTTTTTATGCATCAACAAAGAAAGAGGATGGCGGAAGCTTTCAGCTTCCGCACTGCTGATTAATAGTCGCTGCTGCCGCTGTCTCCGCCGCTCACGATAGAGACGCCCGCACTTGCGCCGATCCGGCTCGCGCCCGCAGCGATCATGCTGTCAACATCAGCTTTTGTTCTGATGCCGCCTGATGCTTTGACCCCGATGTCCGGTCCGACTGTTTTTCTCATAAGAGCGATATCTTCAGCCGTTGCCCCGCCTGTAGAAAAACCGGTAGACGTTTTGACGAAATCGGCGCCTGCTGATACCGCTAAGCGGCACGCGCGCTCTTTTTCTTCATCTGTCAAAAGGCATGTTTCGATGATCACTTTGACGAGCGCTTTTTTATCAGCTGCTTCAACTACCGCGCGGATATCAGCTTCAACCGCTTCATCATCGCCGTCTTTTAATGCGCCGATATTGATGACCATGTCAACCTCAGTGGCTCCTTTTGAGATGGCATCCTTCGTTTCAAATGCTTTTGTTTCCGATGTCGTTGCGCCGAGAGGAAATCCGATAACGGTGCAAACGTCAACTCCCGTGCCCTTCAGTTCCTCCGCTGCGAGTTTGACCCAAGTCGGGTTTACACAAACGGAAGCGAATTTATATTCTTTTGCTTCTTTTATCAGTTGTAAAATATCTGCTTTTTGTGTATGCGGTTTCAAAGCAGTATGGTCTATTTGACTTGCAATTGACATTGTATGCACTTCCTTTTTCCTAGGATACGTTTAGAATAACCGAATTTTGAACATATGTAAATTGGTAATTGAAATTATGTTCATGAATTGTCACAATTCTTGAATGAGTTTTTTGGCCGTATGCTGATCGGTAATCAAAACGTTGGCGTACTTTCCTTTCAGGGCACCGTGAATGGCCTTGCATTTTCTGCTGCCGCCCGCCACCAGAATCGAACGCTCTTTCATTTTCAAGTCGCTGAGCTCGACTCCGATCGTCCGGCCGTTAATGCTGCTGCTGCAAATCCTGCCTTCCGCGTCAAAAAAGCGCGAACAAATATCGCCGACTCCGCGTGCTTTCAGTAATTGTTTCTCTTCTTCCCGGAAATAGCCGAGTCTGAAAAGCAGCGCCTCATCCCGGACGGTTCCGACCGTAAACAGGGCGATATTGGCTTGTCTGCCCATTTCAATGATCCGCTTAATATGTCTGTCCCGCTCGACCATCTGTTTCACATCGGCGCTGTCAAATATAACCGGCAGCGGCAAATACCTCGGCATCGTCTGAAATGCTTCGGCGAACAGCTGAATCGTTTCTGACGAATACGTATTGACATTGGAATGACTGATGCCGCCTTTCAGCTGCACGACTTCAACGCTCTTTACCTGCTTCGGCTCCATGCGGCTTGCGATCTGGTACATCGTCGTCCCCCAGCTTACGCCGAGTATATCGCCGTCCTTTACGGTTTTATGCATATAGTCTGCGCCATAGCGGCTTAAGTAATGTGTAATGGCCTGGTAATCGTCGCTTGGAGAAAAGACGACGTGCGCCTCAAGCAGCCCGTATTTTTCTTCCAGCTTCGCGCCTAGTTCGTCCAGATCCTCAAATGGGTCCATGACGCGAATTTGCACATACCCTTTTTCCTTTGCGTACTGAAGCAGCCTTGAAACGGTGGGGCGTGACAGATTAAGCCGTTCGGCGATCTGCTGCTGGCTGTAATCTGATTGATAATATAGTTTTGCCGCTTCTATGCTGAGCTGCTGTTTTTCACGATCCATGTCGCGCCTCCCCTCTCCGCTTATCATATCACCAAAATACGCGGTAAAAAAGCACCCTCTGATGGGGTGCCTATTTTTTCAGCACAAGCTCCTGAATCGCATGCGCCACGCCGTGTTCGTTATTTGATTTCGTTTCAAAATCGGCAATCTCCCTTACTTCCGGGATGGCATTGGCCATTGCCACACCGCAGCCGGCCCACTGAATCATGGACATGTCGTTGCCGTTATCGCCGATTGCCATGACGTCTTTCTGTTCAATGCCGAGTTTTTCGGCCAGCAGCTTAACCGCGTTTCCTTTACTGACTTTCGGGTGAAGAATCTCATGGAAGAATGGCGCACTTTTGACCATTGTGTATGTTTCTTTGAATGATTCCGGAATGGAAGCGATCGCTTTCTCCAGCTTGTCCGGATCGTCAATGAACATGACTTTCGGAATCAGAATATCCTTCGGCACTTCATCGATCGTGCGGAAATGAAGCGGCACTTTCGTAATGTATGATTCGTATACCGTGTATTCACTGATATCCCGGTTCGGCGTGTACAAATTGGCTGTGTCAAAGTAATGCATCGGAGTATCCAGCTGTAAGCTCAGCTCGTAAAGCGACTTCAAATCCTCAAAGCCTAATGACTGCTCGGCCACGACACCGTTTGTATACGTATTTTGGACGAGTGCGCCGTTATAGGCAATCACAAAGTCGCCTTCTTCCTGTAAGTTCAGCTCTTCCAAATACCGACGCACGCCGCCGATCGGCCGGCCCGTGCACAGGACGATATTGACCCCTTCCGCTTTGGCGGCATCAAGCGCCCCGCGGACTTCAGCCGTCACTTCATGATGATCGTTTAGTAGTGTTCCGTCCATATCTATTGCGATTAACTTGTACATCCTGCATCTCCTTTGTATCCTTTTCTTCTTATGCTTTCATCATATCGTTTTTTCGTTTCAATGAAAAATCAAACGGACAAGTTTCTCCGCCTTCTCTTCGTATACCGGGCCTGCCTCCGGATGCGGGGCCGTCTTTTCCCCTTGTCAGCTTGTTCGCCGCCGTCGTCTGTTTTCTGCTTCAAGAGCATCAGCCCCGCCGCAAAGAAAGGGACGGCCGCTATGTCCAGAAGGGCAAGCTTTATTCCCATCGCTGCGGGAAAGTATGCCCATAATGAACGGCTGTTCCGCCTGATCATGATATAAGAAACGATTTCCAGCAGGATAAACAGAGCGTTCACCCACAAGTAAATGAGCATTGCCGCAAACAGAAACAGCAGAAGCGTATTCCGCAGCGTGCCGGAAAACAGAAGAGCGCGCATCATATCAAAGAATGAAAAAGACTGCATGCTGCTGTTGACGACATTGGGATTGTAAATGGTAAAACGCCCGAACTGATCAAAAAGCATAAAAAATAACCATAACAGTGAAAACCATTGAATGATATGTACGATGACACCCGTCAAAACGAGTCTGTCGGCAGCCTTATTTCTCATGTGCATCCTCCCCGCCGGTTTTTATTCTTGTCATTGTTTTTGTTTCTCCGTATATCTTCCAAATGAGCGTACCGTTTTTTCCTCTTTTCAACGTGCTTTTGACGGGGTGCGGATGTCCGAGGTATTCAATCTCGATCGTCCCGTCCGTGTTTTGTGAGATCACCTTGTACACATCTGAGGGCATGGCAACCTCGCCGCGGCCTTGAATGACCTGCTTTGTCAGCACGCTGTCTTTCGTAAACGTGACGGTTTCAGATCTGACCCCGTCCATCGGGCCCGGTTTCAGCCCTGCATCCCATGTCCCGTAATAAAAAGGGGTATCGTCTGCTTTCTTTTGCGAGCAGCCTGTTATCATGACGCATCCGAAAACAAGAACCGTCATGATGAAAATCCGTATGTTCCGCAACATGATCACCTTCCTTTGAAGCTTTTTTACGCCTGTAACTTAGGCAGATGCCGTGGCACTGTGCAATTGACTACATAGTGTATAAAGACTTCACTAGATAAGGAGAATGATGAATGAACCCATATCAGTACTACACCCCGCCTGCCTATTTCCCTCAGCAGCAGGAATACGAAGTGAACCGCGTTGAGTATGAGCCGTATCAGCAGCAGGAAAGCTATTATTATGCGCCCCCTCAGTCTGAAGAGCGGCAGCCGACGGCTTTAGAACGGAGAGTCGCCCAGCTTGAAAGACAAAACGCCCAGCAAACGAGAGAGCTCACCCGCCTCTCACAAGAAGACCAGCGCCAAAACCGGGAAATCACGCGTATGAATGAGCAGATCAGACGGCTGAGCCAGTCCATTGAAATCCATACCCGCCGCTTAAACCGTTTGAATCAGCGCCTGCGCGCAGTCGAAAACAGACTCAATATTCCTTTTCACGCTACAGAAGGCGGCTTCTGAGAAAAAGGGCCGGAATACAAAGCTCGACAGGCCATCCCGAGCCTTGTATTCCGCTCTGTACATAACAGGTAAATATTTGAATCCTTTTCTTGCATGAATGCCTCTCCTATTCTTTCACATGATAAATGTGTAAAATCAATCACTCCAGGAGGTCTTCATGATGTATCAAAACCAATACAGCGGAAATCAGCTGCAGCAATGCCGCCAAACAGCACAGCAGCTTATTCAGCAGACACAGCAAAGCAGTCAGCAGTACAAGCAAATGCTCCAGCAGGAACAGCAAAACATTCAAATGCTTCAGCAGATGCTTAACCATGAACAGCATGCCGTTCATACCATTCAGCAAGCGCTGCAGGGGCATGAAGCGGCCATTCAGAAATGCCAGCAAATCGTGAATGTGTGCAATCAGCTTCAGCAGGAAGTAAGCGGACACATGCCTGCACCGATGGCAAACGCTAATGTTTCTTCATTCCCGCAAACACAGCATCACACACCGTTTCAGCAGCACTCATACCAGCAATAGGCCGGTCATGCAAATGACAAAGCGCGAGATACCGGCTTTGTCATTTGTTTTTATCTCTGTTTTGTCAGATCAATGCGATGAGCGGGTTTTCCGCCGAATTTTGCTTCCGCCTCATGCCTTACCGCTTCAAACGCTCTTGCTTCGACGTTTTGTTTAAACACATCAAGCTGTATCAAATAAGCCGCCCGCACTTTCAGCCCGTGGATGATGGAGATGACCCATAAAGGCAGCACGATATACACGCCCGGCGTGCTCGGCAGCACAAAAGCAATTGCTAAAATAATAAAATAGATAAGTCCGTATTTCAGCCATTTTTTGTTCTTGGCCCGGTAGCCGATATAGAAAAAGGCCAAGAAAGCGGTCAGCGCAAACGGCGCAAAAGTCAGCAGCAGCCACCAGCTGTGCAGCACTTCCCACCAAGTCCCTCTTTTCGTAATCAACATTCATTCCTCCTCCTTTACTACTATAACATGGATAATCAAGGAAGGATTTCTATAAAAAACATAGACGGAATGACGTCTTCCTGCTATATTAATAATGATAATCATTATCACCGAAATAGGGGGATCATTATGAAGAAACAATCATGGCTGATCGGCCTGGCACTTCTGCTTGTTTTCGCATTAAGCGCTTGCAGCGGCGCGAAGGAAAACAACGGATCGGCATCAGGCAAAGGAAAGACAGACATGCGTACATATGAATCAACAAAAGGAAATATTGACATACCCGCACATCCGAAACGGATCGTCACTGATTTTTATGCAGGTGAGCTGCTGTCCGTTGACGCAAATGTCGTCGGGGCGGGCTCATGGGCTTTCAAAAATCCGTTTATCAAAAAACAGCTGAAAAATATCACGGACATCGGCAATCCCGTCAATGTGGAGAAAGTGATGCAGCTGAAGCCTGATTTAATCGTGCTGATGAAGGATGACCAATACGAAAAACTATCGAAAATCGCACCGACGATTGTCATTCCTTTTAACACCGCAAAGAATACGAAAGATACGGTCAGCCTATTCGGCGACATTGCCGGGGCGAAGGATAAAGCCAAAAGCTTTATGGCAGACTTCAACAAAAAAGCCGAAGCGAATCAAAAGCGCCTCAAAAACGTGATCGGCAAAGACGAGACAGTCGGCCTTTATGAAACGACGGATAAAGGCGAAATCTGGATTTTCAATGACAATTCCGGCCGCGGCGGCCAAGCCGTTTATAATGCGCTCGGATTGAAAGCGCCGGCCAAAATTGAAAAAGACATCATGAAAACGGGCGCCATGAAACAGGTTTCCCAAGAGGTCATCCCTCAATATGCGGCTGATTATATGTTCATTACCGATTACAATCCGAATGGAGAAAGCAAAACATTTGAGCGTCTGAAAGATTCATCCGTTTGGAAAAATCTCGATGCCGTAAAAAACAATCGTGTCTTTATCAACGATTTCAACACCTTCTATCCGTATGACCCGATTGCCGTCAGCAAACAGATGGATATCATCACCGACATGCTGATCAAACGGGCTGAAGAAAATAAAAAATAAAAAAAGCGGCACAGTCATGACACTGTGCCGCTTTTCATGTTCACTTTAATTTTGACTGTACGGAGCCCGGCATATCTTCAAATCTGACTTCTTCCCAGGTCTCGACATACTTTCCTTTCGCCTTCACCTTCAAATACGCGTTCTTCCGAAGGTCTTTCCCGGCGAAAAAGGTCACTTCTTCTTTTTTCCCGGATGCGTTATATCCGTCTAATGTATACTCAGTACCGCCCGGGCTAAGATGTTTGCCATCTCGATCAATCTGTACATAAACATCTTGCTGGTGAATAAACGGATTAAATCTGTCTGTAACATCATTATGAAAAAAGAGAAGTCCGTATATGACGGCAGCGGCCGCCAAGACGGCCAGGATTGCCAATGCTTTTTTCATCTTTGCACTCCCCTTACTTGTTCATTTTTTTCAAATAGCTTGTCCGCACCGCGAGGAAGAACAGAAGTTGAAAGATGAAAAACCCTCCGATGGTCAGACTGAGCGGCCCCGCTACATCGGAATAGCCTTCCACGGCCAATGTTCTCAAAGCAAACAGCGTATGCATGACGGCAATGACAAATGGAAAGAAGAAAAGAATGGCCAATTGTATTGTCACGCTTTGTGCCATTTCACGCTCACTCAGGCCGATTTTGGCCAGTGAACGGTAGCGCTCCCGGTCCTCATCTAAATCGGTGAACAGCCTGAAATATAAGAAACTTGCTGCCGCGACAAAGAAGACAATTGCGATAAACAGGCCGATGAATAAACTCAGGCTCGGCAGCTGCACCGTATCATAGTAGGTGCCGGCTTTTGACATAAAATCAGAATGCACGTCGATATAGTTGCCGTAGATTTCATCTTTCAGAGATTGGCTGAACCCAAGACTGTCTTTCCAATGATCGTAGCTGTAGCCGTATAATGACGCTTTATCACCGAGTGATTTGAGCTGATCAAAGGTTTGATCGTTCACCGCGATGATGGCATTCAATGAGATCAGCGGTTTTTTGACTTCTTTTACCGTCAGTTTTTGGTCAGACGGCTTGCCTTTTTGGTTCAGCAGCTTCAGCTGATCCGGCGCTTCGTTTTTGAAATTGCGGTCATACGTGCCCGGGAAATAGACAGTCTCATCATGTTTCAGGCCGCTCAGCTTGACATGGAAGTATTTTGATACATCCGATTTGCTGATCATGTAAACAGGCGGAACAGTATCTCCTTCCTGATAGCGGACATAGGAAACATTTATTTTGTCTTTCTTATACGTAAAGCCGTGTGTTTTCAGTTCATGGTCAATATCTTTCAAATGAGTCTTTTCTTTTGAATTATTGCTGAAAGATACATACTCCATCTCATAGGCGGACTCTTCCGCCCCGACGGTCGATTTGTACATTGCGAGCACGCCTGTCGCAGTAAACGCAACCGCGGAAATAATGCTGACGATAAAGAACAGGCGGGCGTTGTCTTTTAAACGATAAACAAGGTCAGAAACCCAAATGACATTTTTCCCGCGCAGATAAAAGGTTTTCCACTTCTTCAGCGCGCGCAGAATCCAGATGCTGCTTTGGCTGAAAAAGAAATACGTGCCGATGACGGTAAGCAGTAAAATGATGAACGGTTGAGTCCCGTGGACATTGCCTTTCAGAACCATGCCGTACCCGCCGCAAAGACAGGCGATACCGAATAAGGACAGAAGCACGGACGGCTTCGGCTCCGGCTTGATCTTGTCAGTGCCCTTTATTAATTTGATCACCGTATTTGATCTGACAAAAAGGATCGTGAACTGCGATAAAAGGAAAAATAAGAGCAGAAATCCGCCGGCCGTAATGCCGAGCGCTTTCCAAGGCATGTACAGAGGCAGCGCGTCCATTTCTAAAATATAAGCGCCGACCGTAAAGAACGTTTTCGAAAAAATGAATCCTCCGATAATCCCGGCTGCGATCGACATGACGCCGATGATCATGTTTTCCGCCGTAATGAGCTTTCTCAGCTGCACCGGCGTAATACCCTGCATCAGCAGAATACCGAATTCTTTATTTCTCGATTTCAAAAATGCGTTAACCGAATACAGAACAAATAAGAAAGAAAAAACAAAGATCATCCATTCCGCGGCGGTTAAGCCTTTTCTGGCGATGTTATTCAGGTAGCCTTCTTTTAGTGCCGGATGAAACAGGAACATCGCAAAGGTAAAGAAAATCAAAACGGAAAAAGCGCTGCTTAAAAAGAAAGCAAGATAGGCCCTTTTGTTTCTCGTGACGTTTTTATAAGCGAACTGAAGAAAGGTCATTTGCGTTTCCCCCCAGCATAGACAGCACATCAAGAATCTGTTCATAAAAGACTTGGCGGTTTTCCCCGCGGTAAATCTCATTAAACAGTTCGCCGTCTTTTATAAAGATGACGCGGCGGCAGTAGCTTGCCGCAACCGGATCATGGGTCACCATCAAAGCCGTGATATGATCATCCTGATTCAGGCTCTGCATCGTTTCCATGACGTCTTTTGACGCTTTGGAATCAAGGTTGCCCGTCGGTTCATCGGCCAGAATGAGTGACGGCTTATGAATGACCGCTCTTGCGATGGCGGCCCGCTGGCGCTGTCCGCCGGATACTTCAAACGTCCGTTTGTTGAGCAGGTCTTCGATTCCGAGCTTTGCCGCGATGCCGTGCAGTTTTTCTTCCATGACAGACGGCGCTTCTTTTTCAAGCGTTAACGGCAGCATGATATTTTCACCGATCGTCAGCGTGTCCAGAAGGTTGAAATCCTGAAACACAAATCCGAGCTGCTTGCGGCGGAAATGAGCGAGCTTTGTCCGCTTCAGGCGGTGCGGGTTTTCTCCGTGAATCAGGATATCGCCTGAATCCGGACGGTCAATCGTTGAAATGATATTCAAAAGCGTTGTTTTTCCGGAGCCGGACGGTCCCATCACCGCCGTGAACCCGCCTTCTTCTATTGAAAACGAAATTTGTTTTAAAGCTTGATAGGACACTTGTCCTTTATAGGTTTTATTTATATGTTTGACTTCAAGCATATTCGCCATGAAAATCCTCCTTATGGTTTTATTCTTGTTGGTCTGGGCTGCTTTCATGTAGTGCCGGGGCATTTAACATAAAAATCCCCTTGACATAAATCCATGTTATCAAGGGGAAACAAAACGAGCTATGTTGTTTTCTTAACGCAGCCTTACATTTTTGTAAGAAATGAAAATCGGACCGATGTCCCTTCACCGGGGGACGAGCTGATGTCCACCGTATGATTGAGCTTGCCCGTAATTTCTTTGACGAGATGGAGGCCGATCCCCGTAGATTCTTGGAAACGCCGCCCGTTTTCGCCGGTGTAATAAGGGTCAAACACCCGCTTGATATCTTGCGAGGGAATGCCAACACCGTAATCTTTGACTTCAAGCACCGTCCTGTCTTCATCGCGGAAGACATTCAGCTCAAGTCTGTCACTCTTGCCTGCCGAATACTTGACCGCATTTGTGACCACTTGGCCGATCGCAAATTTGAGCCATTTCGCATCGGTGTAAATCTGATGATCATCGCGAATGTCCATTTTCGGATAAACGCGGTATTGAATAAAAAATCGTTTATAACTTTGAATAACCGATTGGAGAAGCTCTGATAAGGAAACCGCTTCGACTTTAAAATCCCGCTCAAACAGGTCGAGCCTTGATGAATAAAGAAGCGTCTCCAGCCCGAATTCAATCTGCCGAACCTCTTTTTTGATTTGTTCAAAGACGGGCTCATCTTCTTCCTGAATGATTAAATTAATGACCGACAGCGGCGTCTTTACTTGGTGCACCCATTGGTTCATATACGTCACCCGCGCGTCAAGCTTGGCTTCGGTCTCATGAAGCTTCTGGTGCTGCAGCCGGATCAGCTCCATCTGCTTTTCATACAGCTCTGAACAGAACACCGAAGAACCGAGATACGGGATGTCCGTCCCTTCCTGCTCCGAGCTGAGCCAATGGTACACGCCGCGGTCTTTGTACCAGCGATAGGCAAGATAACCCGCCAAAATAAGAAGCTGCACGCCCAATATGTAAAACAGGTGGGAAAAAGAATGAAGACCCGCAAACCAGTAATAAAAGAAGACAAACAGCCCTTGAAGGAGAAAAAGCAGAATCAGCACGGCATGAGACCGGAGAAACAGCTTCATGACAGCGCCCTCAGCTGGTAGCCTTCGCCCCGCACCGATTCGATGGAAACAGGCGCATTCAGCTCCCGCAGTTTTTTTCTGAGCCGCGTGATATACACGTTAAGTGTATTATCATCGACGAAAATGTCGGTGTCCCACGTTTTTTCCATGAGCCGGTCTCTTCCCGTCACCTTTTCTCCCCGCTCCAGCAGCACTTCCAAAAGCTTGCTTTCTTTTTTAGAAAGCTCACTTTTTTCGTCCTGAAAGCGCAGTTCAAACCGTTCCACAAAGAGCTGCACACCGGCATATTCAACCACTTTCTCTCCCTGCTTGGCAGCGTACTCTCCGTATGCCCTGCGGATCTGGCTTTTGATTTTCGCCAGCACAATATCATAAGAAAATGGTTTTTCGATATAATCATCTCCGCCGTTTTCAATCGCCATCACCTGATCCATTTCTCCGCTTCTGGCTGAGATGAAAATGATCGGGCTTGTAGAATGCTGGCGGATCTGGCGGCACCAATAATAGCCGTCATAAGACGGCAGATTGATATCAAGCAGCACCACATCAGGCTTTTCCCGCAAAAAAACATCAAGAACAGCCGTGAAATCCGCGGCGGCCACGGTTTGATATCCGTATTTTTCAAGGTAATTCTGCAATAGTCCGCGAATGTCTTCACTGTCTTCCACAATCATGATTTTATTCAAACTGAACCACTCCCGTTTCTTACACTGCTGCCATCATCATAATCGTTTCGGGCGTACGGGCGCAACACCGCACAAAAAACCGCCATCATGGCGGTTCTGTTTTCATCAGCCGACCTGCTGTTTTACGGCTTTACCGGCTGATCCGAACTCTCTCATTTTGCTTCGCACTGTCTCTTCCACGGCTTCAATGCCGGGTGACATGTAGCCGCGCGGTTCGTACAGATCGCCGTTTTCCTGAAACATGCGGCGTGTTTCGTCTGTCCAGGCTACCATACATTCCGTGTTGATATTGATTTTCGCGTGGCCGAGCGTGATGGCTTTTTTGACCTGATCCTGCGGAATCCCGGATGCTCCGTGGAGAACGAGGGGAATATCAGTCATGCGGGAGATAGCCTCCATTTCTTTAAATCCGAGATTCGGTTCACCTTGATATTTGCCGTGGACGGAGCCGAGGGCGGCGGCCAGCGCGTCGATATTGGTTTCTTTGACGATCCGCTCACATTCGGCGATATCGGCATAGCGGACCCCGCCGACCAGCCCGTCTTCCATGCCGCCGACCGTGCCGACTTCTGCTTCTACTGAGACGCCTTGCTTTGCCGCATAATCGGCGACTTCTTTTGTCATCGCGATGTTCTCATCAATCGGATGATGGGAGCCGTCAATCATCACTGAGCTGAATCCGGCGTCAATGGCCTGTCTGCAGCGTTCCGCACTGCTTCCGTGATCAAGATGGAGCACGACGGGAACGGTAATCGCCATTTCTTCCATTAACGCGCCGACCATGGCGGAAATCGTTTTAAATCCGCCTAAATAGTCGACCAGACGATCGGAAGCCGCTGCGATGACCGGCGATTGCTCCTTTTGCGCCGCTTGCAGAATCGCCTTCGTCCATTGGAGGCCGTTGATATTAAACTGGCCGACTGCATAATGCTCCCGTTTCGCTTCTGCAAGAAGATGTTTCATGGTGACAAAAGCCATGTTCACGCCTCCTTCATGAAGTATTTTGATACGACGGCTTCCGTTGTTTCCTTTGCCGTTTTGATCGTTTCCTCCGCAGTCAGCTTATAATATTCAGGTCTGAACAGCTCTACGGAGACAACATCATTGAATCCGATTTCTTTTAACGCTGACAGATGGGCGTCTAAGTCAATCGCACCCTGTCCAGGCCAGACGCGGTCTTCATCCGTTAAAAAGCCGATCGGGAAGTCCTCTGTATCGTCGATATGATAGATGAAAATTTTCTTTCCGTCCGCCTGCTTCAAGCTCTCAATATTGGAGCCCATCGCGTGGAAATGGAAACTGTCAAACACCAGTCCGACATTATCGCGGCCGACAGCGTTCACGATGTCATACGCCTGTTCAAATGTATTGACCGTGCATTGCGGATGGCCGACAAATTCAAGGGCAATGTTTACGCCGTACGGCTCCGCGATGTCCGAAAGCTCAGTCAGCACCTCTGCGCTGCTCTTTTTGATCTCTTCTTTCAAGATTTTCCGCTCTGTCACAAGCGGCACGGCCACTACGTATTTCACGCCGAGCGTCCTGCAGGTTTCCATCATGCTTTTGAATTCCGAAATGATCTCCCTATAGCCCTTCTCATCACGGTTGTTGAAGAAAACCAGTGCGTTCAGGGCAAGCGGTTTAATGTGATGGGTTCGAAAATATTCCGCCAGATCGGCCAGTGAATGGTCTTTTAAATATTCCGGCAGCTTATCCATTGTGCGGATTTCAATATAATCATAGCCGTGCTTTTCGCACAGTTCTAAATCCTGTTTCAGGTTTGAATTCTCCAGCGTAGTCGCTTCATTAAAGCAAAGTTTCATGTCAGCCTCTCCCATCCGCGTTTTCGATATGAAGGGAGTCCGGCTGGAGGGCTTTTTTGCCCCGCTCCGCCGAACTCCGTACTCAGCTTATGCCATACCCAGTTCTTCCTTTAATTTCTTAAGCGTGGTCCGGCTTGATTCATCCGCTCTTTCGCCGACCCAAGCAAAAACGGCGTTCGTCGCAATTCCGTCGAATTTCATCTCTCTCATCTTTCTGAAAATCGTCTCAAAATCAACCTCGCCTTGCCCGATGTCCAAATGCTGGTGAACCGTTACTTTCGCATCAGGCGGGTTGACGATGTAACGCAGGCCGTGCGCCGCTTTATGATTAAAAGTATCTGCAAATAAAACATGTGTAAGGCGGTCGCCGGCTTCATCAAACATGGTCGCAATATCGCCTTTTCCGTCATCATAGAAGAACGTATGCGCAGTCGAGTAGACAAGATTGATCCAATCCTTATCAAGCGCGCGGATCATATCCATCGCGCCTTTGTGCGTTTCGATAAAATCATACGGGTGAGCCTGAAGATTGAGTTTAACGCCTTCTTTTTCAAAAACGGGCAGCAGTTCATCCATGGATTTGATGAATTTTTCTTCACTTGTCAAAGGATCATATTTTGAACCGCTGAATTCACTGTTCATCAAATCCACTTCAAGTTCAACCGCAATTTCGATCGCCCGTTTCCAGTTGCGCACGGCGGCCTGTCGGCGGTCTTCATCAGGACCCGCCCAGTGGTAAAGCGGAAGAAGAGAGGACAGCTTCACACCTGTATCCTTTAAAAGGCGCTTCAATTGTTTGATTTTTGCTGAATCGATTTTCGGATATTTGTAGAAAGGACAAAAATCCTCGCGCGGGGACAATTCGATATATTCATATCCGAGCTCCGCCGTTTTATAGACCATTTCCTCTAACGTTAAATCATCGCGGTACATGGATGGATCTAAGGCCAGTTTCATTTCTTTCACTCCCGATCTATTATTTGTTCACAGTCGTAAATGATTGGTAGAATGCCGGTTTCTCTTGCAGCGCCACAGGCTCTTTCTGCCCGGATTCCTGAGCTTTTACGCACGCGTCAGTTGTCACCGCGGCAATATAACCGTCCCATGCCGTCGGACCGCTGACTTCGCCTTTTTTCCGGATCGAATCAATGAAGTCTTGAATTTCCACATCATACGCAGCCACAAATCGGCGCTGCCAATCCATCAGGATATCGGTGCTGAATGTCCCTTCTTTTCTCAAGCTGATGCTTGACGGTTCCGGAAGCTTGATGACGCCGTCTTCCCCGACGATCTCACATTGAATGTCATAGCCGTATTTACAGTTCACGTAGATTTCGGCATTGATGACGATGCCGCCTTTTGTTTCGATGATGACCATCTGCGGATCTTTCAGATGCGGCAGCGCATTTTTTGATTTCTTCGGATAGATGACCTGTACGGATTCATAGTCGTCATTGACGAGCCAGTGGAGGACATCAATTTCATGAACGAGCGTATCGACGACGGCCATGTCCGTTGAATAATTCGATGCGACTGTCGGGTTGCGGTGCGCACAGTGAATCATCAGCGGCTCGCCGACCACGCGGTTATCGATCGCTTCTTTCAGCTGAACGTAACCGCTGTCATATCTGCGCATAAAACCTACCTGCACCAATCGTTTTCCCGTCTTCATTTCTTCCTCGACAATGCGCATACAGCCTTCTGCCGTTGTCGCAAGCGGCTTTTCACAAAACACGTGCTTGCCGTGCTGAATCGCTTTCAAAACGCTGGACTCGTGAGCCGGGCCCCAGCTTGTCACTAAGACGGCATCCACATTTTCAGCAGCGAGGAGGCTGTCGTCATCAGGATAAACGGAGGCGTTCAAATTGAAATCCTGAACGGTCTGCTGCGCGGCCTCCTGATTCACATCTGTGACAGCGGTAATTTCCGCTCCGGACAGCTTATTTGTGATGCGGTTGATGTGCTCTTTTCCGATAGCACCGGTTCCGATAACACCTATACGTAAATTCATTGATCGCCACTCCTTCTGATAATCAAATAATGGTTCTCGTCTTTCTTTTCTCGCTGCCGTCCTGAGGAGCGCCGTAAAGTTCCTCCTGTATCTGTTCAAGCGACTTGCCGGACGTACTCGGCGCGAAGACAAGTCCGATGATCATACTGGCCGTCACACATATGAGCAGAATACCGGCCATAAAACCGATGCCGAATTGTGACATGATGACCGGCACAAATAAACTCCAAATGCCGATTGAAATACGGACGAGAAAGAACATGAGCCCTTGTGCTGACGCTCTGTATTCTGTCGGGAACAGCTCGCTTGCCCACAGCTGGTAGTTCGCCTGCTGGCCGGCTCCGTTATTGATGCCGATCGCTAAAACAAACAAAAGCAGCATCGGGAGCCCCTGAAACGGCAGTAAAAACAGCGACCAGCCGACAACGGCCATAAAGGCGCAAATTCCGAACACCGTTTTCCGATATTGATCTGCAAAAGGCATGAAGATACAGGCGACGCCGAGCCCGGTGAAGATAAACAGGGCCATCTGCAGAATGTTGGCCGTATTTGCGGATACGCCGCCGACCTGCTGGTAGATGTACGGCATGAAGAATCCCATGACGCCCGCGGCGAGATTCCATACGAGAAACACACCCATTAAAAACAAAATGTTCTTGAAAAATTTCGGCTGAAGCAGGTCAAAATAAGATGTTTTTTTCACGGCGGCAGGCCGCTCTTCACTGTTTTTCCAGGCATCCGACTCAGGTAAACGCTTTCTTATCACATATGTGATCAGGGCGATCACCAATAGATGCGCAAAGACAATTTTATTTCCTAAAAGCCCGAGGTCACCGACCAAAACGGATAACAGCAGAACCACAACGGCTCCTGCGGCCCACGCCACCTGCGCCACTCCGCAATGCCTCGCCCGGTTTTTCTCGGGGGCGTTTTCCGCGATAATGGTCCATGAAGCCGTAATATCCGCGCCTACAGAAATCCCGATAATCATGTATCCGCATAACAGCATGGGAAAGTTGAATCCAAACAAAACCAAACAAATTCCTAAGGCGTAGACGAGCATACTGTTTGTGTATACAGCTTTTCGGCCGACCTTATCAGCCAAATACCCGCCGAGCAGCGCTCCGATGGCCGCTGATATCGCGTTTGCGCTGAAGGCGCCGAGCAATCCGATCTGGCTGTCGGACAGCTTTAAATAGCTGACCCACATAGATAAACCCGCTGATCCTGCCACGATGGAACCTGCATCAATGTAATTGGCTAATGCTGCGGCGATGGTCCTTTTGCTGAAAGCTGATTCCGCCTTGGCACTATTCATATAAGTCCCCCTCTAATTTGCAGGATCAAGCAGTTCACTGTCGATGTACTTTCTCGCAATCAGCGCGTACTCAAGCGGATTGGCGACTGCCGGGTCTTGTTCGGCTTCGATGACGATCCAGCCTGAATAATCATGACGGACGAGCGATCGGTACACTTCGGTAAAATCGATGCATCCGTCTCCGGGAACCGTAAAAATGCCCTGTAAAAACGACTGCCTGAATGACTTGCCTTCCTGTCTGCACCGCTCCATAATGTCAAACCGCGCGTCCTTGAAATGAACGTGTCTGATCCGATCCATATGCTTGTTGAGAATTGTCATATAGTCTCCGTCCGAGATATAGGCATGCCCGGTATCATAAAGTAAATGGACATACCGCGGGTCCGTTCCATCCATCAGCCGGTCAACTTCTTCCGCCGTCTGGACGCCTGTGCCGAGATGATGATGAAAAACCATGTCCAGCCCGTATTCGTCAGCGATTTTCCCGAGACGGTTCAAGCCCTGGCACAGCGTATCCCATTCTTCATCTGTGAAGTGCGGTTTTTTCTTAAATACATCAATGTCCAAGCCTTGAACACTGTACGTCTGTTCAGAAACGGTGGCGACATCCGCTCCGACTTTCTGCAAATAATCACAGTGTTCTGTAAATTGTTCAGCCGTTTTTTCAATACCGTCTTGAATGATAAAGCTGCTGAACCATTTCCCCGCAATCCGCAAGTTCCGGAGAGCCAGCTCCTTATTGAGGACGGAGGGTTCAGGGAAAAACCCTCCCACTTCCGTACCTTGAAAGCCGGCGACAACAATATCGCTTAACAAATGCTGCAGCGTATTCCCGGCTCCGATTTCCGGCATATCGTCATTGCGCCACCCAATGGGAGCGATGCCCCACAGAATATCTTGTTTGCCCATCGTGATGCCTCCCCTCTAGTACTGCTTCGCAGACTTCAGCTTCATCTCTTTCGCTTCGTATGCCCGCTGAACACTTTCCTGCTCCGACACTTCCGCCACGCCGACATGCCACCAGCTGTCATAGCCGTCCGTCATCGTTTTCGGCAGAACCTTCATTTCAATTAAAGTGGATACGTCTTGCGTTTTCGCATCTTCAAGCGCCGCTTTCAGTTCTTCAACCGTATTGGCTCTGTATGTTTTAGCGCCGTAGCCCTCTGCCACCTTCGCGTAATCAACGTTTAAAATCTGATTGTCCTCTGTGCGGAACTCGCAGAAATAACTGCCGCTCCCGTGATCCATCTGCAGGTTGTTGATACAGCCGAATCCCGAGTTGTCAAAAAGCAGGACATTGATTTTTTTGTTATATTGAAGCGCGGTAATCAGCTCTGAGTGCAGCATCAGAAAGCTTCCGTCGCCGACGAGTGAATAGACTTCTTTGTCGGGATGGGCCAGCTTGAGGCCGAGCGTGCCCGATACCTCATACCCCATGCAGGAATAGCCGTACTCGAGGTGGTACGTATTCGGGACGTTGGAATGCCACAGCCGCTGCAAATCTCCCGGAAGAGATCCCGCCGAACTGATGACGACGCTGTCTTCAGGAATCGTGTCATTGATGGTCAACAGCGCCGTTGTTTGCGGCAGCTCAGTCTCGAGCGCGTCGGCATACTCGTTTAACACATCCTGTGAGAAATGGTTCTTAATTTCCGGTTCGAACGCGTCACGTGTAAAAGTGACCTTGCCGAGCCGGTCCCGTTCAGCCAGCCATTCATCTTTCCAATCTTTAATCGCCGTGCCGAATGCACTTTTATATCCGTCTAATAAGCCGTGCAGCCTGCCGAGCGTCACTTTCGCATCGGCTACGACCTGAAACGCGTCAAGCTTGTAAGCCTGCATGCGGCTGACATTGATATTCAAAAATTTTGCTTTGTCAAAATCAAACGCCGTTTTCGAGGATGTCGCAAAGTCCGTGTAACGTGTGCCGACACCGATGATCAGATCAGCCTGGCGGGCGGCTTTGTTTGCGGCGAGTGTGCCCGTGATGCCCATGCCGCCCAGATTGTTGGCGAAATCGGCTTCAACCGTTGACTTTCCGGCCTGCGTTTCGACAAGCGGAATGCCGTATGTTTCAGAAAGCGCGATTAATTCCTCACGCGCGCCGGAGTACTTCGCGCCGCCGCCCACTAAAATGACGGGACGGCTGCTCTCCTTAATTCTCTCCGCGGCGCCTTTCAGCTCACGCTCGCTTGGCTGCATCCGGTCAATGTAATGAACGCGTTTTTCAAAGAAGCTTTCATCAAAATCAAATGCTTCTCCCTCTACATCCTGAGATATGCAGATGGTCGCCGGACCCGCTTTTGCCGGATCTGTCATCACTTCAAATGCCCGGATTAAGCTGCTCATCAGCTGCTCGGGGCGGGTGATGCGGTCCCAATAGCGGGACACGGGCTTTAACGCATCGTTTGTCGTGACGGCGGCACTGTATTCCTGCTCCACCTGCTGAAGCACCGGGTCAGGCTGCCTCGTCGCAAAGGTATCGGCCGGAAGCAGCAGCACCGGGATATTATTGGCCAGCGCCGTACCCGCGGCAGCCGTCAAGTTAGCGGCACCCGGACCGACTGATGTCGATACCGCGTAAATTTTTCTTCTCAGCATCTGCTTGCTGTATGCCATCGCGGCATGCGCCATGCCTTGTTCGTTTTTGCCTTGATAGACTTTCAGGTGCCCGGCGTCCTGCTCAAGCGCCTGCCCGATCCCCAACACATTTCCGTGGCCGAAAATCGTGAAGATGCCCTCAACGAACGGCTCTTCTTTTCCGTCAACATGAATGTACTGCCGGTTCAAGAATTTAATCAGCGCTTGTGCTGTCGTTAAGCGAATTGTCTTACCCACAAACGATCCCACCTTTTATACGTTCTATTTACCGTTAAGACTGTGCTGCGCTTCAATCAGTTCGATGATTTCACCGGCAGCCGGCATTGCCTCTGAGGAGCTGTGTTTGCTGACGACGATGGAAGCGGAAGCGCTCCCGTATTTTAAAGCCGTTTCAATATCCCGGCCGCTGACAAGTCCGTAGATGAAGGCTGACGCATAGGAATCACCCGCTCCGAAGGTCTTCAGCACCTTTGTTTTATAGGCGTGCGCCCGGAAAACTTCTCCCGATCTGCTGTATGCGTATGATCCGTCAACGCCGTGCTTAATGACGACAAGGTCAGCAGAGTGCGCAAACAAATGGCGGACGGTTTCATCGTTATCTCCGCCGCTGCGGTTTTCCATTACGTCAAATTCATCACGCGTACCGATGACGATATCGGATTGTTCCGCCACCAGCGTGTAGTACACGGCTGTTTCTTCTGCCGATTGCCATGTATACGGACGGTAGTCGAGCTCAAACACGACTTTTACGTCATGTTTTTTTGCGATATGCACCGCTTTTAAGACGGCTTCGCGCGACGGGCTTTTCGCAAGCGCCGTGCCTGACACGAGCAGCATTTTCGCGTTTGCGATGTAACCTTCATTGACTTCGGACGGCTCAAGATACAAATCCGCCACGTCATCCCGGTACATCAGAATGCTGCACTCTTCGGGACTGAGAATTTCCGTAAAAGCGAGCCCGGCTTTGCGCCCTTCTCTGTCAACGGTCATTTGTGACGTATCAACGCCCTTTCCCTGCATATAAGAAACGATGAATCTGCCGTGCTGATCATCCGGGATTTTGCCGATAAAACCGGCTTTTAATCCGAGCTTGGCGCTGCCGATCGCAATATTTGCCGGGGAGCCGCCGACATATTTAGAAAACGTCATCGTTTCTTCCATCGGCCGGTTGTATTCCGCAGCGTTCAAATCAATACACGCGCGCCCGATCGCGACAATATCAAACTCTTTTTCTTCATTAAATGTATATTTCATCGTTATCTGCCACTCCTCACTTGTTAGCGTTCCAGGATCCATTCATGGGCCGGATCATTATGAAACTTCCATTTTCGTGTCGGTCCCGCCATTACATTCAGGTAGTAAGAGGTATACCCGTCCGGAACACCAACCGGGTGATAGCCCGCCGGCACGATGACAACGTTTTCATTTTCTGCGGTCATCGTCTCGTCAATCGAGCGGTCGTCCGTGTACACACGCTGGAAGACAAACCCCTGCGGCGGGTCCGTTTCATGGTAATAGGTTTCTTCTAAAAAGGATTCAGCCGGCAGATTGTCTTGGTCATGTTTATGAGGCGGGTAGCTCGACCAGTTGCCGCTGTCCGTGTAAACTTCAACAACGAGAAGGCTGTTTGCCGATGGATCTGAATCGGGGAGAATATTATGAACGGTTCGTTTGTTTGCCAGCTTGCCGCGATGTTCCACACCGTTGTCTTCCGCTTTAATCAGCTTTGTCGGAAGCTGGTGTTCGGACGGAGAATAGCACAGCGCGACCCTCGCCCCGCTGACCGCTGTGATTTCAAAAGAGCGGTCATTGGACACATAAACGCTGTCCGTCGGTTTTCTTTCAAATACGCTTTCACGGGTGCCGATGCTTTCAAATGTCTGATCATAATCAGTGACGGTGATTTTTCCCGTTACCGCAACGATGCAGCACTCCGTCTTTTTCAAATCTTCTGTATATGCGGAACCGGGAGTGAGGTCAACGACTTTAAATCCGACGTATTTGAGGTCTGAATTGGCTGAAGTCACGTCATGTATGATGTTCACGCCTTGAGACATCTCATCGGCCTGCGGTTTGCGCAGCAAATGACTCATGTTTATTCCTCCTTAATTGATGGTAAAAGAAAACCCGGACGGAATCACAAAGCCGTCCGGGCCGGCTGTCAGATCAATTGAAGTCAGGAGACGGGTATCGTGCCGTCACGACTTTTTTACGTGTATAGAAGTCGACGCTGTCCTTTCCGTTTGCGTGCAATGTGCCGAAGAAAGAAGACTTCCAGCCAGAGAACGGGAAGAATGCCATCGGCGCCGGCACGCCAAGATTGATGCCGAGCATCCCCGCGTCAATATTTTCACGGAAGTAGCGGATCGCGTTAGCATTTGAAGTGAACAGACACGCGCCGTTCGCAAATTCAGACTGGTTGGCGATGTCCACCGCTTCTTTTAAGTTTTTCACGCGGATGACCGACAGAACGGGCGCAAAGATTTCATCTTTCCAGATCGTCATATCCGTCGTCACGTTGTCAAAAATCGTCGGTCCGACGAAATAGCCGTCTTCCGTTGCGTTTTCACGCCCGTCACAAAGAAGTCTCGCTCCTTCTTCGATGCCTTTTTCAATATAGCTGTGCGTGCGTTTTTTGTTGTCCTCGCGGATGACCGGGCCCAAGAATACGCCGTCATCCAGTCCGTTTCCGATCTTGATGTCCTCTGCTTTTTCCTGTAGTTTCGCCATAAACTCATCGGCGATTCCCTCTTCAACCGTCACAACCGCGCATGCCATGCACCGCTCTCCTGCCGAACCGAATGCCGCACCGATAATGTTTGTCACCGTATCTTCAAGGTGGGCGTCATTTAACACGATCGTATGGTTTTTCGCGCCCGTTAACGCCTGCACGCGTTTCAAATGTTCGCTGCCTTTTTTGAAAACATACTCGCCGACAGGTTTTGAACCGACGAATGAGATGGCTTTAATATCCGGATGTTCAAGAACGCCGTTTACGACGTCATGCGCGCCGTGCACGACATTGAAGACGCCCTTCGGCAGACCGGCCTGTTCAAACAGCTCTGCCAGTTTTTCCGTTAACAGCGGCGTGCGCTCAGACGGCTTCAGAATGAACGTGTTTCCTAATGAAATCGCCATCGGGAACATCCAGCACGGAACCATCATCGGGAAGTTGAACGGTGCGATACCGCCGACCACCCCGATCGGATAGCGGTAGTTCGCCGCCTCTACATCCGTCGCGATGGAGGCGAGTGAATCGCCCATCATGAGTGACGGCGCGCCCGCTGCGAATTCGACGTTTTCAATTCCGCGTCCCACTTCACCGAGTGCTTCCGTCGTGTTTTTACCGTTTTCCAAAGTGATCAGACGGGCAAGCTCTTCTTTGTTCTGCTGGAGAAGCTGCTGATAGTTAAATAGAATTCTCGCACGGCGCGGCACTGCCGTCTTTGACCATGTTTGAAACGCCTCTGACGCTGAGCGGACGGCGTATTCCACATCCTCCCGCGTAGAAATCGGAACCTGGCACATCACTTCTTTTGTAGCCGGATTGACAACGTCTTCATATTGATCTGTCTTACTTTCAACCCATTCACCATTGATGTAGTTTTTCAGTTTTCTGATCTCTGCCATTCTCATTGCCTCCTTAAATAGTAAACATCCTGTTCAGCTGGATAATAACGGATGAATATATTCATCTTTTACATATAAAAGACATGAATTAAACGCTTACAAATGCTAAAATGATGGTGACTCCCAATCTTCCCATGTAAAAGTTGGTCATGTACCGGGAAAAGCAAACGGTTACATCTTTCACTTTTGATTTTACAGGTTATATTTTGGTCATTTCTTGGTTACATTGTAAGCCCAACACATCTTCAAGTCAATCTAAAAAATCAAAATATTTTCATTATTTTTATCATACTTTTTTTGATCGGGAAAACAGGAACTTGGAGAACCGTGTCGAATCGTACGGTGTGAACCCTCTTTTTTATCATTTGTTAAGTAACTATTGATTAACTTCTGGTGTTTATTATATATTTTAATTACTTTAAGAATTCTAGAAGGAGTTTTTTTATGAAACTGATGCGGATTCAGGAGATGGAAGAATACATTCTCAAACACGGAGCCACTTCGCTGGATGAGCTGTGCGAGGTATTCAACGTCTCTAAAAACACGGTCAGACGCGATATTAATAAGCTTGCGGAAAAAGGGGTTATCAAAAAGGTGTACGGCGGCGTGACATCAGTAGAAAAATCTGTGCTCGTCCCTTTTGAGAACCGCACCATTCAACATCAGGATGAAAAAATCAAAATCGCCCGCTATGCATCACGGTTTATTGAGGATCACGATCTTGTATTTATTGATTCCGGCACGACGACCAAATCGATGCTGGAGACACTTGATCCCGATAAGAATGTAACGGTTTTGACGAACAGCCTTGATATTATTAACGCGGCTTCATCCATGAAAAATATCGACCTGATCATCATCGGCAATAACTACAAACGGAAGACAAGGTCGTTTGTCGGCATTGATGATCCGAGCACACTCAATAAATACAACATTAACAAGGCGTTCATGTCCGCTACCGGGACAACGATCACCCACGGCCTGACGAATTCCGACTTACTGGAATACGAGGTGAAAAAGAGAATTTCCGAAAAGGCGAACGAAGTGTATCTGCTCGCGGATCATTCCAAATTCGGCAAATCCACGCTTTTGACATACGCGCCTTTCGACCGGCTTCACAGCATTGTCACTTCTCAGCAGCTCGATGAGGAATATACGAAGTATTGCCAAGAGCATCAAATCGACATTCACTTGGCATAGCGTTATAGTTAATAGAGAACGCTGCCGTATTTTTCCGGCAGTCGCTATGATATCCAATTTTTTCAGGGGGCGAAAACATGAGCAAAGTAACAATCGGCAAAACTGACCTAAAGGTATTTCCGATCGGTTTGGGAACAAATGCGGTCGGCGGACACAATCTCTATCCGAATCTGAATGAAGAAACGGGAAAAGAATTGGTCCGGGAAGCGATTAAAAGCGGCGTTACCATGTTAGATACCGCCTATATTTACGGTGTGGGCCGTTCTGAAGAATTAATCGGCGAGGTGCTGAAAGAATGCAACCGCGAGGATGTCTTCATCGCCACAAAAGCCGCTCACAGAAAAGAAGGCGATGACTTTGTTTTCGACAATTCACCGGCCTTTTTGAAACAATCGGTCGAAGACAGCCTGAAACGCCTGCAGACTGATTACATCGATTTATTCTACATCCATTTCCCGGATGAGCACACGCCGAAGGACGAAGCCGTTCAAGCATTGAATGAGCTGAAAAAAGAAGGAAAAATCCGTTCCATCGGCGTATCCAATTTCTCTTTGGAGCAGCTGAAAGAAGCCAATAAAGACGGCTTAGTCGACGTGATTCAAGGAGAATACAACCTGCTGAACCGTGAGGCGGAAAAGACTTTCTTCCCTTATACGACAGAACACGGCATCTCATTCATTCCGTACTTCCCGCTCGTATCCGGACTGCTGGCCGGCAAATACGACGAGAACACAACCTTCCCTGAAGGCGACCTGCGCAATGATCAGGCGCATTTCCAAGGGGAACAGTTTAAAGAAAACATCAAAAAAGTCAACCAGCTCAAACCGATTGCCGAAAAGCACAATGCCGATACGGCGCATATCGTGCTTGCCTGGTACTTGGCGAGACCTGAAATCGATATCCTGATTCCAGGCGCCAAACGCGCGGATCAATTAAAAGACAACATGAAAGCAGCCTCCATTACGCTATCTGCTGAAGAAATCGCGTTTATCGACAAGCTGTTTTCCTAAGAAAAAAAACACGCCTTTTAAAAGGGGCGTGTTTTTTTTATGTTTATATTTTTCTCTTCGGGGAATGAAATAGTTATCTAAATAAACTATTATGCGTTCCAAAAGATGAGGAGGATCATCTGTGAAGAAAAGTACCAAAAAATACCTGATTTACTTTTTCGGAGCATTAGGCGGGCTGCTTTACGGCTATGATACCGGTGTGATTTCAGGGGCTTTGTTATTTATTAACAATGATATTCCTTTAAACACGCTGACCGAGGGATTGGTCGTCAGCATGCTGCTGCTCGGTGCGATTTTCGGGTCCGCATTAAGCGGGACATGCTCTGACCGATGGGGCCGGAGAAAAGTGGTTTTCGTCCTTTCACTCATTTTTATTATCGGCGCGCTTGCGTGTGCGGCTTCGCAAACCGTCACTATGCTGATTATCTCCCGTGTCATACTCGGGTTAGCCGTCGGCGGCTCAACGGCGCTGGTTCCCGTTTATCTATCTGAGATGGCGCCGACAAAAATACGCGGAACGCTCGGCACATTGAATAACTTAATGATTGTAACCGGAATTTTACTCGCATATATCGTGAATTACATATTCACCCCGTTTGAAGCTTGGCGCTGGATGGTCGGTCTCGCGGCAGTACCGGCGGCGCTTTTATTAATCGGAATCGCGTTTATGCCGGAATCTCCGAGATGGCTCGTCAAACGCGGCCGTGAGCACGAAGCCAGACAAGTCATGGAAATGACGCACGACAAAAAGGATATCGCCGTTGAATTGGCGGAAATGAAACAAGGAGAAGCCGAGAAAAAAGAATCTACGCTCGGCTTGCTGAAAGCAAAATGGATCCGCCCTATGCTGCTGATCGGGATCGGCCTCGCCATCTTCCAGCAGGCGGTCGGTATCAACACGGTGATTTACTATGCGCCGACCATCTTTACAAAGGCCGGACTCGGCACTTCGGCGTCCGTTCTCGGCACGATGGGCATCGGTGTCTTAAACGTCATCATGTGTATCACCGCCATGATCTTAATTGACCGGATCGGCCGGAAAAAACTGCTGATGTGGGGAAGTGTCGGCATTACCTTGAGCCTGGCGTCACTATCAGCCATTCTCCTTCTGGCCGGCCTGTCAGCTTCAACGGCTTGGCTGACCGTGCTGTTTCTCGGCATCTATATCGTTTTCTACCAGGCGACATGGGGTCCCGTTGTGTGGGTCCTGATGCCGGAGCTGTTCCCGTCAAACGCACGCGGAGCCGCAACCGGATTTACGACATTGATTCTGTCGGCAACCAACCTGATCGTTTCACTGGTATTCCCGCTTATGCTGAGCGCCATGGGCATCGGCTGGGTATTCGGAATATTCTCAGTCATTTGCCTCTCATCCTTCTTCTTCGCCGCTTACATCGTTCCTGAAACGAAGGGCAGAAGTTTAGAAGAAATCGAAACGCACTTGAAAAAACGGTTCTCCTTAAAGAAGCGCAGCAAACAAAATCAAATTCTTAAACAGCGCACACTGTAATAAAAAAAGGAATCGCCCCCGCCGGGCGATTCCTTTTTAGCGTCATACCATAACTTTGCAGATGTCATTCGTAAACTCGACCGGATCATGGATCGGCAGCCCTTCAATCAGAAGCGCCTGATTGTACAGCAGGTTTGTGTATAATGCCAGCTTTTCCCGATCTTGTCCGTGCGCGTTCTTTAACGTCTCAAACACTTCGTGGTTCGGGTTGATTTCCAGCACTTTTTCCGCTTTGACCTGCTGGCTGTCAGGCATGGCGTTTAACACTTTCTCCATTTCGATCGTCACTTCGCCGTCTGTCGCAAAGCAGACCGGATGGGATTTTAAACGTTTCGATGCTCTGACGTTCTTTACTTTATCCGCAAGAATCTCTTTCATGCTTTCGAACAGGTCTTTATATTCGTTCTCTTCGGCTTCAGTCTGCTTTTCATCTTCGTCACTGTCGATGCCTAAGTCGGCGCTGGATACGGATTTGAACTCTTTTTCCTCATAGCTTGTCAGCATTTTGATCGCGAATTCATCAATATCCTCCGTGAAATATAAAATCTCGTAGCCTTTGTCCGCCACCATTTCAGTTTGCGGCAGCTTTTCAATCCGCTCATATGAATCACCGGACGCGTAATAGATATATTTTTGATCCTCAGGCATTCTGGACACATATTCGTCCAGAGTGACGAGCTTTTTCTCCTTAGATGAATAGAAGAGAAGCAGATCTTTTAATACGTCTTTATTCGCGCCGAAATCATTATAGACGCCGAATTTCAGCTGTCTGCCGAAAGATTCATAGAAAGATTCGTATTTTTCCCTTTTGTTCTTCAGCAGGCTCTTCAGCTCGGCTTTGATTTTTTTATTGATGTTTTTTGCAATCAGCTTCAGCTGGCGGTCGTGCTGCAGCATCTCTCTGGAAATGTTCAGCGACAGATCCTCAGAATCCACCATGCCTTTTACAAAGCTGAAATGATCCGGAAGCAGGTCGGCGCATTTGTTCATGATCAGCACGCCGTTGGAGTACAGCTCCAATCCTTTTTCGAATTCCTTCGTATAATAGTCAAACGGCATGTTTTCCGGAATAAACAAAATCGAATTGTAACGCACCGCTCCATCGACGCTGATATGCACATGGGTCAGCGGTTTATCAAAGCCGTAATGCTTCTCGGCGTAAAAAGCCTCGTAATCCTCATCCGTCAGCTCGCTTTTGTTTTTTCTCCAGATCGGCACCATGCTGTTGACCGTCTGTTCTTCCTGAACTTCTTCAAATTCGTTCTCGCTGCCCTCTTTCGGCTTGTTGACCGTCTCTTCCATTTTGATCGGGTAGCGGATAAAATCAGAGTACTTTTTCACGATCGCTTTGATGCGGTAGTTTTCTAAAAACTCATCATAGCTTTCATCTTCTGTGTTTTCTTTTATTTTCAAGGTGATTTCCGTACCGACGGTTTCCTTGTCACACGGCGCGATCGTGTAGCCGGCAGCCCCTTCCGACTCCCACACATACGCCTCGTCACTGCCGAGCGCTTTACTTTTCACCGTGACTTTATCAGCCACCATAAACGCCGCATAAAATCCGACGCCGAACTGGCCGATAATGTCATGGCCGTCTTTCGAGTCATTTTCTTGCTTGAAAGCGAGTGAACCGCTTTTCGCAATCGTGCCGAGATGCTGTTCAAGCTCGTCTTTTGTCATCCCGATACCGGTGTCTGTGACGGTGAGCGTTCTCGCTTCTTTGTCCGCCGTCACTTTTATGTAGTAATTGTCTTGATCAAACGTTAATGAATCATCGGTTAACGCCTTGTAATAGATTTTGTCAATCGCATCGCTCGCGTTGGAAATTAACTCGCGGAGAAAAATTTCCTTCTGCGTGTAAATGGAGTTAATCATCATGTCCAGCAATCGCTTGGATTCTGCTTTAAACTTTTTTTTCCGCACTTCAGATCTCTCCTTTAATTATGCTTTGATGTTATGTAAAATCTTTTCAGCATCTATTTATCATATACAGTGACAATTGTCAACTAGCATTAGCAGATGCATATATTGTAAATTTAACATGTTAATGGATTCATTTCACCCATTTTATCAATAAAAAAGAGAGAATGTTGATCATCCTCTCCTCTCTGCTTCTTTCCGGCGGCCGAATTCCTTCTTCATCCATATGTATGACGGGTAGAAAAACAAACTAAATAAGATAAGAGATCCCAAGTTTCGCAAAGACTCATGCAGAACATTTCTTACAGTGAGAGGAAATGTGATGTCCTGAAATAGAATAGAGATAACGGTGTAAATCACAAATCCCATAGGAACAATGGCATAACAATAAAACGCTATCTCCTTCTTATGCTGGATCTTCAAAATATGCAAACCTCCAATGATGTATATACATAATATTAACATATTTAATAGCTATTTAGAAACAGACCGCCGTATGTTTATCCCCCTATTCAGCGGGAACAGATATAAAAAAGGAGGAATCGCAATATGGGAAGATTAACAGACAAAACCGCAATCATCACAGGGGCCGCGACAGGCATCGGACAAGCGACGGCACGGATTTTCGCCGATGAAGGCGCCCGCGTGATCTGCGGTGACATCAATGAAAGCGAACTGAATGAAACCGTCAGCGCCATCAGAAAAAACGGCGGAGAAGCAGAAGCCTTTCACCTTGATGTATCAGACGAAGAAAACGTAAAGTCTTTTGCAGACGGCATTCAGCAAAAGTACGGAACAATTGATATTCTGTTTAACAATGCCGGTGTTGACCAAGAGGGCGGAAAAGTCCATGAATACCCGGTCGACCTGTTTGACCGGATCATCGCCGTCGATCTGCGCGGCACATTTCTGTGCAGCAAATACCTGATTCCGCTCATGCTCGAAAAAGGAGGCTCCATCATCAACACCTCCTCCATGTCCGGCCGGGCCGCAGACCTTGACCGCTCAGGCTATAACGCCGCAAAAGGCGGAATCACGAACCTGACGAGAGCGATGGCCATTGATTACGCCAGAAGCGGAATCCGCGTCAATTCCTTATCGCCGGGGACGATTGAAACGCCGCTCATTGATAAATTGGCAGGCACGACAGAAGACGAAATGGGCGAGGCGTTCCGTGAAGCCAACAAATGGATCACGCCGCTCGGCCGGCTCGGAAAACCGGAAGAAATGGCAGCCGTCGCGCTCTTCCTCGCTTCAGACGACAGCTCTTATGTCACGGGAGAAGACATCACCGCAGACGGCGGCATCATGGCATACACTTGGCCGGGAAAAATGCTGATTGATAAGAAGTGGAAGGAAGAGACGGAGTGACGGTAAAAAAGAAACAAGCCAGTGCAAAAACACTGGCTGAACAAGCTGAGGGCGGGTTACTTAAACCAGCCCTTTTCCTTTGATCGGGTAATGGCTTCAATTCGATTTTTCACTTCTAATTTATCAAGGATCATCGAAACGTAATTGCGGACTGTGCCGCTTTTAATGCTGAGGGCGCTTGCGATTTCTTTCGTGTTTTTTCCGTCTGCGACAAGCTCGAGCACCTCTTTTTCCCGTTCGGTCAGCGGGTTTTCTTCACTATAGATGTCCTCCATTAATTCAGGTGCGTAGACGCGTCTTCCTTTCATGACGCTGCGGATGGCGCTGACGAGCTCATCGCTCGGGCTGTCCTTGAGCATGTACCCGCTGACGCCTGCTTTTAGCGCCCGCTGAAAATAGCCGGAGCGGGCAAAGGTCGTCAAAATGATGATTTTCACACCGCTGTCCTTGAGTTCTTCTGCCGCTTCAAGGCCTGATTTCCCGGGCATTTCGATATCCATCAGACAAATGTCGGGCGCATGTTTTTCCACGAAATCGATGGCATCCTGGCCGCTTGTGCCTTTGCCGACAACCGTCATATCCTCTTCTAAATTCAACAGCGAACCGAGTGCGCCGAGCAGCATTTGCTGATCCTCGGCAATGAAGATGTTGATCATCTGCTACCATCCTTTTCTTTTGATTTTGAATCATTCGGGATTCTCATGGTCAGCTTTGTTCCGGCGGCTGTATCGATGGCTAAACTGCCGTTTGCGAATTCAAGACGTTCCCTCATTCCAAGCAGGCCGTGCCCCTTTGAAAAAAAGCGGTCTTCTTTGCATTGAAAGCTGCCGTCATCTTCTACCGTAATGACAACCTCTTTCCAAAGCTGCTGAATGGTGATGCGGCATACTTTGGCGCCGCTGTGTTTCACGACATTGGTGACGGCTTCTTTAATGCACATGCTGACGATGTTTTCGTTCAGCAAAGAGATATGTTTGGGCGCTTCTTTTTCTTCATACACAAAATCAATTCCTGCCGCTTCAAGAATTTGCCGAACATTGCCGAGCTCATCCTTCAATCGGATGCCTTTCATCGATGAGACGATTTGTCTGACCTCATTTAACGAGGTGCGGGCCGTCTGCTGCACGCTTTTCAGCTCAGTGCGGGCCTGTTCAGGGTCCTTGTATATCAGCTTTCGGGCGAGGTCGCTTTTCAATCCGATTAAGGAGAGCTTTTGTCCGAGTGTATCGTGAAGGTCCCGGGCGATGCGCTGCCTTTCTTCCAGCTTCACAAGATCGGCGATTCGTTCATTTGCATATTCTAATTTCTCCTCAAGGCGCTCTCTTGCCTTTCTGCTTCGAATGGTGAGCGGGAGCAGGATGGCACTGATCAGTGTAATGACGATAAACGGAATTTGTGTCAAAAACCACCCTTTTTTCAGAACAAGACTGAAGTTGACGGCAACCGCCGCACTGATGATATGAATGTAATATAAGATGTAAAAAGGAACTTTGTCTCGGATATGGCCGATGAAGTAGGCGATAAAGAAGGCGAAATAAATATAGCTGAACAGCATAACTGAGCCGGTCGAAATGCCGATCAGAAGAAGTGCCCATAAGTAAAGCGGCCAGCCTTTTGCAACAAATGCAAAGCGGTATGCGCCAAAGAAAACAAGTGTGAAAATGATGCCGGCCACGATGACAAAGGTAGAAGAGCTTTTAAAAATAAAATAAAAAGGCAAGATGAAAAAAATCGTCCATATATAAGGAGAAATCCCATTCAGTTTTTGAAATTTAAAATACTTCTTCATCTTTGTTCCACCTTCTACTGCTTGTGTCTACCATCACTTTATCAAAACACCGCCTTCATTGCATCCTCACGCATGAAGAGAAGGCCCTTTCTGATAAGAGAAAGAGCCGCGCGCCATATCAGGCATTTTTCTTTAAAGGTTCTTTCGGTACCGGATGGGGTGCCGGTTTTTTCCGCGCCTCCCGAAAGGTGACAAATTGCTTTTCGTCCTCATCCCACAGACGGAATTTCATGGATTCAAGACTTGTTTTAAGCGTAATGGTCGGTACGTTTTTTAAAGGCTCGTGCCCCTCATGAGCGGCTTCCAGCTTGTAGTTCGGCACTTTCGGGCTTAAGTGGTGGACATGATGGTAGCCGATGTTGCCTGTCAGCCATTGCAAAAGCTTCGGAAGCTTGTAAAAGGAGCTTCCTTCTACCGCGGCCTGCACATAATCCCAATGCTCATCGGCTTCAAAATAAGAATCCTCAAACGTGTGCTGAACATAAAAGAGCCAGACGCCGATTGACCCCGAAATAAGGAAAATCGGACCCTGAACAAGCAAAAAGTTTTCCCAGCCGACAAGCAGGCACGTCGCAGCAGCCAATAAGACAATCGCCGCGTTCGTGAAATAGGTGTTCCAGCGCTCCTTGCGGCGGGCGCCTTTTACATTGAAACGGTTTTTAATCAGAAATACGTAAATCGGGCCGAGAATAAACATAATAAACGGATTGCGATAAAGTCTGTAGCGTACTTTTGTCCAAGCTGACGCTTCGTTGTATTCCTTGACGGTCATCATCCAAATATCGCCGGTGCCCCGTTTATCTAAGTTGCTGCTCGTCGCATGATGAATGGAGTGGCTGCGCTGCCATTGAAGGAACGGAAACAGTGTCAGCACACCTGAAATAAACCCGAACAGCCGGTTCAGCTTCTTTTGTTTGAAAAAGGATTGATGGCAGCAGTCGTGGAAAATAATAAAGATTCTTGTCAAAAATCCCGCTGCTATAACAGTAAAGGCGAGGGTCAGAAGATAGGAGACATCGAGGCTGAAGTAAGCAAGAAACCAAAGGGCAAAAAACGGCACAAACGTGTTGAAAAGCTGAATGACACTATGCTTTGTATCGGCGCCGGAAAATGCGGCAACCTGCTTTTTTAAAGACGCTTGTTTTTGAGTTGCGGCGTGATTGATCATGAATGTCATGTCCCTTCTTTTTCATTATGATCCCAAGTATAACGGGGCGCCAGACGCTTTTGTAGTAGCAGCCATCATGCCTCGAATATGACATTTGTCATGTTTGGCGGCAGAATGCTGATCAGGCATCATATGGAAGGTATCTTTTTTATAAGAGATAAAGCCGGACACTTCATATCGGCACTTCTCAAAGAAAACAGCAAAAAAGAACCCCGCCTGTTTTCGGAGTTCTTTTTCATCATCCTCACAGCAAAATCACCCGATACTTCTTCACATCCAAAAACTGCAGAAACTCCCGGGCCAGCATGTCCGGCGCGTGGTCTTTTCCTTCATGAAGACGATATTGAATCAAGCCGACGAGCATGGACGCGACATAGTATGCATAGAGCTTTTTCCCCGCCTGAATGTGCAGAGGCTGATGAAGATAAAACGATTGCAGCGCTCTGAACATTTCTGGAATGACGTCAGGCACTCCCGAACCCTCTCTCAGAAAATGAACGAGCGGCAGGCCGTCCGACAGTGCCGAAAAGAGACGGACGAGCGCGGCTTCCGCTTCTTCCATGGAGCAATCGGCAGGCTCTCCTTTTACCGTCAATAATCCGATCAGATCCCGGCATGATTGATGGATGATCGTTTTCAGCAATGCTTCTTTGTTGGCGTAATGGTCATAAAAAGTGGCACGGCGGAGGTTGCTTTGACGGGCAATATCGGAAATCGTAATCGCCGCGTACTCTTTTTTTTCCGCCATTAAGCCGATCATGGCTTCTTGCAAGGCCTGCCTCGTCCGGGTCACCCGGCGGTCGGCGGGCTTTTTTTCTTCTTGTTCCGGCACCCGGCGGCCAAACAGCCAGTAAAATCGTTTTTGAGAAATTAAATCCCACACCTGTCCGCTGATCGCTTCCGGGGATGCCCCGGGCTCCTCATTCAGCCAGTACAACACAATGGCATACGTGTATAAAGCGCGGTAATGAATGTACATATCCTGTTCAGTCGGTGAGAAATCCGCATTGACCGGTGACAGCAGCACATCATGCCGGAACACATCTTTTAAAAAAGCATGAAAGTGAAAATACGGCATTTTATGACGGTCCATCATCGTTTGAAAAAACTCCCGGTGCCGGTCAACAAAAGACAGGGTCGGATGCACTTTTTGCCATCCGCCATGTAAATGAAGCACATCTTTATTCTTCAGCGAATCATACAGCGCTTCGCTCAGCCCGTCTTTCATTTCTTCCTCTATATCCTCTAAAATCGCATATTTATCCTCGTAATAAAGGTACAGTGTCCCCCGGCTCACATGCGACCGTTCGGCAATGTCCTTCATGGTCACACGGCGGATATCCCGCTCTCCAAGCATGGCCAAAAGCGCTTGTTTGATGTCAGTTGTCACAGAATCCGGCATAAGAGACACTCCTTTCATTAGACAGATCACCGCAATATGTACGGTAACGTATAGATGTGTTTACGCTGTCTTTGCCCCAAAAACACATCACATTATAATAGGCCCTGAAGAAACAAAAAAGCAACCAGAGGAGGAAGACCGATGGATCAGCATATAAAAGCAGACATCAAACGCGTCTTTGAGCTTCAGAAAAAAAATCAAAAAACGCTGCGTGCTTCAACAGCCGGGCAGCGCAGAGAAAAGCTTCAGCGCTTTTTAGATGCCGTCACCGCACATGAAGAAGAAATCATCGAGGCGATCAGACGGGACGTCCGCAAGCCTTATCATGAGGTGAAAAGAGCGGAAACGCAGGGAACGATCAAGGCGATTAAAGATAATATGAACAATCTCGACACCTGGATGGCGCCGAAACGCGTCGGCTCATCCGTCAGCCCCGACGCTGACGGCGTATTAATGTACGAGCCAAAAGGCGTCACCTTAATTCTCGGCCCATGGAATTATCCGTTTATGCTGACGATGGCTCCGCTTGCGGCTGCCATTGCGGCCGGCAACAGCGCGATTGTGAAGCTGTCCGATTTTACGATGGAGACGAGCCATATCGCCGCGACAGTTATTCGCGAGGCATTTCAAGAAGAAGAAGTCGCCATTTTTGAAGGTGAGGTCGATGTCGCCACAGAACTGCTCGACCAGCCGTTTGACCACATTTTCTTCACCGGAAGCACGAATGTCGGTAAAATCGTCATGACGGCAGCGGCGAAGCACTTGTCGTCCGTCACGCTTGAGCTTGGCGGAAAGAGTCCGACGATCATCGACAGCGGCTATGATTTGATGGACGCGGCGAAAAAAATCGCCGTCGGCAAATTTGTCAATGCGGGGCAAACATGTATCGCACCTGACTATCTCCTTATGAAGAAAGAAGTGCAGAGCACCTTTACAGATCTCCTGCAAACCATTGTCAATGCAGGTTTTATGGAGGATGATCATACGGTTGACCGCAACAAGTTCACGCAAATTGTCAACGACCGCAACTTTAACCGTGTCAAAGCCCTGTATGATGATGCCATTGAAAAAGGGGCGAAAACGGCGTTCGGCGGCGTATTCGATGCGCATGACCGCACGATTTCTCCGACCGTGCTGACAAACGTCACGCCTGATATGAAGATCATGCAGGAAGAAATCTTCGCACCGATTCTGCCGATTATGAATTACGAAGATATCAGTGAAGCCGTTGATTACATCACTGAACGGGACAAGCCGCTTGCCTTGTATGTATTCAGCCATAATCAGGAGCTGATCGATTATGTTCTGCAGCATACGACGTCCGGCAATGCTTCTGTCAATGATGTCGTCGTTCATTTCACTGACGTCAACCTTCCGTTCGGCGGTGTCAATACGAGCGGGATCGGTTCATATCACGGTGTGTACGGCTTTAAAGAATTCTCTCATGAAAAAGGCGTATTTATTCAAGCCTCTAAATAAAAAAAGAATCCGCGCAGACGACGCGGATTCTTTTTTATTATTTTTTTGCTCCGAATGCGAGCAGTTTCGTATAAGTGCCGACATAGAGCGTGCCGTCTTCAGCCAGAACCGGGGAGGAAATGACATTGCTGTCTGTTTGATAGCGCCATTTTTCATTACCGTCAGCGTCAACCGCATAGACGTTTTTATCGTCAGAGCCGAAGTACACATTGCCGTCCGCATCAATCAGCGGCGCCGTTCTTACAGGCCCGTCCGTATAGAAAGACCAGTTCATATTGCCGGTTTTGCTGATGGAAAACAGCTCGCCGCTTCCGGAACCGATATACACATTGCCGTTATGGTCGATCGCTAATGAAGAGCTGGAGAAACCGTTTAACGGGAACGTCCACTTTACAGCACCCGTTGATGTATAGGCGTATAAGTTGCCGTCCTGGTTTCCGGCGTAAACGGTGCCGTCTCTATCAATAACCGGATAGCCTTTAAACCCGTTGGACGTCGTTTTTGACCATTTCACTTGGCCCGTTCCGGAATTGATCGCGTAAAAGATATTATTGTACGTTGCCGTATACAGAGTGCCGTTTGACGCTAACACGGGAGCGGAGCCGACCACGCCGTTTGTTTTAAACTTCCACTTTTGCGTCCATGTCGAAGGCGACGTCGGTTTAATCGCATAGATGTAGTTATCCAGCGTCGACACATACAGCGTGCCGTCAGAGCCGATAGCTGCATCGGAACTAGGCGCTCCGCTCAGCGGAACCGATGTTAAAATGTTTCCGGTTTCTTTGTCGATGAAATATAGTTTTTTATCGTGAGAAGGAAGATAAATGACACCGTTTGTTCCGAGCACCGGAGTCAGCGTATAGGTCGTCCCGAGGTTTTCCGTCACCCATTTCACAGTACCGTCCGGATGATACGCCGTCAGCTTCCCGTCTTTTGATTGAATAAATACGGTGCCGTCCCCGTCAACCGCGGCTCCCGCACCGTTTTGAGGGGTGGCCGGAACATTCTTTTCCCATTTTAATGCGCCATCGGCAGTGCTTGTAAACCGGCTTTCTCTTGACCAGTTGAACATCGTCGGAGACATCGCCTGCGCGTCATACCGTCCCGCCAAGAAACCGGATGCCGCATGATTTTGTTTAAATACCGTTTCCGCAGCTTGAGCAGCCGCCGGATGCAGCCATTTTGCCCCCGGCAGATCAGAAACCGCTCCCACAGATAAAGCCGCAGCAACCGCAGCGCCGGCCGCCAATGTTTTCATTCGCAATGAAGCTGTCTTTTTTTTCAATGTCAGTTCCTCCCGTTTCTATTAAAAGCTGCTATATCACTTTGATCATACCATAATTAACCTATGAAATATTTGTATTTTCGGTAGATTTATAGAACAAATGTCACATAGCCTGCTGATGCTTCGGGGATGATCGAAACGCGGCAATATACCACACCACATTGACGATAAAAGCCGCGCCTGACCAAACGAGAAGGCCGTAATAAAGAGACAGCTCCTGCCCTAAGGAAATTGCGGTCAATAACGTCACCAACAAGACAGCCGCGCAAATGATAAGCCCGATTCCGCAAAAAACGGCCATGATGATTTTCATGACACGAATACCGAGAATATACAAAATGAGCGGGACCGCATATATAACAAAGATCTGGCCGACGGCGGCCCACATGCCCGCGGAATTAAAACGATTCGCGTTCGGCCCCGTTTCCGCAAGCGGAGAAAGCGAGACGAGGACCGGCAATAAACAAAACAGCAGAGCGGAAAGCAAGGTCACCGCAACCGTACCTTTTTTCTTTTGATTCATGTGAATATCCTCCTGACAATAACCCGGCTTTTTTACCGGTAATCTGATAATATGTTATATTTTAGCACGATTTTTACTTAATTTGAGAATGTTTTGTCAAAAACGAATTTACAAATCCAGAAAAATAGATATAATAAACGTTATGGAACCGATATTGATTCATAAAGCGTTATCTAACAAAACACGAAGTGATATTATGACGTGGCTTAAACACCCGGAGGACCATTTTGATGAAAAACCTTACCTTGATCAGGGACTCAGCTTCCGCACCGGAATTTGCGTCGGTGATATTCAGGCAAAGTCGGGGCTTGCGCAGTCCGTCATCTCCAGCTACCTGCTGACCATGCAAAAAGCCGGCCTGCTGGAATCCGAACGAATCGGAAAATGGACCTATTACAGAAGGAATGAAAAACAAATTAAAGCCTTTGCTGACTATGTTCAGCACCAGCTATAACCATGAAAGGAGGTTTTTTTTGTTCTAACATATCTATTTTTCTGTATATGTAGTTATAAAAGGAGGCATACATAACAATGAAAAAAAGCAGCTCCATCTTCATTCTGTTTTTGGCATTAGGGGTTTTCGGAATTATCACGACTGAAATGGGCATTATCGGCGTTCTTCCGCAAGTGGCGGACAGATTTCATATTTCTGCTTCAAAAGCGGGGTGGCTTGTCAGTATTTTCGCGTTCATCGTCGCTGTGTCGGGACCGTTTTTAACCTTGCTTGCTTCAGGTATAAACCGGAAATACATTCTGCTTTTGGCGGTGCTGATGTTTGCCGTTTCAAATGCGGTCTACGCGTATACGGCGCATTTCAGTGTCATGCTGGCGTTTCGGATCATTCCGGCTTTATGCCACCCGGTGTTCTTTTCTGTAGCGCTTGCGGCCGCGGCCCGGCTTGTCCCCGCCGGCCAATCCGGAAAAGCCGTAACGAAAGTCTTTTCAGGCATCACCGCCGGCTTTGCGTTCGGCGTGCCTTTCACGTCTTATCTGGCGGATCGTCTCTCCCTTGAATCAGCATTCCTATTCGGCGCTATCATCAGTCTCATCGCATTCACAGGTATTCTTCTCTTTTTGCCATCCATGCCGGTCACAGAAAACATGTCTTTCAGAAGCCAGCTCGGCATCCTTCGCAAGCCGGTCTTGTGGCTTAATATCGCTGCCGTCACCTGTCTCTTTGCGGCCATGTTTTCTGTCTACAGCTATTTTGCGGAGTACCTCGGACGGGTGTCCCATATGAACGGCACATGGGTCAGCTTCATGCTGATGAGCTTCGGAGTGATTATGATAGCCGGGAATTTCGTCTTCGGCGCTTTGTTATATAAAAATATGAAAAAGACCGTCATCCTGTTTCCGCTTCTTTATACAGCCGCCTACTTGCTCATATACGGGTTTGGGACGTCTTTCGCGCCGATGGCCGTCCTCGTCTTCGTATGGGGCGCCGTTCATTCCGGCGGGCTCATTGTCAGCCAGACATGGCTTACTGCGGAAGCAAAGGAGGCCCCCGAATTCGGCAACAGCCTGTTTGTCTCTTTTTCCAACCTCGGCATCACCATCGGAACGGCGGCGGGCGGCTGGTTTATTTCCCATTTGGGAATCCATCAGCTGATGTGGTGCGGCATCATGTTTGCCCTTCTGGCTTTCGGACTGATCATGGGACGCTTGGCATGGGGAAAGAGGCTGCTCGCAGAAGCTTAAGCTCCGTTGCAAAATCCGGAATGATTACGTATAATATTCCAGATTAAAGCAAGGGAGAGAAAAAGATACATGGAAAGACCGGCAGGATTTTGGATTCGGTTTCTGGCTTACGTCATTGATCAAATCATCATAGGAATTCCGATTTTTATCATTCAATTTATGGTCTCTTTTTTATTTGCGGCAGGCGTTGCGGCGGCTGACCCCTTCATGACCGAAAATCAGTTTAACATCTCTTTTCTGGTGTTCGGCGTCATCCCGATTCTTGCGAGCTCTTTTGTGATCAGTATCTTATATTTCAGCCTGCTCACGGCCTCAAAGATGCAGGGGACACTGGGAAAAGCATTGCTAGGCCTTAAGGTCGTCAATGAAGATGGCGGACGCATTTCCATCGGCCAGGCCTTCGGACGCGCTTTCGCATATATCATATCTAAGCTCATTCTTTATATCGGATTCATCATGGGCGCCTTCGGAGAGAAAAAAACGCTGCACGACATCATGTGCAGCACCCGTGTTGTCTATAAATAATGACCTCAAGTCCGGGCCTTTTGAGCCCGGGCTTTTTTATGACGGCTGTGCCCGCCTGATGTCAATGCCGCCCTTTCCGTCAGCCTCAATGCGGATCGTCCCGTTCACAACGACAGACAGCGGATGAAACTCCGCATGCTGATCAGAAAAAATCCAGCGGCGCCCGTTCGGCCCTAAAAGCAAAAACGCCCCATCATTGTAATCACCCATAAAATGAAACCCGTTTTCACTAAGAGGCGCATGCTTTCTCACCGGAATGCCGAAACGCTGCAGCTCCTTCCCGGTCGATACCACCTCGGCAGCCGTCAGATTCACCTCGCCGATATTCAGGACGGACTCAATCGAAAAACGTTCCGCGCTTGCCGGCGATGTGTCTCTCGCGATGAATTCCGCCAGATTGTTGGACGGATCTTTAAAATAAAAGGAACGCGCCTGAATATGGGAGAAATACACCTCATCCTCCCCATCTTCCGTTTGAAAAACGACTTTATCCTTTATCCACGCCTTCGCCTCATCAAAACGATTATTCGGAATGTTAAACGCAAAATGATACGTCGGTTGAGAGTGAGAATCGGCGCGCCTGAATTCCAACTCACTTTCTCCCGCCTTGATGGTAAACGAATCACCGGACTCATCAATTAAAGGAAAACCTAACACCCGTTCATAGAAGTGTTTCGTCTCCTCCAACGCACAACTGTACAAAGTAATGTTATTTATTTGCATGATCATACCCCCTTTGGTTTATACTGCCATATAGAGGGGTTGATTCCTACTGTTTCGATTCACCAATTGAGAATCCCCCTTTCGCCCGGCGCTAAACATGACAAACAGCGCCAAACCGCTTATACCAGGCGTTTTTTAACGTCTGAAGCAAAAAAAGCAGAAAATAATACCCCATATAGCTTGACAAAAAATAAATGTTATTTAATAATCTATATATAATTAGAATTATTATTGAAAGATAAAGTGAATGCTTTGTCTTTTTAATATATTTCAAATCACATTTCAGGAGGAAGATATTATGTCTTTAATCGGAAAAGAAGTACTGCCATTCGAAGCAAAAGCTTTCAAAAACGGTGAATTCATCGATGTAACAAACGAAGATTTGAAAGGTCAATGGAGCGTTTTCTGCTTCTACCCAGCGGATTTCTCTTTCGTTTGCCCGACTGAACTTGAAGATCTTCAAGGACAATACGCTGCACTGAAAGAATTAGGTGTTGAAGTATACTCTGTTTCTACAGATACTCACTTCGTACACAAAGGCTGGCATGACAGCTCTGAAAAAATCGGCAAAATCACTTACGCAATGATCGGTGACCCATCTCAAACGATCTCCCGCAACTTCGACGTTCTTGACGAAGAAACTGGTCTTGCTGACCGCGGAACATTCATCATCGATCCTGATGGCGTCATCCAAACAGTTGAAATCAATGCAGGCGGTATCGGCCGTGACGCAAGCAACCTTGTAAACAAAGTAAAAGCAGCTCAATACGTTCGTCAAAACCCAGGTGAAGTCTGCCCGGCTAAATGGGAAGAAGGCGGCGAAACACTTACACCTAGCCTTGATTTGGTAGGTAAAATCTAAGGAGTGCATTCCATTGGTACTTGATGCAAATATCAAAGCACAATTAAATCAATACATGCAGCTAATTGAGAACGACATTGTTCTCAAAGTAAGCGCCGGTGACGATGACACTTCTAAGGACATGCTGGCTCTCGTTGACGAGCTGGCTTCCATGTCATCTAAAATTTCAGTTGAAAAAACTGAATTAAACAGAACACCGAGCTTCAGCGTTAATCGTACCGGAGAAGACACAGGCGTTACATTCGCCGGTGTTCCTCTCGGCCACGAATTTACATCTTTAGTGCTGGCATTGCTTCAAGTCAGCGGCAGAGCGCCTAAGGCTGATCAAAAGGTCATTGACCAGATTAAGAACATCAGCGGAGAATACCGCTTTGAGTCTTATATCAGCCTGACGTGCCACAACTGCCCTGATGTCGTCCAAGCATTAAACATGATGAGCGTGCTCAACCCGAATATCACACATACAATGATTGACGGCGCGGCATTCAAAGAAGAAGTAGAAAGCAAAAACATTATGGCTGTTCCGACTGTTTTCTTAAACGGTGAATCTTTCGGAAGCGGCCGTATGACCATCGAAGAGATTCTCGCGAAAATGGGCAGCGGCGCAGATGCGTCTGAGTTTGCCGACAAAGACCCGTTTGACGTTCTTGTTGTCGGCGGCGGACCTGCCGGCGCAAGCGCGGCGATCTACACGGCGCGTAAAGGCATCCGCACCGGTGTCGTCGCTGAACGCTTCGGCGGCCAGGTACTCGACACCATGAGCATCGAGAACTTCATCAGCGTCAAAGCGACTGAAGGACCGAAGCTCGCCGCAAGCCTTGAAGAGCACGTGAAAGATTATGATATTGACGTCATGAACCTTCAGCGCGCGAAACGCCTTGAGAAAAAAGACCTCTTCGAACTTGAACTTGAAAACGGCGCTGTACTGAAAAGTAAAACAGTGATCCTTTCAACAGGTGCCCGCTGGCGCAATGTCAACGTACCTGGTGAGCAAGAGTTCAAAAACAAAGGTGTTGCATACTGCCCGCACTGTGACGGACCATTGTTTGAAGGCAAAGACGTAGCGGTTATCGGCGGCGGAAACTCCGGAATCGAAGCGGCGATTGACCTTGCAGGTATCGTCAATCACGTGACTGTGCTGGAATTCGCGCCTGAACTGAAAGCAGACGAAGTCCTGCAAAAACGTCTTTACAGCCTGCCAAACGTCACTGTGCACAAAAATGCACAAACGAAAGAAATCACAGGCGATCAAAACGTAAACGGCATTACGTTCGTTGACCGTGAAACAGGCGAAGAAAAACACGTTGAACTTCAAGGTGTATTCGTCCAAATCGGTCTCGTGCCTAATACAGAATGGTTAGACGAAACTGTCGAACGCAACCGCATCGGCGAAATCATCGTCGATAAGAGCGGCGCGACAAGCGTTCCCGGCCTATTTGCCGCAGGGGACTGCACAGACGGCCCGTACAACCAAATCATTATCTCCATGGGATCAGGTGCAACTGCCGCTTTAGGCGCATTTGATTATTTGATCCGGAATTAATGTGAAAGCCGCCATTCATATGGCGGCTTTTTTAAATATGAATTAAGAAGGCAGTATCTCCTCTAAACAATCCTCCCTGATTTTATAAGATTTTGGCCTTCTGCTTACCAGCTCAACAAATCCTTGCTGTTCTAAATAATCCATTACTCTGTTAATTTTATGTCTCGATTTATTTGAGAGCTCCATTAAGTCTTGCACCGACAGCGTAACCTGATCATTTACAAATACATTAATCGTGATAATGATATTAAAAATATCACGTTCATCTTTATAATCAGCCCATTGATCGCTATCAATATAGTTCCTAATTCGTTTCAGTTTCATTAAATTAAATTCAAGATCCTCAATAATCCCTTTTTGTCCTGACAGAAGCAATTCCAGCATATCCATTAAATAAAAAGTCAGCTCTCCCCGGTTTAAAGGTGCGGGAATTTCCTCTAATGCCTTATAATACTTATCTTTGTTCTTATTAACTGCGTAAGAAAAAGTGATGGCTGAATATTTTTCTAAGTATCGGGACAAATAACTCCCAACGATAAGGCGTCCTGTTCTTCCATTGCCGTCATAAAAAGGGTGAATGTATTCATAGTAGTAATGAGCTGTCATGTAACGATACAGCTGGGGATGTGTTTCATCATGAAGATAAGCAATTAAAGCCTCAAGCGCTTCTGTTATCTTCTGTTCAGAATTAACGCCGATATGGGTGGTCATGTTCCCATCGTTCACTTCAACATAGCCTTTTCTGAATAGCTCACCATCCGGCGCATCTTCTGCTCCGATTTCATCTGCGACCAGCTCGTCATATAATTCCCTAAAGTCATGAATGCTTGTAAACGACGGAATTCGGTCTATAAATTGATATGTTTTCATCAATCCGACAAACCGCTTATGTGAGGGCTCGGATTGTTCTAACGCTTTAAGAGCCTCTTTCAATTCTTTTTTTGTACTGCGGATTCCTTCAATTTCATTATTACTCTGTGCTTCATTAATAATTAATTTATCAAAATAAGGTTTGACGGCAAATTCGGGGAGCTGACTGATAAGGGATGAAATTTTGGAACTGTTTAACAACACTTCATTATTCAGCTTCATGAGTTTATGTGTATTCACATAGAATAACTCAAATGAATCGCCCGTGGGTCGGCCTTTTCGGAACCCCCGTATGTTTAATGATGTTGAATAACTGCCATAGCTGCTTGTTCTCTTTTTACATTCTTTCTCATATGAATCAGCATCCATTTTATAAAAAAGCTTAGATAACTTCTCATACTTCATATTACCACCTCGCTTAATTTAAAATTATACACTTTTTTAAAATTATACAATCATTATAGCCTGATTTCTAACAAATATTCCCGCTTTCCAATCAAAACAAAAAACGGCGTACTGCATGGCAGTACACCGTCTGAAGCAATTCAATCTGTCTTTCTCCCTCTCGCCCGATAGATAAGAAATAATCCAATAAACCACAGCGGCGTCAGCAGCAAAGCCGGGCGCGTTGCATCCGCAAACAGCATAATCACCAGAATAACGGCAAACAGCGCCAGCACGGCGTAATTGATAAACGGCGCAAACGGCGCCTTGAAAGACGAGCTTGCATGTAAGTCCGGACGGGTTTTCCTGTATCTGATATGACAGACAAGAATCACGCCCCACACCCAAATGAAACAAATCGCGCTGATGGTTGTCACGATGCCAAAGGCCGCTTCCGGTATCAATTTGCTTAAAAGAGCGCCGGCTGACAGCACAATAACCGATATCCATAATGCGCGGCTCGGCACATGATTTTTATTCAGCTTCGCAAAACTTGCAGGCGCCTGTTTCGTTTTGCTTAAGTTATACAAAATCCGGCTTGTTGAAAACATCCCGCTGTTACAAGCAGAAGCGGCAGACGTTAATACGACAAAATTAATGATTCCCGCGGCTAACGGGATACCGACCAGACTGAAGGTCTTCACAAAAGGACTTTCCGCCGCATTCAACTGCATCCACGGGTTAATACATAAAAGAATGAGCAATGCCCCGACGTAGAAAAATAAAATCCGCAATGGAATTTTATTGATAGCGGACGGAATATTTTTTTTCGGATTTGACGTTTCCGCCGCCGACACACCCACTAATTCCACACCGACATAGGCGAAGATCACCATCTGGAACGAAAGCAAAAAGCCTGAAAATCCGTTCGGAAACAAGCCGCCGTGCTCCCACAGATTCGCCGCTGAAACCGTTCCGGTATGCGTTTTGAACCCAATCACCAGCAGAACTACACCGATGACAATTAACGCGAGAATCGTGACTACCTTAATTAAGGCGAACCAAAACTCCAATTCTCCAAAAATCTTAACCGTTAACAAATTAAGCCCTAATAAAATGAGCAAACAGATAAGTGCAGGAACCCACTGCGGAATATCAAACCAATATTTCACATACACACCGACGGCGATCACATCCGCCATAGCCGTCATAATCCAGCAAAACCAATAGGTCCAGCCGGTGACAAACGCTGCACGCGGCCCTAAATACGCTTCGGCAATATCCGTTAATGATTGGTAGCCCGCTTTAGATAACAGCAGTTCTCCCAGCGCCCGCATGACGAAAAAAAGCGCAATACCTACAATAAAATACGCAAAGATGATAGAAGGACCCGCCAGCTGAATCGCCTTACCGGACCCTAAAAACAATCCGGTGCCGATCGTGCCGCCAATGGCGATCAGCTGCACGTGCCGATTCGATAAGTCCCTCTTTAGCTCTCGCTGCTCCACATCTGACTCCTCCTTACCTCTCTAGTGAACGACGAGCAAAAAAAGCCAATAAAAAAAGAGATTGGATGCCCTCCAATCTCATGGTCATAAGAATATCAAATTATATTTGCGCCGCTGACAATCAACAGCATGACAAATACATATTCGGTACTCTTCTGTCCTTTTGCCTGAGATTGTGAACCCTTCGGCGCCGCGGAAAACCCGCGGTCTCTCCAGAAGCCGCTCCTGCTGTAGTGCGACCCACAGCAATCATAGCCTGCTACGTATTGAGTTTCTGATAGAAATACCTATCAGCTAACTTTTTATTCTAATGGAAGTTGAATTCATTGTCAATAGGGGGATGAGCTCACGGCGTTATCCCGGTCCAATTTTCGATGCCTGAAGCGCCGTATTTTCCGTTTTCATTGTCTCAAAAAGGTGTTATGCGGTACTATCATATAAGGTCTAATAATGTAAACATTATGTCATACTTTAAATTCACCTTATCATACAATTGCTCGTAAATAAAAAGGGGATGGACGAGATTGGAAACGAAATATTTAGATCTGCTCGCACAAAAATACGATTGTGAAGAAAAAGTGGTCACGGAAATCATTAATCTGAAAGCGATACTGAACCTGCCGAAAGGAACCGAGCATTTCGTCAGTGATCTGCACGGGGAGTATCAGGCATTCCAGCACGTGCTGCGGAACGGTTCAGGAAGGGTAAAAGAGAAGATCCGCGATATTTTCAGCGGTGTCATTTACGATAGAGAAATTGATGAGCTGGCGGCTTTGGTCTATTATCCTGAGGACAAACTGAAACTGATCAAACATGACTTTGATACGAAAGAGGCATTAAACGAGTGGTATAAAGAAACGATTCATCGGATGATTAAGCTCGTTTCTTATTGTTCTTCCAAGTACACCCGCTCCAAATTGCGCAAAGCACTGCCCGCCCAATTTGCTTATATTTCCGAAGAGCTGCTGTACAAAACAGAACAAGCCGCCAACAAGGAACAATACTATTCCGAAATCATAGAACAGATCATTGCGCTCGGCCAGGCCGATAAGCTGATCACCGGCCTTGCCTACAGCACGCAGCGATTGGTGGTCGACCATCTGCATGTTGTCGGCGATATTTATGACCGCGGACCGCAGCCGGATAAAATCATGGAAGAACTGATCAACTATCATTCAGTGGATATTCAATGGGGGAATCATGATGTTCTCTGGATAGGCGCTTATTCCGGCTCAAAAGTATGCCTGGCAAACATTATCCGCATCTGTGCCCGCTATGACAATCTGGATATTATTGAAGACGTTTACGGCATCAATCTGAGACCGCTATTGAACCTTGCCGAAAAATATTACGATGATAACCCGTCTTTCCGCCCGAAAGCGGACGAAAACAGACCGGAAGATGAGATTAAACAAATCACAAAAATTCATCAGGCGATCGCGATGATCCAATTCAAGCTTGAGAGCCCGATTATTAAGAGACGGCCGAACTTTAATATGGAGGAACGTCTGTTACTGGAAAAGATTGATTATGACCGCAATGAAATCACGCTGAACGGAAAAACATATCAGCTGGAAAACACCTGCTTTGCGACGGTGAATCCTAAACAGCCTGACGAGCTGTTAGAAGAAGAAGCGGAAGTCATGGACAAGCTGCTGTTCTCTGTTCAGAACTCCGAAAAGCTGGGCCGCCATATGAATTTTATGATGAAAAAAGGCAGCCTTTATTTAAAATATAACGGCAACCTGCTGATTCACGGCTGTATTCCCGTCGATGAAAACGGCAGCATGGAAACGATGATGATAGAGGATAAAGCTTATGCGGGCCGTGAGCTGCTCGATGTATTTGAACGGTTCTTACGAGAAGCCTTCGCCCATCCGGAAGAAACCGATGATCTGGCGACAGATATGACTTGGTACTTATGGACAGGCGAATACTCTTCCCTCTTCGGAAAACGCGCCATGACAACCTTTGAGCGATACTTCATTAAAGAGAAGGAAACGCATAAAGAAAAGAAAAATCCGTATTACTATTTGCGTGAAGACGAAGCAGCCTGCCGAAACATCCTGAAGGAATTCGGCCTCAACCCGGATCACGGCCATATCATCAACGGCCATACACCGGTAAAAGAAATCGAAGGCGAAGATCCGATCAAGGCAAACGGAAAAATGATCGTCATCGACGGCGGCTTCTCCAAAGCCTACCAATCCACAACAGGCATCGCCGGCTACACACTCTTATACAACTCTTACGGCATGCAGCTCGTCGCCCATAAACACTTTAACTCTAAGGCCGAAGTGCTGAGCACCGGAACCGACGTCTTAACAGTGAAACGATTAGTCGACAAAGAGCTGGAGCGGAAGAAAGTGAAAGAAACAAACGTCGGTGAAGAACTGATGAAAGAAGTGGCGATTTTGGAGAAACTGCGGGAGTATCGGTATATGAAGTGAAGAATATGGAGTTCAGAGATGATTCTCTGAGCTCTTTTTTTTACGGTTACGGACTAATGAGTCCCTTTCCCTGTACGTAAAACGGATTTAACCGCTTCTTCAATCTCCCTATAACCCGTACATCTGCAAATATTGGACTCCAGCCAATTTTTTATCGTGTCATCACTTGCATTCGGCTCAGTATTCACTAAAGCATGACAATTCATGAGAAACCCCGGTGTGCAATAACCGCATTGAAACGCGAATTTTTCAATAAAGGCCTTTTGAATCGGCGTATTGATCAGTCCTTCAATTGTCGTAATGTCCTTTCCTTCCCCTTCTGCCGCAAGCATTAAACAAGATTTCATCGGCACCCCGTCCATTAATACCGTACAGGCGCCGCAATCCCCATTTAAGCAGCCCGGCTTTGCACCAGTTAATCCGAGACGAAGACGAAGAGCAAATAACAAAGTATCAGCCGGTCTGACCGTAATCTGTCTTTCCTCGCCATTTACTTTCAACGTAATAGGATCAGACATTTGGACCTCCTTCTAATTCCCATAAGGCATCTAAAATTGTATGTTGCAAGACAAATATTCGGTATTCACTTGAGCCTTCTGCATCATCAAGAACAGGTTTGGGTACATATTGTAAAGACCTGCGTACTCTTTCTTCTGCTGATCGGCTTTTATCGTTAAGCACAGCCTCCATTTCAGCAGAACGAAACGGAAATGGACATACGCCGCTGAAGGCCATTCTGATCTCATCATCTTTTTTCAGCGCACAGACTGTCACCAATGGATACCCGACATTCCACTGCTGTCTTCTTTTGATACTGACAAATGGCAGGTCAACGTACGCTCGATCGACAACGACATGAAATAAAAAATCTCCTTTTTGCAATTGTATTTCCCTATTAAATACTTTATTTATAGGATGGTAATGAATCCCCGCTCTCCCTGCAATCCCTATCAAACTATCAGAAATCAACAACGGAAGCACGGCCTCACGGTAATAGATGCCCCCGCAAATGTTTCCGCCCAGGCTGATTTTATTTCGAGTCGTCCGATCCGCTATTTCACTTACCGTTTTACTTAATAGCGGAAATGGATTTTCTTCCTCCAGTTTCGTTAATGACACGCCTGCTCCGATCACCAGATCATTTTCATAAAAGCGGATCGCGTGAAATCCCGGAAGCGCGTTCATATCTATCACCGCATCCGTATAGACGATATTCAGCCTTCCTAACGTGATAATTTCCGTGCCGCCGGAATAATACATTGGTGTTTTCTTTTCGGCCGCAAGCGAGTGAAACAGGCGGGTTGTTTCTTGAATGGTCTTCGGTTTAAAATAGTCAAAATCAAACGGTATCATCTTTCCACCCCTCTTGCGTCCTCCATAATTGTTCGGGAATGAGAGGAAGTTGATTCAATTGGACACCTAAAGCGGCGGACAGGCAATTTCCCAATGCTGCCGGCATCCCCAACAGTCCGTGTTCCCCGCCGCCGCGCGCCCCATAAGGCGCAATCACATGCGGGGTTTCAACAAATTCAATGATATATTCAGGCTGCTCTCCATAGTGAAGGGGGCGGTATGTTCTAAGCTGAGGATTTAATACTCTTCCATATGAATCAAATAAAAAGGTCTCTCTTCCTCCAAATGCAATTCCCATACTCATCGCCCCCATCACTTGGCCCCTTGCCGCTTTTTCATTCAGTACAGTTCCCATATCCACAACAGAATAGGCTTTAGTAATTCTGTACGTATAATCCCGTTTATCCAACTCAACTTCAATTCCCTGAGCACCGACAGCCCACTCGGGTCCCGGCTTTCCTCTTCCCGTTTCCCGGTCTAAATTCGTCATCCGGGTTAATGTGTAATTGCCGCTCGCAATGATTTGGCCGCCAATGGTATTTCCATTTGGAAACGTATATCCGTAAGCAATGTCTTTTATTTCAACATGTACAGAAGGATGATCTATAAAATAAACCTTTCCGTCGGCCACTTCCAATTCCTCGACAGGAACCCGCAACACACATGATGCCACGTCCTTAAGCTTTCGAATGGCTTCCTCCGCTGCATTCAGTACGGCATTTCCGGCCATTAACGTCCCTCTGCTCCCCACGGTTTTCCAATGCTCGGGTGTTGTTTGTGTATCTATAAGCATTTTTACATGAATTTTGCTTATATCCATTTTCATTCGTTCCGCCAGGATTTGGGCTAGCACTGTTTTTGTCCCTGTTCCAATTTCTACTACCCCTGACATCAAATTAATGCTTCCATCGGGATTAAAGGTTAAAAGAACCCCGGACGTTGCATTTGTATCAAATGTTGAAGTTTTCCAAATGCAGCTGATTCCCTTCGCCCGTATCTTCCGGCCGTCGATTTCAATTCGCTGTCCCTCGTCCCAATTCATTAATTCCTTCAATCTTTCAATGCATTTCGGCACATTTCCGACCGTGCTTGAATTGAGAAGAACTTGAGTAGGTGTAGTGTCACCGGGACGAATGGCATTTTTATAGCGGAGTTCTAACGGGTCCATGTTCAGCTTTTCCGCCAATACATCCATCGTCCGCTCAAAGGCAAATAACACTTCAGCATGGCTGTAGCCCCTGAATGCACTTGGATATGGATGATTCGTATACATACAATATGAATCACACCGTATATGGTCGATAGCGTACGGACCCGTACAATCAACCACTGCAGCCCGGCTGATGTCCACTCCTTTATCAGAATACGCTCCGCCATCAAATAAAAGCTGAATGTCTGCCGCCTTTAAGATTCCATCCTTTGCAGCCCCTAATTTAACAATGGCATCCAATCCTATATGAACGGGAGATGTGATCATATCCTCTTCTCTCGTATTAAATAATTTGACGGGTCGGCCTCCAACCGCTTTTGATGCCAAATAGGCAATCACCTCTAACTGAACGGCTGCTTTTCCCCCGTACGCTCCTCCTACTAAAGGCGTTTTGACGATAACCTTTCCGGGTTCGATTCCAAAATACCACTGCATTAATTTTTTAATGGCAAAAGGAGCTTGAGAAGATGTGGTAATGATAATCTCCTCATCCGCGCGAATTTCAGCAATCGAGCATCTTGTCTCCATCGCAGCGTGATCAGAAGGGTTAAAGGAAATCTGGAATTCTGCTGTCACATCACTTTCCCTAAACCCGTCTTCAATATTTCCTTTTCTAACCTTATCCAGGTTTGCGATATTTGTCTTCGGAACCGGGAATACACCTTTTGTCTTCTCATAGCGGTCCGCATGTTCATGGACGAGTGGCGCATCCTTTTGAAAGGCCTCACGGGGGGAATTGACGACGGGAAGAGGTTTATAAGATACTTTGATGGCATCCGCTGCCTTTTTAGCTGTAATCGGATTTTCCGCAACAACAACAGCAACCGGCTCACCATGGTATCTGACCCTTTTATAAGCAATCGGCGATCTGTCTTTAATTTCCTCACCTGCAAGCGGAAAAGGTTCATCACCCAATATCGCTCTCACTCCGGGAATCTTCCAAGCTTCTGAAAAGTCCATAGACACAATATCGGCATGCGCATATGGACTGGTCAGCATTTTTGCGTGTAACGTCCCTGTTTCTTGAAAATCATCCGTATATTTCGCTTTACCCGTCACTTTTTCAAGGGCTTCTTTCCGAATGACACTCTTCCCGATATACTCCAACTCATTCACTCCCCGAATTTATTCAGCAGCAGCGTATAATCTTCAGCTGTATCGACGTCATAAAAAAGCAAAGGGTCTTGAAAGCTGATCATTTTTCCCGTCTTGATCATACTTTCACGGATCACATGCCGGGCGCCCTGATCTCCCTTTAACTGATGCAATACCGGGAAACATTGATTGGAGAATAAAATGGGGGGCATAGGAAGATGTTGATTTTCAGCGGCGATAAATGAATAACGGCTCTCCTTGTGATAGGAATCAATTAACGTATTGATAATATCTGCGGTGACAAACGGCTGATCTGCAAGGAGAATGATAACGGCGTCAGCCTCATACTCTGCCGCTTTTTGTAAACCGCATTGTATAGAATGGCCTTGGCCCTTACCCGCTTTCTCACATTCTGCCTGGCTCCACTTATTTGATATGGGATCTAAAAAGAAAAAATCCGAAAGCCAATGCAGTGAATCTCCCTTTCTCGTTATAACGAAAATATGATCTAATTCAGATAACAAGGCATTTTTAAGAGCTATACTTCCCAGAGAGACGCCATTGAGAAATAAACTTCGCTTATCCGTCCCCATGCGTCTGCTTGTACCGGCTGCCAGGTAAATGGCTGCTGTTTTCATAAAGCAGACCTTTGCTTTCGCATTTTTTTAATCATCTCGCCGACAATGCTTACAGCAATTTCCTCAGGCCCTTGTGCCCCGATAGGAAGCCCAATAGGGGAATGAATATCTTCCGGAATCTCAGCCCCGCCTAAAAGCCGCTCCGTGCGCCTTCTGGGACCTAAAACGCCTTTATAAAACACATTCTTGTTTTTTAATGTATGTAAAATGATCTGATCTTTTTGAAAGCTGTGCGTCATAATGACAACAAAATCCCTTTTTGTCATGCTCAGGCCTTCCATGACTTCTTCCGGTGCTCCCGTTATCAAATGGCCGGCTTCAGGAAAATGTCCGTGATGACATAAAGCGGGGCGCCAGTCAATCACCGTCACATGAAAACCCGTACCGGCTGCCAACGAAACTAACGGCCTCGCATCTTCTCCTGCTCCGAAGACATATAGACAAGGCTTTGGCACCATCTGATGGATAAAAAATAAATCAGATGTATGTTCATCCCTTTTGATTCCCTTTTCTATCTGTCTCAGTTTTTGAATACGGCTTTGTTCCATAACATCCCCGGTTCCAAACACGCTGCCGTCTTCAGCTATATACAGATCTTCCTTCGGCTCTAACGTTTCAGTGAATCGTTTCACTCGGGTCACAGACTTTTTTTCATCTAAGCATGTCTTGACTGTCATCAGATTTCGTTCCAATTCCCCTTTTACAGGCTCAAGCAAAACCGTCAAAACACCATTACAGCCAATGCCCTGTCCCCAGGATAAATCGTCCTCCGCGCTCATATCAAAGCGGACAATCAACGGCTGTCCTGCAGCCCAGACCTGTTCCGACCGTTCAACGAGATCTTCTTCCAGACAACCGGCGGATAAGATTCCGACTCTTGTTTTATCCCCTAAAATCAGCATCGAAGCCCCTTCTTTCTTATAAGCGGACCCCTCTGTTTTAATGATGGTAGCCAGTACCTTAGCGTTTTTAGAATTGGCGATGACATCCAAAATCCGGTGTATATCATCCATTTCATGTCCCCCGCTTTTACCTGATCATATCTGCATCTGTATATCCGTATTCTTTATTTCCAGAAAACATTACAAACGCTTCAGCAATTTCTTCGTTTCTAAAAAAAAAGAGTCTTTATAGACCTTATGACCGGGCGGCGGGTGCGACAGCATGTCGGAGCGGAGAGATTCCAATAACATGTCTTGTTCCTTCTGTTTCCAGTTGTCTGTTTCACCCTGCTGTATGCCTTTAAAGCCCGCAAAGTATTCACTTAACACTTGTAAATCATTCCCCAGCTCCCTTTTGTCACTTGAAGATAAAGCTCCTTCTTTTTCCCATTCTTTTAACGTTTTCACTATATTTGATAGATACTCAAATCCGGCGCTCAACTTTTGCATCTCTATTTGATAGCTTGAAATGATGTTTTTATGTTTTTTTCTGACGGGGTTGAATTTTAAGCTGTCAGAGGCTGTTTGCAGCATCTCTTTTGCCGTATGCAGCTCCTGCAGAAGATGGTTCATTTTATATTCCATAAGGTTCCCTTTTCCTTGTCCCCACTCTGATTGAACCCATTTGGAGAGGTCTGAAAGTGTGCCGGAAAGCTGACGAGCCAATGTTTGAAAAGAGTCCGCTGCCTTTTTTGTGTAGTCCGGCGGAAAAAGGAACATGTGAACCAGAATGGCGCTGATGACGCCGATCACCGTATCGATGATTCGGTCGAATGCATAATCTTTAGAGTTCCGTTCAAACGTAAAGACCAACAAAATGGTGAGCGCTGCCTGATGTAAAACCGTTACATCTATTCGTAACCACTTCGCAATGTAAGTACCGCCTAACAGGAACAGCCCCAGCATCCAGCCATTCATTGGCAAGTGACTGACAAGATAGGACGTTAGCATGATCCCAATCGCAGTTCCCGCAATACGATGAAAAGAAAAGCGAATCGACTGATCTATCGTTGGCTGCAAACATAAGATAACAGATAGAGGCGCTAAATAGGGATGATCAGAGCCCGCCAGTTTTGCCGCTTCCCAAGAAACCGCAGATGCAATCGCCATCTTCCAAACCAAAGATGTTTTGTTTTGAATTTTTTCACTTTTCATCATACGCCCCCTCCTTTCAGAAACCTTTTCCACTAGGTTTCCGTGACGGAAAGGGATTTATACTGTCGTGTGGAAAATGCGAAAAGAAGCTGTTGTTTGCAATAAAGGTGCTTCTCTGGGCTCTTCTGGTTTCTTCCCTCCTTGATAACTTCGCATCAGATATGAACCCTACTCTCCTATGACTTTCGAAGGGAAACATACAAACCTTGTTGGTTAATGTGATGAAATTGGGTGAATTTTTTATCATTTTATATGGTAAGGGTTTAAGATGCAGAATGCCTTTGTTAGTATGGCAACCAAAGGAGGAGGATCAATTATGCAAAGCAAAATGAAGCTAACCGCAGTGAAACTGGCAGCCTTGGTATTCCTAGTAGGTGCCTTTGCCCTCCCGGTTTTACCCCATGCTGCGGCTGCCGCAGCATCCCAAGCTACATACAAAGTTGAGAACCTCAACGACAGTGAGCTGAAGATGACGTTCAATCATGCAGATGTTCATATTGACGCTAAAGGCAATGCAACCCTAAAAGACAACATAACGGGCGAGGAGCAGGCTCTTCCGAAAAGCTCTACTGACAAAAATGGTGACCCCGTTACACTGAAATATGAAAAAATCAAAAATGGCATTTTAGTCAAAGTCGTAAACAAAGACGCTGGAAAAACGAGCGGTTCAATCAGCACCCAATCAGTCGGGAAATGTATTTTAGGTACTGGCGGTGGTGCGGTAACTGGCGGCGGCACACTGGGTCTCGCAGGAGCTGCTGTAGGAACAGTTACAATACCCGGCATCGGAACAGTAGGAGCGGGTGCCGTTGGAGCAATTACCGGCGCTGTTGGCGGTGCAATGACAGGAGCTGCCGCATCTTGCTTTTAACCATGAAGAAAAAGGGGCCCGCGCCCCTTTCTTTTACTAACTATGGAAGGTGGTCGACATGTACAAAATCATCATTCCTTCAATACTAGCCATCTTCATTCTCTGGATTCTCTTACAAATTTCGCTGGAGATAAGCATCGTTAAGAATCCATTGAATTATTTTATCGTATTCATTGTCTTCTTTCTCTTTATTAAGATGGTGAAAGAGAAGCAACAGTAGGTTGCTTCTTTTACCATGTGTAGAAAATAAATCCATATCTTAATGAATTGTATAAGCAGAAAACAGGCTATTATTCTCTATTGTACCTTGAGAGCAGGTAAAGGAAGCTTAGGTTTTGAACATTATGTTTGAGCGGAAGTTTAGTTTAAGCGAGAAAATAATCTTAAAATGAATCTTAAACAGCAATACAGTAATAATCGGATTCACGATTATTAAAAGTGTATGTTTACCTTTATGATTTAAAGCGGTTCAACAATAGAGTTTATTATATTCTTGGTTAGTATTAGAAATGATATTTCCATTTCATTTTAATTTGGCAGATGACTAGAATACTTTTCTCCGAACTTTTCTATATCACTATAAAAAGGGTATTTTAAGGACTTTAGGCCAGTTACATTCCACGGGAATACTAACGCTGATTACCTGTTATAGTCTTCAATAATCGAAATCGTTTTATTTGCCACTTCACTCCCAAGTGAGGCATACAATTTCTTATCGCCAATAACATAAAATTCTTCTTTAGCTCGTGTAGCTGCAACATTCATCATATTTGGATCAGAAACAGCCCATCTTGCTGCCCCACTGCTATTAGTGTCCGCTCCAAGAACAAAATAGACAATTTTTGCTTCTTTTCCTTGAAAAGTATGGACAGTTCCGATGTTTGTTTTTTTCCCATTTTCGCGTTTCGTAAAGTTAATTTCATCTAAAACTTGTGCAAGTTTATAAGCCACATTTCTAAATGGAGATATAACATAGATTTCTTCCGCTAAGTCTGGATTTTCCTGCAAACGCTTATCAATCAGACTTTTCAGTAAGTCAGCTTGTTCTTTAACAAATTTGTCATTTGCTTTTCCGGTTGAATCATACCATTGTGATTTTCCTTGTGACTCATCTTCTGATTTACCTTGTACCATCAACCCATCATACGAGATTTCATTTGAAATCGTAAACATCGGATAGTTTGAACGTCTGTGCACCCAAAGTGGTATGCCAATCCATTCATCCTCATTTTTTTGGAAACCATACTGACTTGCAGCATCCACAATCGTTTGAGTAGAAGCATCAGCAGAGACAAACTTTTCATCAACTTTATAATACCTTCCAATCAATGTCAGGACATTTGAATCTAACGTCAACACTGGTTTTATTTGTGATGGATCCCCAACCACCATAACCTTTTTACTTCTAAAAATTGCGCCAACACTTGCCTGCGGTAGTGCTTGGCCTGCCTCATCTATGAATAGGTTACCTATTGAATTTTCATTAAGGTTTTTAAACATCCTGCCAAAACTAGCAAAAGTAGTACTGACAACAGGGATAGCAAAATTCAACCATTGCCATGATTCTGAAATTAACTGATGTCCATTCTCTTTTCCAATGTATTCGGACTGTTTATTCCAAATAATTCTTGCCGCTCTCAAATTCTTTCTGTTTTCATACAGGAATTGCTTTCTAACCTTTAAGGCTGAAATGAATAATTCTGATTGTAAAATACGAAAGCGCTTGGTAAACCATGGATTAGACTTTTGAAGTTCATCATATGATAGTGAGAAATCTAGTTCTTCTATTCCACTTTGAAATTTGAGTTTTTCTAATAACGCAATTTCTTGTTCCAATTTCTGCAAATCATTTTGTTGAGTAGTCATCCATTGTTCGAAATCAGCTTTTGTGTCCTGAATTTGTTGCCGAGTATATTCAATTTTAACGGAATTTACCTTTAGTTCATTTTCGAATTTCATGCGCTCATTCAACAATATAGTCTTTTGTTGAGAAAGATGATTTAAATGAGCATTCGTATTATTGAGATTTTTGAAATACTGCTCAACTTTTGATTTATTAAATATTTTCTGGAACCATAAAAAACTTGGCTTTTGTGAAGTAACTACATCATAATTCCGTTCAGCTTGAGCTTGTAAATCATTCAAATTTTTGATTTCAATGGAACAATCCGATAACTTTTTTTGGAGATTTACGCTTTCTTGTCTCAGCCTTTCAAGTTCACGCTGCGCTTCTTCCTCCTGTGAAATCAAATTTGCTCGTTTCTCTGTTACTTCTTGTTCAAAAGCAATGGTTTGCTCCTTATGCTTGGTTTTAAATTTTTGAAGAGAATACATTTTCTTGCTATATTCCTGAATTTTTTCTCTTTCAGTTTTTAATTCATCATAGAGACACGCGAATTCTTGATATACACTTACATCTGTATTCGCTTGATAATTTTCTTCTAAATCTTTTTCAATTACTTCAATGGTTAAAAGTAACTTGTTAATGTTTGTTGACGCTCCGCCTTCCAACGAAAATGTACCCCAATTATCCTCATTTAAAAGCTCACTTTTTATCTTGCGATTCTTTCCGAAACCTTCACCAGTTAATTTAGAATTAGAAACATCTTTAAAATAATTTGCTTCCTCTAGTTGCTTTTGAAAATCGTCAGCAATCTTTTCTTTCTTTGGTAACTCCTTAACAATATTTTGGACTGCCCCATTGTTTGAACTTGCTACAATAATATTCTTATCTGAAATGGAATCCGGTAAAACACCAAGTTTGGCACTCTGCCAATAAACTAGACTACCTTGAATATTTTTATCAGACAGCTGTAAAATTTCCGCTGCCTGTTGCACTACTAAATCAGCGAAAATATCTTTTAACAGTGTTGTTTTCCCTGTTCCTGGCGGTCCATTGACACTACGAATATCATTTTCATCATTTAAAGCAAGATTTACCGCAACCTGTTGCATGAATGAAAGCGCAAACTTAGGATTACTGGGGAAACGTCCCAACGGATAAAATTTAGGTTGCAAAATCATCTCGAAAACATGTGAATTAAAATGAGTTGATTCTTTTTTACCATCTAAATTTTTTCTGTATCCAGAAAAGCCATTAAAATATCTATCCAAATTTTTATTAGTGATTGTCTTTGCCTTGTTCAGATCTCCAATAAAAAACGAATGTAGATTCACATCTCCATTATCCAAGTTTTTCATAAATGCATAGCGGAAATTTTCTGTAGTAACATTATAATTTTGTAAGAGTTCAGAAAATGCGGTATTAAAATCCTCATCAAATTTTCTGTTCAAGTCTTCTCTAAATGAGTTTTCAACTTTTAAAATATCTTTCGGTAAATCGCCATGTCGGCGGATATAACCGCTCATCGTATAGAACAATTTGTCTGCTATGAAATTTAATTGGTTATCAAAATATAAAGAGAAGGTAAATTTGTCAGAGTTACTAACTTCTTCGCAGGTCTTGGCGATCTTATATTTCTCCCTCAATATGTCAACAATCTCTTGAAAATTGAATATATCAAAATATAATACTAAGCCCGACTTCTTAAAGAACTTATCTGATACATTTTGCTGTTCTTTTTGTTTAGTTAAAAAGTCTAAAAAAAACTTATTCCAGTCCTTCTCCACTGTATATAAAGGCTTTAGAGCTTTATCTTTTTTATTAATAGAACCTTCTGATAGTTGTTCTATCGTAATCCAAGCATTTAAAATGTCTTTCCTTCCGTTCATACTATCCCCCATCATCATCCATATATAGAAAACTTGAATTATAAGTTGCATTTGTGTATTTAAATAATCGAGAGTTTCTCATAGACAAAATTAGATTTACTAGAAGCTTTTTAACAAATGATAATGTTTGGATTTAATGAGGCTGAACTAGTTCATCAACTTTATATCAATATTTTACATTTTTAATATTTTCACAACATTCTTTATCCAAGAAAAAATTTACTATGATAAAGAAAATGTTTCTTAGCTTAATTTGTATCAAAAGGCTCGACTTAAATTTGTTTTTCTTTTATCAATTGTAAAACCTCACTCACTTATGATAAGGCTCACCACAATGTATCTAAATGAGGTTAATTTCAGAAAACTTTTCAAATAGTTTATTTGAAGTTTCTATTAATAATTCTGGTCTTGTACTAGAACCTTTATAATTATTCTCCAGATAAGAATCCTTCATAACATTTGATATTACTTTGAGAATAATTTCTGTGTTCACTGTACTAGTTAAATCAACGTCTATTTCAATTAATTTTCTCAAGAAATCTGTAATAATCATTAAAATAGGTATTTGCACTTTGTAATTCCTACTCTCAACGCCATAAATTTCCTTTGAAAAAGGATATTTAATACCATAATCGCAATATATTTTTTCAAAGAAATCATTTACTTTATCTAGTAAAAGTGAAAGTTTCTCAATTTGAATTTCTTGATTTATAGTTATAGTATTTTTTTTCATAAACTCTTCTGCATACTCTGGGGATGTTTCATATTTACTTTCTAGTCCAACTTCTAGTATGTAAAGCATGGTTTGAATATTTTCGTGAGCAGTTTTATCTGAAAACCTTTTCTTAGTCATATTATATATGTTTTTAAAAGGTGAAACTGACTTATAATAGGTTTCTATCTGTTGATTTAACCAATCATTAACCTCACTTCTATAAACCGCATGTCTTATTTCTTGTCTACTTAAAGGATGTGAACCAGTATTATATCTTTTGAAGATTTCCATTTCTAATTCCGGGTTGTTCTGTACATGAATATTTTCAAATGTTAAACTACATTGATGTAAAATTGAAGCTTGTATATCTGTAGGTAACTCTAAAAATTTCTTAAAATTTAATTCATTTATTTTTTCTAAATCCTTTAAAGCGAACTCATTTTTAACAAACCTATAAATGGCTCTCAATCTATGTTGTCCATCTATAACATTAGATATATAAGGAATTTTAGTTGTGTCTGAAGATAAATATATTATAGGTATAGGAATTCCTAACAATAATGACTCAATTAACAGACTTTCATCTGAAACAGTGAATTTATATTCCCTTTGATATTCAGGGTCTAACTTTATTCCTCCAGTCCCATCCATTCCTTTATCTATTTCATTAACAACATCATAAATTGTTTTAGTACTTGGAGTAGAATCAACTTTCCATTTACTTTCCATAATATCCTCCTATTGTTTATATTCGAAAACAATATCATCTGCAATACTAGATAATTCTGGGTAAATACTTGATTTACTAATACCTAAACTAAACAGTTCTTTCTTAATTTCGTGTATATAATCATAATGAATATTAATTTTGTAAAGAAATTCACTAGCTCCCTCATAATCTTCTAACGGTAGTGCATTCGATGGAAATAAAGTAAAAATACCTTTCTGTGCTTCAATACGGGAGTTGTTTACTGGTCCACTAATAGCCAAAGGATAAATTGCTTCATCAAGTCTTATTCCAACCCTATAATTTGTTTGTAAACAATTATTTAGAGTTGAATCATTTTCCATAAGATTTGGTACATCAACTCTATTCCCTAAATAACCAACTTTACTATTTAAATCAATAGGATTTAAAGACCATATAACTGGATAATTCTCAACAGTATATTCGTCTAGTGATTTTTCAACCGCGAAATATAAAGAAACTAACGGATTGGATGTCCAGTCTAATAGCCTAGTAGGTAGTCCGTAATGTTGTGCTATAAATAACCATTCAAATTCATCAGTAGGAACATTATTTAAAAAAGGAATCGCTTTTGATTTAAATTTGGTTTGAAAATTTTTATCACAATTTGTACCATACACATCAATTCCACTTTCATTCTTCCTTAAAAGTGAAGGAAGCAATTGATGTTTATTTGAACCTTGTCCTCTAAAAAAAGAAAAACCTCTAGATGATAAATTTTTTATTTCTTCTATGTATTGAGAAACACTACTTACAAAAACTTCTTCCACTACCAAAACCTCCAATAGACTAGTATGTCTATTATAGCAAAAATAGTCCGACTAAAAGCTTAGGCAGACTATTTTCTATAAAAATTAAAACCTCATTTACTTATGATAAGGCTCCCCACGATTAATCCGAAATGCCCGATAAACCTGCTCCATTAAAATCAGCCGCATGAGCTGATGAGGAAATGTCATCTTCGAGAATGACAGTTTGTCGTCTGCCCGTTTCATGACAGCGTCGCTTAGGCCGAGTGAGCCGCCGATGATGAAGGTGATTTTGCTTTTTCCATATGTCGCCAGCTTATCTATTGTATCGGCCAGTTCTTCGGATGTTTTCATTTTTCCTTCGATGGCGAGGGCGATGACGTGGGTGTCCGGGCTGATTTTGGCCAGGATGCGTTCGCCTTCTTTGTCTTTGACAATTTTCATGTCTTGGTCGCTCAGGTTTTCCGGTGCTTTTTCGTCCGGGAGTTCGATGATGTCGATTTTTGCGTAGGCTGAGAGTCGTTTTTTGTATTCTTCAATGCCTTGCTTGAGGTATTTTTCTTTTAGTTTTCCGATTGTCACAATATTGATATTCACAGGTCATCCCCACTTTAGAAACAAGTTATTCATATATATTGTCCACAATTGTGGATATCTTTTCTGTATTTTGTGTAGGATCATTCGTTCCCTACTAGATATGTTGCAGTGTCCCCACATAATTCACAGGCTGTGGATAAACTGTTAGTATGTTCGATTTTTCTGATTTCGGGTGGAAGCTCATGATCATCTATGTACATGTCCAGCACGGTTTCGATATGTTCTTCACAAGAATAATAAGCGGTTTTCATTGTTACATCCTCCGATTTTCTTTTGCACGCGGCAATTGTTCTCTTTTCAATATAACCTATTTATACACATGTTAGTAGTGCTTCGGGCTGAGTTTTATCCACAATTCGGCAAATCACGCGCAAAAAGAGCCGGTGTTTTCATCATCCGGCTCTTTACGTGTTTTCTCTTTTTTCTAAGCGAAGGACGAACAGAATTCCTAATAGACACGCCAGCAGCGTATAGCATACATCAATCCAGTCCGGCTTTCCGCCGTTTAAAAAAGAGTTGGTTATTACGGAAACCAGGAGAATGGTTACGGTCACCGCGGCAAGCTTTTTCTTCATCGGCTCCCTCCTAAATTCCTCTATCTCTATGTTCGGTGGGCTTTTCTCTTGTTATATAGCCTTATCATGAGGGTCACAACGATATATACAATCATAATCAATGCCCCGTTACTCACATCAGGGTATCCAATCAACATATTCATTATGACAAAAACAATGGTTAAACAAATGACAGACAACAATAAGAAGATACTGAATGATTTCAAATGAACACCTTCTTTCCCGCAGTAACGTTTCATTATAAAAAGCTTACCAAAAGCGGCAAGCTCTTCCGAAATGTTCATACTCTTCAAAACCCATCCATCACCTGCACATCATACAGCTTGAGATGGCTTTTCGGCGTGACGATGTTTTTTAAGTTTGGGATGGTTCGGTCGTTCAGTTTTTTGCCCGTTTTCAGGTCGAAAGATTCGATTTTGGCGGGCTTTTTGTAGCTGTACGTGAACAGATACAGCTTTCCGTTTTGATGGGTCAGCTCCTTGAAGTCGGCTTTCATTCGGGATGCGGGGAGGGCGAAGGCTTTTTTGCTTTTTCCGGTCTTAGGGTTGATGCGGTAGACGGTTCCGAAGCCGTCAACGAAATAGAAGCTGCGCCGCTCCATGAAAAAGCTTTTTTTGAAGCTGAACGGCATGGAGTCATAGATCGTCTGCTCGTCATTTTTATAAGCGGCGATGTCATACGTTTTGATGGCGCCGCTGTTTTTCATGACTTTCACCATTTGGTAGATGTGATCGGCTTTTTCCCCTCTGGTGACAAAGCAGACGGCGCTGTCGTCCGCGGCGAGCTGGGATTCGACAGACGTGCCTTCTTTGTACGTCCATGTCGCGATTGATTTTGTATGGAGCTTTTCTTTAGCGGCCTGAATGTCTTGGATGTGATACCCTTTTTCGTCATCTGTCGGCGTGAGCGCGAAAAGATGATCTTTAAAAAAGCCTGAAGCGCGGATATAGTGCGGGATGACGTCTTGCTTCCACTTGCCGTCAATCTGGCGGTACAGCTCTGAGCGGTAGCTGCCGCCGCTCTTGTCGTAGCCCGAATTATACAGCGTGTAAAAGCCTTTCGCCCGTTCGATATATCCCGCGCTGTCTCCCGTATGCTGGTACGCTCTTTTATACGTGTGAAGGCCGCCCTGAACGGTGTAGATTCCTTTTTTGTCCTCCAGCAGCACGCTGCCGTCATGCACTTTGGCCGATCCGAGCTCAAGCCCCTTCATGTGATAAGAAGAAAGCCGTCCTTTTTCATCGGCGAAGAGGGCGTAGCTTTTTCCGCCGCCGAACGTGTCTTGGTCAGCCGCAGTGGAGAAATACAGCAGCGTCTCTTTATCTTTCAGAAAATCAGGGTCATTTAATGTGTCTCTCGCAACCTCCGCAGGATCTTCCGTGCGGAAATAGAAGAAGCATAAGACCGCTGCGGCGGCGATGATTACTAAGGGTATCCAGATGATTTTTTTCACGTTGTTCTCCTTAGTGAATGGTCAGAATCGTGGTTGTGTAGGACGAGCTTGTGATGTCGCGCGGATATACGCCTAAGCCGCCGTTAGAGTCGATATCAATCCCGGCTTTTAAAAGGAATGCCGACCACAGCAGTTTTGAGCAGTTTTTGGCGCCTTCATGGCCCGTATTTCTGTTATTGACGAAGTTGAAGGAGTATTCATCCCCCACTCTTGATACGGCCCAGTCAGCGGCGGCTTGTTTTTGGGCATCAGTGACTTTCACCGTCTGGACGATTGAATTGTCTTCGACTTCCCTGCCGTTATAAGCAATCTGGCGGACGCCGTCTCCCGGCACGGATTCAACAATTTTATCAGCGGATGAATACATGCCGACATGCCCGTGGTTGTAATAAGCCGTGTATGAGTTCGTGTAATAAATATTGCCTTTCGTGCTTTTCGGAAGTTTTTTTGTGCCTGATGATCCGCCCATTGCAGAGAGCCCTTCTTTGGAAACGATTACATTTCCTTGCACCTTGTCTGCTGTGATTTCTTGATGAAACTGCTTGAGAATTGCTTCTGTTGAAACGTGCTTCTGTTTGGCAAGCTCTTTGGCGGATTGGAGAACGTCTTGAGGAGTCGTGCCCTGCTGAAGGTCTGCGATTTCTTTTGCGTAGCGGGCTGCTTCTGTTTCTTTCGCTTTTACATTCATACCGGAGAATGACAGAACCATGGTGAATGACAGGGCAAACGGGAGGACGGCTTTGAACAGCTTTTTACACATCATGACTTCGCCTCTTTTCTTCGAGTATAATTTTTCCACATTTGTATTATATGACGGAATTGCGATAAAAAAATATACAATTTACAGATTTTTAAAAATTTTATAACAATATGTAAATCTTATGCATAAAACATTTTCAAATATCAGGAAATCCGGTTATCATACAAGAAAGGGGGAGGACATATGAAGGACAGAACGATCGGTTCGATGCGGGTTTCCGCAATGGGGTTAGGGTGCATGGGCATGTCGGAATACTATGGCAGCCAGAGTGAGGAAGATTCGATTTCCACACTGCATCATGCCGTTCATCTCGGCGTGAATTTGTTTGATACGGCTGATCAATATGGATTGGGTGCGAATGAAGAACTTGTCGGCAGAGCGCTCGCCCCATTCAGAAAGGAGCTGTGCCTCGCGACGAAATTCGGTTATGTCCGAAGCGCAAAGGGTGAGTTTATCGAAATTAACGGACGGCCCGATTATGTGAAAAAAGCGTGTGACGCCAGTCTGAAACGCCTCGGGACGGATTATATCGACCTTTACTATCTGCACCGGGTTGATCCGCGGGTGCCGATTGAAGAAACTGTCGGCGCCATGAAGGAGCTGATAGACGAAGGAAAGGTGAGGTTTATCGGATTGTCAGAGGCTTCCGCAGAAACGATCAGGCGCGCCGTCCGCATTCATCCGATTGCCGCGCTTCAATCGGAATATTCTTTATGGAGCAGGGAAGCGGAGGAGCATGTGCTGCCCGCCTGCCGTGAGCTCGGCATCTCATTTGTGCCTTACAGTCCGCTCGGCAGAGGTTTTCTTTCCGGAAAGATGACGTCGACCGAGCAGCTGGATGCCGATGATTACAGAAGAAGAACGCCGAGATTCCAGGGAGACAATTTGGCGGTGAATATAGGGCTCGTCCAAAAACTTACCGCCATTGCCCGGGAAATGAATATCACTGCTCCTCAGCTTGCGCTCGCATGGGTTCTCGCAAACGGCGATGACCTCATTCCGATTCCGGGTACAAAAAAGAAACACTACTTGGAAGAGAACCTCGCCGCTCTCGACATGGGGCTTCCCGAGGATGTGAAGGCGCAGTTGGATGAGATGTTTCCGATCGGCACGGCGGCCGGCGAGCGTTATCCGAAACACATGATGACATTGTTAGATGAATAACAAAAGAGGCCCAGCATGCGGGCCCCTTTTCATGACAGCTTTTTGCTCATGATGACATCCGTCTCCAGAAATCCCGTCTTCTCATACAGCTTCCGAGCCGTTTCGTTATGAGCGAACACATGGAGAGAAATCTTGCGGACACCCAGGTCTTTGGCTTTGTCCTCCAGCCTTGCGAGTGCCTCTTTTGCATAGCCTTTGCCGCGGAAAGGCGGATGAAGGCCGAAATCATAAATAAATGCGTCCTGCTGCGGGTGTTCCGGATCGGCGTGCAGCCACAGCCAGCCGGCATTTTCCTTTCCGTCCAATGTCAGCGTCCATAAATAGTGATCGGCCGTCTCCAAGCCGTCAGGAAGCAGGTCTTCAAACGCCAGCTCCGCTAATTCCGGCGCTTCGTCAGGCAGCCATGTTCCCGCTTTTACCTTTTCTTCAGCGTAATGCTTGGTTGAATGGGCGAGATAGGACTGAAATTCTTGTCCTGTCATCGGCTGCAGCGTGATAGCCATTGAATCACTCCTTACACGAAAGCGATATCATGCAGTATTATCCGAAGGCTCCGTTTTCCGCCGGTTTTATGATTTGGTCGGCTTGTGCCGTTGAACCAGTTTGTGCAAATAATCCAATCGAAATGAGACTTGCCAAGGCTGCTGAGAGTACAATGAATTTACATGTTTTCATTACGAATCCCCTCCGTTAATCTCAAAATTTGGTCATTGGCATCAATTGATTCCTGAAAATACTTCGCCGCCAGTTTGTAATTCTCCTGTTTTTTAAAATGCGCCGCGGCTTGATACGACAAATCGGAAACGTCACTCCACAGCTCTTTCCTTCTTAACTCGGCGAAAGCTGATTCAAGCGATTCTTCACTCTGGTCAATAAAGACATGCTGTAAGATGCGCAGCTTTTGGGTGTATACGGGCTCGTTTTTTTCTTCAGCGGCATTCAGCGCTTTATGCAGCCAAAACCGGCCCTCAGCCATCTGTTCCTGTTTCAATAACACTCTGGCCAGCATGTACAGACTCCGCACCGAATATGCTGATTGCAAATGCTCCTTTTGATCGAGAGCCGTTTCAAACTCGACCCGCGCCTCCTCAAGCTTTTCCTGTCTTTCATAGCAAATGCCTGCGTTAAAGTGGGCGAGCGCCTCAATATGCGGATCGCCCGCTTTGGCAGCTTGATGAACCGCCGTCTGCAGGAGCTCTTCGGCTTTCTGGTAGTGAAACAAGTCCATTCTGTTACAGCCGATCACCATGAAACACTGTGCTTCTCTGACCGCGTACATTTCATTGGCTTTGTAGATCTCCAACGCTTTTTCCGCGTGGTTCATCGCAAAGTAGTTTTGGCGGATTTCATAGTAGGCAATCGCCACTTGATAATTAAACTCGGCTCTTTCAATCTCATTCGGTATGTGCCGGAGCCTGCTTTCAGCAATCCGGTAAAAATTTATTGCGTTCATAAACCGTTTACGGTAAAACTCGTGCATTCCGGAAAAGAAATAATAATAGTATTGAATCATCTGGTCTGTTTTTTCTTTATCGGCGTTCAGCTGGATCGTTTTTAAAATGCCGTCTGTTTTCTCATACTCTTCCATCAAAAGCTTATAGCGGGAATCAATTAAATTAAAATAAAGGAGCACCGTTTGATTTTGTGTCATATTTTGCAGATCCGTAAGCAGTTGTTCTCTTAACGCCTCAGCCGATTCGGTGTTGTGCTTTTTGATTTCCTCATACCAGTCACTGATTTTTTTCGCAACTGTTTCGTGGGCCATCACTTCAGCCATCTGTCAGGACACCTCCCTTTCCCATTTTGTGTAATAAATATATCATATTTACAGGTCTAAAAAGAGGGTGACAGCCCGCTAGTTTCCTCGTGGCAACAAAAAAACCCCCGCAAGTGCGGAGGCGCATATTTTATAGTAGTTTTTTTCCTAACAAAGATTCTACCAGCTCGACCGCTGTTTTGCCGGTTTTGTTTTTGTGATCGAGGATCGGGTTGACTTCGACAAATTCAGCTGAAGTGATGATGTCGGCATCATACAGCATTTCCATTGCCAAGTGGCTTTCACGGTAGCTGATGCCGCCGACGACAGGCGTGCCTACGCCGGGTGCGTCGCTCGGATCAAGGCCGTCGAGGTCAAGGCTGAGGTGAACGCCGTCACAGTCTGACAAGTAGTCAATGGTTTCTTCAATGACCTTTGTCATGCCGAGGCGGTCAATCTCATGCATCGTATAGACCTTCATGCCTGTTTCCTTAATGTATTCACGCTCGCCTTCATCAAGCGATCTCGCGCCGATGATGACGACGTTCTCCGGCTTGATTTTCGGGGCATACCCGCCCAGGTTCACCAATGTGTCGTGCCCGACGCCGAGGCTGACGGCCAGCGGCATTCCGTGAATATTGCCTGACGGCGATGTTTCCAGGGTGTTTAAGTCGCCGTGCGCGTCGTACCAGATGACGCCGAGCTGTTTATAGTGCTTTGCCGTTCCTGTCAGCGTTCCGATCGCGATGCTGTGATCGCCGCCCAAGACGAGAGGGAACCGCTCATTCTCAATGACGCTGTCCACCTTTTGGGCGAGCTGCTCGTTCCCCGAGAGCACAGAGTTCAGATTTTTCAGCTCTTCATCATTTTTGAGTTTTTCACGATTGACGGGGATGTCGCCTAAGTCTTCCACCGCATACCCCATGTCAGATAACCGTTCAATGAGATGCGCGTAGCGGATGGCACTCGGGCCCATGTCTACTCCGCGTCGTGCTTGTCCTAAATCCATCGGCATTCCAATAACTGAGATATTCTTGTTCATCCGTTTTTCCACCTCAACATGTTGTATGTTGTCCTGTGCGGGTTTCTCAAAGATGACTTGGACACGAAAAGATTTAAAGCTCTATCTGTTTTTCTGACTGCTTATGCTTTTTTACATACAGATGATAGACGATAACGCACACCGCCATGAACGGAATGCCGCAATAAAGGGCGAGCCGCTGTTCTGAATCAAATGCGAGGCTGATCAGAACGACCGTGTTTAACGTCAGCCCGATAATAGGCAGCACCGGGTACAGCGGTGTTTTAAACTTCAGGTCTTCCACTTTGCCGCCTTCGCGGATGTATTTCCGTCTGAACATCAGCTGTGACAGGGAAATCGTGATCCAGCCGACCTGCGCGCTTAGTCCGGCTAATGATAAGAGAAACATATAAACGGTTTCCGGCGCTGCCACTTTAGACAGCAGTGACAGGCAGGCGACGGCCAGCGTCACGATCAGAGCGTTCATCGGCACCCCGCGTTTATTTGTTTTGCCGAGCGATTTAAAGGCTTGTCCTTCGTTCGCCATGGCATATAAGATACGCGTCGATGCAAACAGGCCTGAGTTGGCCACTGAGAGCAGCGCAATTAAGATAACAAAGTTCATAATATCGGCGGCATATGGAATACCGATTTGTTCAAACACCACGACAAACGGGCTTTCGACCACTCCCGCCTGCTTCCACGGAATCATCCCGGCAATGACGATGATGGAGAGAACGAAAAAGACAAGCGTTCTCCATACCGTCTGCCGGATAGAGCGCGGAATCGTTTTCTCGGGATTTTCACTTTCTCCCGCGGCAACCCCGATCAGCTCCGTTCCCTGGAACGCGAAGTTTACGGTAATCATCGTAATAAGCATAGCCTTAATGCCGTTCGGAAACAATCCATCCTCATAAAAATGAGAGAAGAAAGGAGCCTGCTCGCCGTGTTTCATGTCAATCAGGCCGAACATGGCGGCGCCGCCCAAAATAATAAACAGCAGAATGACTACAATTTTAATGCCGGAAAACCAAAATTCCGACTCAGCGAACGCTTTTGTGGTAATGGCGTTCAAAAGAAACATCAGTCCGACAAACACGAGGCACCACACCCATACGGGAACATGAGGAAACCAGCGGAGCATCAATTGTCCCGCAGATAAAAACTCAATGGCGCATGTCACCGCCCAGCCGAGCCAGTACAGCCAGCCGAATGCGAAACCGAAAGCGGGGCTGATGAATTTGGTTGCGTACGTCTGAAACGACCCTGATACGGGAAGGGCAACCGCAAGCTCGCCTAAGCAGAGCATGGTCAAAAACATAATAAAGCCGCCGACCAGATAAGACAGAACCGCGCCCAGCGGTCCCGCCTGGTTAATTGTAAATCCGGTACTCAGGAAAAACCCGGTGCCGATCACTCCGCCCAAAGAAATCATAAACAAATGGCGTGATTTCATTGTGCGCTGAAGCTGATTCTCTTTTTGATTTGTATTCACTATTCTGCACCCCTTCAGCAACTTGTATTGGAACCAAGCCGGTGCTTTGAAACCGATTTGCTGTCCAAAGAGCCTCTATTTGTATATGAATGTTATATGAAATTCATTTTCGTACATAAAGATACATTATACTAAAATACTGTCGCCGCGCAAATAGAGTGTGCTGAATTTTTTATTTGTAAATTCCATACAAGCCGAGGGAAAGCATTGCCGCATCAAGGTTTTACGCGTTTTGAAGCACGTTTGTGATCTTTTGGATCGCCCAGTCCAAGTCTTCCTTGGAAATCATTAACGGCGGTGCAAAACGGATCACGGTATCATGTGTTTCTTTGCATAAAAGCCCTTCGCCTTTCAGCTTTTCACAATAAGGGCGGGCCGCTTCTGTTAGTTCAACGCCGATAAACAGGCCGCGTCCGCGCACGTCTTTTATGATCGGGTTATCAATTTTCTCAAGCTCTTCTTTAAAATAACGGCCAAGCTGAAGGGAACGCTCTGCCAGCCCTTCTTCCTCAAGGACTTCAAGAGATGCGAGCGATACCGCGCAAGCGAGCGGGTTTCCGCCGAATGTCGAGCCGTGGGAACCCGGGTTAAACACGCCGAGAATGTCACGGTTCGCCGCGATGCACGAAATCGGGAAGACGCCCCCGCCGAGTGCTTTGCCTAAGATGAACATATCCGGTACGATATTTTCCCAGTCAACCGCGAATGTTTTCCCTGTGCGGCCGAGTCCCGTCTGAATTTCATCAGCGATCAGAAGTACATTTTCTTCCTTACAAATGGCTGCCGCTTCTTGTAAAAATCCTTCCGGCGGAATGACGATGCCCGCTTCTCCCTGAATCGGTTCGAATAAGAAAGCGGCTGTGTTCGGCGTGATCGCCCGGCGCAGCGCTTCTGCGTCTCCGTATGGAATTAATTTTATACCCGGAAGCATAGGTCCGAAACCGCGTTTATACTCATCTTCTGAAGAAAGGGATACCGCAAGCATCGTTCTGCCGTGGAAGTTGCCGATACACGCAATGATTTCCGCCTGGTTATCCGCTACTCCTTTGACCTCATATGCCCAGCGTCTCGCCGCTTTGACAGCGGATTCAACGGCTTCCGCCCCCGTATTCATCGGCAGAATCATATCTTTTCCGGTCAGCTTGGCTGTTTTCTCATAAAACGGACCGAGCTGATCATTATGGAATGCGCGTGACGTCAGAGTGATTTTATCCGCCTGATCCTTCAGCGCCTGAATGATCTTCGGATGTCTGTGCCCCTGGTTCACCGCAGAATAAGCACTCAGCATATCCATATATTGATTACCTTCAGGGTCTTTTACCCAAACACCCTGCGCCTCGGAAATAACAATCGGCAGAGGATGATAGTTGTTCGCGCCGTAATGTGAAGTTTGGCTGATAATTTCTTGAGATTTTGTGAAAGCTGACATAATCTGATTCCCCCTTGTTTTGTAATCATTCAACATTAGATCTTGCTTTCCCTTTTTATAAAGCAAGTTCCGTGCCAATCCGAAAAAACGGGATGTTTCGCCAGCATTCTTTCTTTTCCCGCAAAATTTTCCGGCAGTTTGCGTGCAAACTTCAGCCAAGCGCAAAATTTTTTTGCGTTTTCCGCTGACAAAATAGGAGCAATCCAATTAGATTGCTCCTACTCAACAGTTATTTATTCAATTGTCTCTGATATACAATGTAAGAATATAGTAAAGATAATATAATACAGCCGATTGCCGCAATGAAAATGACTGACACTCTATACACCGGCGGCAAAAAAGCTGCAAGCATCATGAGTATGCCCGCTAAGACAAAAATTTTCGAACTAACCCTGTGTGTATCCTTCCAAACTCTTTCACTGCTCAGCGTCCAAGGCGTTCTTATCCCTAAAAAGTAATTAGGCTTAACTTTCTGAATAAAGTTTCCAAACACCATGAAAATGACTCCCACTATAAAGTTTCCTAAATAAGATATAGGGAGATCATATCCCAGGCCGGTCAAGATGGTCATCAGATTAATGACAAACAGAACCGCAAACAATGTATTAAATATAGCCATATATGGCCGGATAAATGTTTTGTAGTTATTTTTAGGATCAATCTTAGGGATGATAACCATTAAAATATATTGAATAATCATGATGCCAATAAGCATCACCATTGCATTAAATTTAGAAGTGTAATCATTTGCGCTTCCGTTTAATCCCCAGTGTGTCGCCAAATTGTCCGGTAAAGATGAATATGTGAAAGCCCATGTGAAAACAGTTAAAACTATGATTCCTGCTGAAAAGAAATATTTTTTCATGATTCCCCGCCTTTCTTATTATCATGTTCTGAATCAGTCAGAGAAAAGAACCAGCCTATAAGATCCTGTAATACAGTGGCATTTAATGAATACATAATAAATTGGCCTTTCCTCTCATCGTGAACCAAATCAGTATTTTTCAATATGGTAAGGTGATGAGAAATACTGGGTTTTGACATGTCGAAGTGTTCCGCAATTTCACCAGCTGTCATGTCTTGTTTCTTTAATAAGTCCAAAATTCTTCTCCTTGTAGGATCGGCCAGTGCTTTAAAAGCTTTATTCAAAAACTTTCCCCCTCTCATACGTACATGATTTAGATATTTAAGTATATATCTAAATATCAACCATTTTCCTAAAAAAGTCAATGGTTTTATTAACTAAATTTCCATTTATTTTTAAATATCGTTCAAGCGCAACATTTTTTTGCGTTTTCCGTTCGATTTATTTTAAAATAATGAATGTTAAGACGATTGAGAGGGGGAATTGAACTGCACACAACCAGCGAATTTTACACACTCGTGTTACAAAGCATTCTGGAAGAGATTGATGTCGGGCTGCATGTGGTGGACGAGAAGGGCAGCACCGTCATTTACAATAAGAAAATGATGCAGATTGAAGATATGGATGAACGGGACGTCCTGCATAAAAACCTGACTGATGTATTTATGTTTTCCAATCAGCAGGACAGCACGCTCGTTCAGGCCCTTCAAGAAGGCAAAACGATTAAAAACGTGAAGCAAAGCTATTTCAATAACAAAGGCCAGGAAATCACGACGATCAACCACACCTTCCCGATTGTGCAAAACGGCGAAATCAAGGGCGCCGTAGAAATCGCCAAGGACGTCACCAAGCTCGAACGGCTGATCAGGGAGAACATGCACAGGAAAGAACAGAACAGCTACACGTTTGACAGTATTCTCGGCAACAGCCCGGTTATTCGGGAAGTCATCGAAAACGCGAAACGGGCAACCCGCACATCATCATCGGTGCTTTTGGCCGGCGAGACGGGAACGGGCAAGGAACTGTTCGCCCAAAGCATTCACAACGGCAGCCAGCGCTCAGGCGCCCCGTTCATCTCACAAAACTGCGCCGCCCTGCCGGACAGTCTGGTCGAAAGTATTTTATTCGGCACGAAAAAAGGCGCCTTTACCGGAGCCATCGACCAGCCCGGTTTATTTGAGCAGGCACAGGGAGGCACCCTGCTCCTCGATGAGATCAACTCTCTCAATCTCAGCCTGCAGGCAAAACTGCTCCGCGCCCTTCAGGAAAAGAAAATCAGGCGCATCGGATCAGCTCAGGACAAACCGATTGACGTCCGCATCATCGCCACGATGAATGAAGACCCGATCACCGCCATTTCAGAAGAGCGGCTGCGCAAAGATTTATACTACCGCTTAAGCGTTGTCACGCTGATCATTCCCCCGCTCCGGGAGCGCAAGGAAGACATTCTGCCTCTGGCCGAAGTGTTTATCCAGAAAAACAACCACCTGTTTCAAATGCATGTCGATTCGATCAGTGACGATGTGCAGCGATTCTTCCTGGAATATGACTGGCCGGGCAACATTCGCGAGCTTGAACATATGATTGAAGGCGCCATGAACTTTATGACGGATGAAACGACGATTACGGCAGCCCACCTGCCTTACCAATACCGGATGAAAATCAAACCCGCTGACACGGAAAGCAAAGCCGCCGCAAGCACCCAGCCCGGCACCGATTTAAAAGACAAAATGGAAAACTTCGAAAAATACATGATCGAAAAAACCCTGAGAAAACACGGCAATAACATATCCAAAACGGCAAACGAGCTCGGAATCAGCAGACAGAGCCTGCAATACCGCCTGAAAAAATTCGGTCTGGACCGGATGAAATGAATCCATACAAAAAAAGGCTGAGATGCTCCTCAGCCTTTCGTTTATATCTGATTGGCAAGCCGCTCTCCGGTAAACCAAAAGTTCTCACTCACTGCCAATGTATGTTCCGTATTCTCGACTTGATGCCACCAATGGCGCGGCGCGTAAATGATTTCTCCCGCCTTTTGTCTGAAGCGGATCGGAGACGCCTTTTGCACCAGCGGTTTTTGCTCAATGTCTTTTTCATCAAAGACATTGATATTTCCTTCGTACAAATACGGAGAGTCGTCCGGATGATAGAAGATCCATTCCTTCTCCCCGAAGATGACGCCGTTCCACGCGTGCGTGTTGTTAAAATCCTGATGCAGCGGCGTGCCTGTCTGCTTAGAACCGAGAAAGAACCATTTCCAGTCCCGTCCCGTTTCTTCATCCGCTCTCAATGTGTCTTTTGTAAAATACTCGGGTGCGGAATAGACAAGGTCTAAGTCATTTTGGTTCAGCTGCGTAAAATTCCAGTCACAGTACCATTTGTCATCATTCTGATCAATGTACTCGATATAGTTGGAAAGCTTTACTTGTTTAAACGTTTTGACCCCTTCGATATCTGATTTCCGGATGGTGACCATTCTGTCTCCATAGTGTTCATCAATGTATTCAAGCGTCCACGGCCTGCATTCCCAGTGATCCATTGCCCCCGTCAAAATAAAAGGTTTCTTATCAGCATACTCGCTTACAAAAAGATCGTACGATAACTCATTGATTGTCAGTCTGTCAATGGTCATATCCATTCCCCTTTTATTCGGCAATCTGCCGTTTTTTTTGTTTGGCGTAACTGTATGGACCTGAAAAGATGGTGACGTTTTGATTCTCAAGCCAGAAAATCTTGTTGAACTTCTCCAGCAGGTTTCTGTCGTGAGAAACGCAGATGATGGTGCCTTGAAACTGCATCAGGCTGTTTTCGAGAATTTCCTGAGATTCAATATCCAAGTGGTTGGTCGGCTCATCCAGGATCAGGACATTCAGCTTTTTTTCCATTAAGATGGACAGCTTCAGCCTGATTCTTTCACCGCCCGACAGGACGGAAAGTTTTTTAAAGACCGACGACCCGTAAAATCCGTACTTGGCCAGCATATTCCGGGCCATGCCCTCTTCAGTCAGCAGATTTTCTTTAAAGAATTGCAGAATCGTCTGACTCGAATCTCCGACGTGGCTCTTTTGATCAATGTAGCCTATCTTAAGATTTTCCCCCACTTTAATGGTGCCGTCCGACAGTTCTCTTTCCCCGATGATGCAGCGGATCAGCGTTGTTTTGCCGACGCCGTTTCTGCCGACGATGCCGATTCTGTCTTTATGCTTTATGCGCAGGTTCACATTTTGATATAAAAGGGAAGATCCGTTGGTCACCTTTCCGTTTTCAATGAACACAATATCTTTTGAACCGGCGCCCGCTTCCTGAAATGCGTTTTTTAATTTTTGCTCCGTCCGGACCGGCTTATTGATCAGCTCAATCCTTTTCAGCGCCTTTTCCATATTATTCGCGCGTCTGTGCAGGCCGACAGACGGCGGATTCGAGCGGTTGGCCCAATCTCTCAGCTGGGCGATGGATTCCTTCATCTTCTGTATTTTTCTCTGCTGTTCTTCATATTTCTCAAACTGGGCGATGATGAATTCTTCCCGCTTTTTCAAGTATTCGCTGAATCCGTAAGGCCAAATCTTCACCTCGGTATCGTCAATCTCGAGCACCTTCATCGCCGTTTGATCGGCAAACGTTTTATCGTGGGTCGTAAACAGAATGGTTTTGTTCGATTTTTTAATAAACCCTTCAAGCCACTCAATCGCATGGACGTCCAAATGGTTGGTCGGCTCGTCCAGCAGTATAACGTCGTCGTTGCGGATTAAAATTTCAGCAAGGCCGGCTTTTGTCTTTTCGCCGCCGCTCAGCTTTGAAAACGGCTGATCCTTTAATTCGCTGAGGCTGAGCCCATTGCATACTTCATCAATCATCGCATGCATCTGGTAGCCGTTGTTCCGCTCAAATGTTTCCGTGTATTGACTGTACTTTTCCAATAAAGCAGTCAGCTCGTCATCACTCATCGGTTCCGAAAGCTTCAGCTCAATGGCCTTCATTTCCTTCTGGATCGCCGCGAGAGCTTCAAACGATTTTTCCAGATATTGATACAACGTCAGATCCTCATGGGGATCAGCGATCTGCTTCAGCAAACCGACCTTCGCCCCTTTGTTGATCGCAATCGTTCCTTCATCTGCCTCAAGCTCTCCGGAAAGCACCCTGAACAGCGTGCTTTTGCCGGAACCGTTCGGCCCGGCCACGAGCACTTTTTCGCCTTCATTGATGAAAAAAGAAACTTGTTTGAAAATGGTATCTCCCGCTAAATTTACCGTAAGATTATGAATATTCAGCAACTCACATCATCCCTTTGTCATTCTGGTTCAAAGCTCGACTTTATTCTGGATGGCGACGCTCGCTTTCAGTTTGTAAAAGCTGAGCATCATAAACAGCGACAACAAGATGGATAATACCCCGATTGCGGTCAGCAGCAAAGCTGAATCAAAATAGTCCGTTAAGAATCCGATAAACGGAAAGGCAATGAACATGAAGAGCGAGGTCATCAAACTGATAATGGACAGCAGCGTTGCTCTCGTTCTGGACGGAATCTCATTATTCACCACCTGACTGGATACGGGTTCTATCACATCATAGAGCGCGTTAATGACGACAAAAGCTGCAATCGTCACGTACAGACTGCCCGAAGGTATAAACAGATAGGCCGCCCCGATGATGCAGAATGTCAGCAGAAGCACGCGCCTCGGCGTGAATTTTTCCGCCGGCTTGGAAGAAAAGATGGAGCACAGCGCCTGCAAGATGGACAGTCCCGCAAAAATAATGGATATATTGCGCACGGACAGCCCTTCCTGACTTAACAAATCTTGTCCGTACATATAAAAAACCGATGTAATCGCAAAGAAAACGGAGAGTGACAGCACCAGATATTTAAAGGCTTTGTTCAGCCTGAAGAAATCTTTGACTTCTTTTAAGATGTCACCGACCGTCTGCGTTTCGTGTTCACTGTTTTCAAATTTGATTTCCGTCAGCTGTGTAATGACCGCCATCGCAATCAGCTGAGTGACAATCCCGGCGATAAACACATACGACCATGATATTTCCTGCAAGTAGCCGCCGATGCCCATGGCAATCGCAAGACCGAGTATGACAAGTCCGTTATAATTTCCGATGGATTTGCCGTACCACTTTTCTTTCCCTTGTTCTTTCAGTGAATCAAACAAAAAGGCGTGATCCGTTCCTGATATAAACGTCAGCCCGATACCGTATATAATATGGGCGATGAAGAGGGCGATGAAGTTATGGAAGCTCAGGAACATCACCAAATAGATAATGACCATAAAATGGCCGAGCAAGAGCGATTTTTTTCTCCCGATTCTGTCCGAGATGACGCCGCTCGGCACTTCCGCCAGAAACATCGCCAAATTCAGGACCGATTGCAGGATGCCCACAAGAAACAATGAATAATTCATGCTTGTTAAATATAAAATCCAAATTCCCCGTTCGAAAAAGAAGTTTCCGAAAAAACCGGAGAAGTAAAGCAAATTTCGATTCCGCAAATGAATACCCCTTTCCAGCTATCTGCATTTAACATCATGAACAGAAAGGAGCCCGTCAGTCTTTACACTAAAACCCTCTATACATGGATCTTGCAGATACAGACTTTTCCCAAAACAAATTGGGCAATAATGAGTTGTATTCTCGAATAACCCAAAAAGTTCCTTCTTTTTTTCAGATCCTATGGCATCAATGATCGTTTTTTTCTTCTCCGGATCGCTGATGTCGCGGATGAAATATTTGATATAGCTCAGCTCATGCATGTAAGCCGGCAGGAACAAATGGAGCTCAATATCAAACCCGCTTTTATCCATATGATAATAATCATTGAAATGACTGACGCGTGAGACGGATACGTCCGCTCCGGCCCGCCGAAACAGATCAGCCAGCCTTTCAATGATCTCTCCGTTGGGATAATAATCGGCATAAACGATTCGGATCGGCTCTTCTCTTGTCAAAAGGGGCGGATCTTTCTGCGGTGTCCTCCCGCTTTCCCATATACCGATAAGTGAATCAGTCGGTGTGATGATATGCCCCAAATCCCCGGCCAGCTTTTGTTTATCAAAATAATGCTGAATAAAAGTTCTCAGCATGTCGTCCTTTACCTTGAAGGTAAATAACATCGGCAAATGATTTTCTTTAAAATCAGCATATTGCCGATACCTCATGTTTGAATGATGAAACTGGGTGTGGCAGGTCACGTCCGTTTGATTCGCTTCGTACAGCCCGATGCTTTTTTCCAGATCATCATTCAAAATAAATTGGATGGTCTGAACCGTGCGGTGATCCGCGGGCGTCATTTTATATTGCGGATTCCGCTCAAATTCCAGCCCCTTTTCAAACGTTCGCTTGAATCGGTACGGGCCGTTTTCCGGCACATCGCCCCCGGCGGTCCCCGGAATCAGAAAGCTGCTCTGCAAAACGGCTTCTATCTCATCAGACGGCTCGTCCAAGGTGACTTCAAAGCGTTTTTCGCCCGTTACGTTCACCCCGAGCTGATCGGATGAGACGAGGCCTTTTACATACGGAACGGCCTGTTTTATGTTCAGGAAACTGCCGAGATGGGGGCTTTGATTTTCTTTCGTCAGATGATAGATGATCGTTTGAACCACACCCTCGGCGTCACCTAAATAGTCCGGGTGAATGTCCACCTGACAGGTGCGGGGATCTTTGCGGATGATCCGGCAGTTATAGCCGTCCTGCAGACTTTCATACATAATGCTGCAAATCATCTTGCTTGTGTAATCCTGCGTATCTAATGGGTTCAAGCGTATCGGGCTTGTGTCGATTTCTATTTTCAGAGGGTCGCCCGGTTTTCTCGCCGTACGATGCATCGTCTTCATAAAGCGCTTTCCTTTTGAGAAAGCTTCGTTTCTGTAATATGAAGGCCGTCAAAGTCCAGGCCGATGCGGGTATTCAGGGATTTCGGGCTTCCGCCTGCAAGGTATGTGATAATGTCATGAGACATAAACGAGGATATAATACCGTTTGTCGCTCCTAAGGAACCTTTGATCGGTTCATCGGGGTAACAGTTCAGAAGTCCGGCCGGCATGTTTTTTTCATAAGTGACGCCGGATTGATAGGATTCAGGCGTGAGCAGAGGCCCCCATTGGCCGCTGAAGCTGCCGACACCCCCGGTCATAAACGCGATATTCCGCTCCTTACAATACCGGTAAACCCATTCAGAAATGTTATGGGGTTTGTCAGCGGCATTTATGACGATATCAATTTCATACGGATCTAACACACGCAGGTCCTGCGGCTGTGTAATTTCCTGATGGTAAAGTGCTGCGTCCGCATGGGGATTGATACCCGCAATATAATCTCTGCATTCTGAGATCTTTAATTTGCCTACAGAAGATTTATTATAGACGAATTGTCTGTTCAGGTTATGTACTGATACGGCATCGAAATCAATGAGAATAAAATGCTGCATGCCCGCCGCCAGAAGGTTTTGAAGAATGATCGTTCCGACGCCCCCCAGACCCACGATCGCTGCCCTGCTGCCGTCTAATCTGTTTTGGATCAGATTGGGGTTTTGGTTGTATTTCTCAAAATGGTACAGCTGCTTTTCAGTGATGCGGCCTTCACGGCCGTTTTGCCATGGCTCTATTAAAGCATCCAATTTCATTAACGCATCGAAAAACTGGTTTCCCGCTTCCTCTCCCAGAAGATCAGAAAGCTCTTGTTTTTCACAGCCGGTGATCAGCCGTTCAACCGCCTCTTTGATCTCACTCGTATGCGCAAGCTTAATCGCCTTTCGATATTGAATGATAATATGCGCCGTGTAGGTCAGCACCTGCACGCTGTCTTTAAACTTCCAGCGCTTACAGTCAGTTGACATCATGACATACCCCCTGAAAGATAATAACTCCCCAATGAGGGGAGTCACGGCTTTACTAGCAGCGATGCACCAAGCTTGCTGTTTCTGTATCAAGATCAAGTTCTTCAATCTTCATCAGTACACACCCCCTTTACCAATAACTAGATATTATCATCAATATTGGAAAAGGACAAGTTATTTTTTGAAAATTTAGAATTTATATATAAATTGTGATATTTCTTCCTGCTTCCCGGTTTATCCCGGCAGCCGGATGATGAACACGGAGCCTTTTCCCTGCTCACTTTTCACTTCAATTGTTCCGTTATGGCTGTCGATAATGGTTTTTGTAATGGCAAGACCCAGCCCCGCGCCGCCGGATTGACGGGATCGGGAGGTTTCCGCCCTGTAAAACCGGTCAAACAAATGAGGCACATGCTCCGGAGCGATTCCCGTTCCGTTATCCGCAATCATAAGCATGATTCCTCCGTCTTTCTGCAGGGAGACGGTGATGACACCCGTGTCTTCATCCGTATGCTGCACCGCATTGTAAAATAGATTGAGAATGACCTGCTTCATTTTGTCTTTGTCAAAAACGGATTCTATCTTTTGATCGACAAAGAACTCGAGCTTCCGGTTTCTCGCGAGCAGCTTCAGCTGAGCCTCCATTTCCAAAATGACGTCTCCCAATGCGCCTTTTTTCATTTCAAAGCTCGGCACCCGGTCAATCTTCGCGAGAAACAGAAGATCCTCTATCAGCTTATTTGCCCTGGCGGATTCCGCGTACATGCTTTGAAGCGCTTTTTCTTTCTGCTCCGGCTTCTCCGCCGCTCCGCGCATTAAAATTTCGATAAAGCCGTGAATGGAGGTAAGCGGCGTTCTCAGCTCATGTGATGCATCTGATACAAACTGCCGGATTCGTTCTTTCGCTTCTTTTTCCGCCTGAAAAGAGGTTTCAATCCGTTCCAGCATCTGATTGATGGAGATGCCCAATGACTCAATTTCGGCCTGCTTCCTATCGATCGGCAGCCGTTTATCGAGACTGCCGGCATTAATGTCACCCATCATACGCACAATGCGGGACAGCGGCTTGAGTGTGAGCCGGATCACCGGCAAGAAAACAAACAGTCCGATGACCAAAGCCGCAAAGGAAAGCACCGCGAAAATGCTGATCTGGCGGAAAAGCGAATCATTCAGAGGCTGGGTCAGCGTGCTCATCTGCACAACTCCCGCCTGCCTGCCGTCAACGGAAATCGCCTGAAACACGACGATGATTTCCTCACCCGCCTTATTGTGAGCCACCTGATAGTGAAGCGCCATTGTATCTGTCAGCGCATCCTGATACACTTTTTTCGGGAAAGAAGGAGCGGCCCCCGCGTGCGGGTCTTCTGATAAAACAGACATCTTGTATGATTGATTGATAAAAGCAACCGTCACCCCTGGGTAAATCAAATTCGGATGAGCCGATGTTTCGGAACGGGCAAGGGTTTTGATTGACCTCCATACGCTTTGATCCATTGAATTGATATAACTCTGAATGCTGATCGCCTGATTTTCATACATCGTCCGTGTCATAAACATGTACTGAGTGCCGCCGATGAAACATAACAGCAAGGCCAAAATCGCCAGTGACCTGAACAGGAGCTGGAATCGCAGGGTTCTGTACAGCCGTTTCATGCCAGATCCACCCTGTACCCGGCGCCCCGAACCGTGCGAATCACCTTGTGTTCTTTGTCCTTCAGCTTTTCGCGCAAAGAACGGATGTACACCTCGACGATATTGTCTTCCCCGTAAAAATCATAGCCCCATACCTGATCGAGAATCCTCGTTTTGCTGAGAACCGTTCCGTGGCGGAGCACTAAACATTTCAGCAGTTCATATTCGGTGGCGGACAGCTTCAAAGGCTGTTCATTGTAAAAAATCTCTCTGCTCCGGTCATCGATTCGGAAGGGGCCGAGCACCACCTCATCGAAAAGATGCGGAAACTGGTTGCGGATTCTTGCGTAAATTCTGGCAAGCAGCTCCTCAAAGCTGAACGGTTTGATCATGTAATCATCAGCGCCTTCAATCAGCGCCTTTACGCGAAACTCTACTTCATCCTTCGCGGTCAGCATGATGATGGCGGTATTGCTTGTTTTCTTAAGCATCCTTGACAGCTCAAGCCCATCCATTCCCGGCATCATCACGTCCAAAACGGCAATATGAGGCTGAAATGTTTTCACAAGATTCATCGCCGACATCCCGTCTGCCGCGGACATCACTTCAAACCCTTCATTGACAAGCCCCATCGTTAAAAAATCAATGATGGCGGGCTCGTCGTCTACAATCAGCACCTTGATGCCTTTCAACTTATCCATGATGCAGTCTCTCCTTAGATGTATCAGCCTGTGTTTATTTTTTTCGCTTCCCCTTCTATTATTCGCTTTTATCTGAAACAAAACTGAATCTAAGCTGAAAATCCGCTGAATTCAGGAAGTTTTCAGCTTAGATTCATGTTGTTTTCAGTTTGGGTCTTTACAATAAGCCTTAGTTGGGAAGCCAACAATGAAATGTTTAAGGAGGAATATATGATGGGAATTACAAAAGTTTTATCAGGAGCTGCACTGGGGACCATACTTTCAATCAGTTCTTTAACTTCAGCGCATGCGGCTGTCATTCATAAGGATGACGCAGCGCAGACGAAAGTGGAAACGAAACAGCAGGCTTCCGTTTCTATCTCTAAAGCGAAAGAGACCGCATTGAAAAACTGCAGCTGCAAAGGCGCCGTTCAATCAGCGCAAATGAAAAAAGTCAACGGCGCTTACGTATATGTTGTCAACGTCCTTGACGTAAAAGGAAAGCAGCACACCGTCAATGTCAACAGCTCCAGCGGAAAAGTCGTGAAACACCAAATTGAAAAGAAACAGCAATTCATCTCAAAATCCGGCGCTGAAAAAATCGCCGTGAAGAATTGCAAAGGAACAGTGAAGTCTTCTGAGCTGAAGACCGAACATAACGCTATGGTTTACGTGGTTCAGGTGTCAGGACAAGACGGGAAGCTTCACACATTCCATATCAATTGTAAAAACAGCAAAATCGTCAAACATGATATAAAGAATAACCAGCAACACATGACCCGTGCAAAAGCGGAATCGTTCGCACTCAGCCATTGCAAAGGCGCTGTGAAATCCGCTCAAATGAAAAAAGAAAACGGCGTATCAGTCTATGTTGTCAGCATATTCGGCCAGGACGGCAAGCTTCATACGCTCCACATGGACGGCAAAAGCGGAAAAGTCCTGAAAGAAGAAGTGCAGAAAAAACAAGTGATGATCGCTTCTAAAAAAGCGCATTCCATCGCGCTCAGCCATTGCAAAGGCGCTGTTAAATCGTCTGAAATGAAGAAAGAAAACGGCGTCTACAAGTACATCGTGAAAATCACTGCCCAAAACCATACGGAACAAACGGTGAAAGTAAACGCTCAAAACGGAGCCATCTGTAAATAACAAAAAATAAGCTGCCGGCAGTTTCATCTGCCGCTTCAATTCAGCAGCACCAGTCTGTTTCAATCACAAAGTTCTAAGTTCATGTCTACCTTTTTCTAAATATACCCATTTTTAACTGAACGTGTTGTGACCCACGTTCAGTTCTTTTTTATGGCTTCTGAAAAAAGGCATAAAAAAAGCGCCCTGAAAAAGGACGTTTGATATGACATGTTTCATGTTCTTAAATTCTGCATTCTAAAATAATTCTTCCTTCACATTCACCTTCAATTTCATTCAATACGATGATCACATCAGCCGTTTTCATGTGTTTCACCTCCCCGTTTTCATAATAGTATAATATTAACAAATAAATCAATAAAAAACAGCCCGGATGTCCGGGCTGTTTTTTTATTTCTGTAATCGATCCGCTTCTGTCAGTTTGACTTCCGCTGTTTTTTTCTTTCCCGAACGGTAGAACGTGATGTTCACACGGTCGCCGATCTTTTTGCGATACAGGCGCTCACGGAGATCCACAACGTCATTGACCTTATGTCCGTCGAACCCGGTGATCACGTCGAGCTTTTTCAAACCCGCTTTTCCGGCCGGTGAAAACGCGTCGACACCCATAATGACCGCCCCGGTTTTAATGCCTTTCGGAAGTTTCAGCGTCTGGCTCCAATGGTAGCTCGCAATATCCGTTAAGGATTTCATCTCAATACCGAGGAAAGGCCGTCTGACTTCTCCGTATTTTTCTAAATCCTGAATAACGGGAATGACAAGCTTTGACGGGATGGACAGGCCGATGCCTTCAACGGCGGATTCAGCGATCTTCATTGAATTGATGCCGACCACCTTGCCCGATATATTCATCAAAGCGCCTCCGCTGTTGCCGGGATTAATCGCGGCGTCGGTCTGCAGCACTTCCGCATTCCAATCCGGCTGTCCGTCGCCGTTTGAGTCAACGGGCACTGCCCTTTCCGTGCCTGAAATGATCCCCTGTGTCACTGATCCCGCAAATTCAAGCCCGAGCGGATTTCCGATCGCAATGACCGGTTCTCCGACTTTGACCTGATCAGAATTGCCGAACTGGGCGGCCGATTTGATTTTATCAGACTTCACCTTCAGCACGGCAAGATCCATCAGACGGTCGCTCCCGATCAGCTCAGCAGGCACGCGTGAGCCATCCTTCAGGCTGATCTCAATTTCAGTCGCACCTGCAATGACATGGTGATTGGTTACGATATAAGAAGTGTTTCCGTTCTTTTTGTAAATGACGCCCGACCCGCTTCCCGCTTCGCCGCCCTCTCCCCAAATATCGGTCTTTTGGATATTGAGAACACCGACTACCGAATCTGATACACGGCTGACCATATTCGTGACAGCATCGTTGACATTTACGTTGACTGTTTTCACCTGTTCGCTGCCGAGACGCTGGCTGGTGCTTTTGCTGCTTTCTCCATGGTCTCCGCCTGTCCAGTACGGCAGCAGGAAAGCCATGAGCGCGGCCCCGACGATGACGCCGATCAGACTTGATAGAAAGTACCCTCTCTTGCTGCGGCGGGGCTGTTCGGAGGCGTACTGTTCATCATCGCGATTATAATCCACCCTATCTCAAATCCTTTCAAGAGTACTCGATTTGCTTATAGTGTGGGTCAGATCGCGGATTAATAATCATGATTCATTTGGAAAAATTACACGGCGCACAGCGGCGTCGGGATTTTCGGATCGGTATCAAATAACTGAAACGTTTCCCCGGCGACAAATCCTTTCGCAGCCAATGTCTGCTGCACGGACATTCTCGCCAGTTCCTTCATATTATTGTCCTGGCTCAGATGCGCCAAATAGATGCGCGATGTGCCGTCGCCGATGACATCAGTCATGGCGAGGGCCGCGTCTTCATTCGAGACGTGGCCGACATCGCTTAAAATCCGCCGCTTAATGCTCCAAGGGTATCTGCCCATTTGCAGCATGCCGACATCATGGTTGCTTTCAAACACAAACACATTGGCCGAACGGATAATGCCTTTCATTCTGTCGCTCACATACCCGGTGTCCGTCATCAGCGCGAGCTTTCTGCCTTGGTAGTGGAAAACATAAAACATCGGCTCAGCCGCGTCATGAGAGACGCCGAATGACTCAACATCAAGCCCGCCGAAGGATTTCACGCTTTCCATCGGGAACAAAAACTTTTGTCCGGTATCCAGCTTGCCGATCTGATTCTCCATCGCTTTCCACGTCTTTTCATTCGCGTAGACGGGAAGACCGTACTTTCTCGCAATGACGCCGAGCCCTTTAATATGGTCGCTGTGCTCGTGAGTGACAAAGATGCCGTCGACGTCGTCTATCTTGCGGCCGATTCTCTCCATCAGCCCGTCCATCGCTTTACCGCTCAGGCCGGCATCCACCAGAAAAGAGTGCTCCTCTGTCTCCAGATAAAACGCGTTTCCGGTACTCCCGCTCGCAAGCACGCTAAATTGCAAGCCCATTGTGTCTCACTCCATTATTTATTTTGATTGTTATCAATGACTGTGCTTTCCAATGCGTTCACAGTGTACGTTTGCAGTGTCTTTTTCTTCGTCCCTTTTGACTTATCTTCAATTGTAATTCTCCATACCGGCGCCAGCACCTGCGTACTTGTCAGCGGATATTGGGCAATATAGCCGAACTTAACGCTTTTAACGGCGCAATTCGCTTTTAAGTAATTTTGAGAATACAATAATTCGACCGCATCCAGCTCAGGAATCAGGCTCTCCGTCTGGATTCGCTTGAATGACTCCAGCATGGTCTGCTCGTAAGATACGACCTCGTTTTTATCGTTCAGATGCAGAATCACCTGTCCGATCGCATCCGTGGACGAGTCAAAATCCTGATAAATAAACTGGCCGTCATACATCTGGTAAAAAATGATTTGTTTTTTATCCTTGTCGACTTTCCACAGTTTATATTTTTCACCGCCGGTTACTTTAGAGCTGACGAGCGATTCCGCATCCTCCTGCGTTTTTTGCTTCGATAAACCGACCGGATCGGTAAATTTCATTTTCAGCGTCGTAACCTTGTGATCATCCGCCGGCATCTCCATTAAAGGCTTTTGATCTTTCAAAGCATCAATATCTTCGGCGGTAAATACCTTTTGGCCCGCCGTCAGCCGGTAGCCCGTCGCGGAATCAGAAGACAGGTTGCCGAATGTGATATGATCCATTTCCATGTCTTTTTCCACGTTTGAATTTTTAATCACTTCGTATTCACTGCTCGAGCGTTTTTCAAAAAACTGATAGCCGAGAAAAATATCGAGGATGAGGAAGGCAATGATGAAGATCGTTTTTGTCTTATTCCACTCCATTATCGTCCTCCTCCTTCCCCAGCAGATCTTTCGTAATCGGGACGATCTTCCCGTTGATTTTCATACTCCAGACGGGTTCCAGTTCAACGAGATCATTCGTTGATGAAGAAACCATTTGATAGGACAGGAAGATCTGGTCGATTTTATTCACGTCGTATTTATCCTGCTGCTCCAGCAGAGACACAACCTCATTGCCGTTCATCATTTTTACGTCTTTTGTTTTAATCGGATTCGGTCCGAGAACATAGTTCGGCCGCTTGTAGCTGAGAACCTCGTCATTGGCCCATTGCAGGGTCAAAACAGGTCCGGAGCCGAAAGGCTTAGACGTGCTGTTGATCACGGGCATTTGATCTTTAAACATGTAGAAACTCAGCTGCTGGTTATCACTCACATTGAAAAATTGATAATGATCCGTCCAGCTTCCCGTATCCTCTAAATATTTATAACTTTTCTTAATCAGCTCGCCTGTTTGATAAGAAGCGCTTTGTGCCAGGTTCCGATGCTGGAATTGAATCTGCCGCTGTGTCGAATTGATTTCCAGACGGCTGATTCCGTCAGTCAGCACATTCCGATTGTAATTCGGGTCTTCTCTGACCGTGCTCGGATCATTAAAAAGCGTCTGCTTAAACAGGTTCGTCTTAATGGTTTCAGTGATAAATTCTTTTTCCTTCATATTAAACCGCGCATTCGGCATGAGAAATTCTTTGCTTTTTCCGACCGAATAGAGGTGGTATAACGGCATACTCGACTTTTTGCTGTACAGCTCATTCATCAGATTGCGGTAATTCGCCGATTCCACAGTCACTTCCAAAATCAGCTGCTTGCTGTATGAGACCATGTAAATCTTCTTATTTGTCTTATTCTCATTAAACGGAATGACAATATGGTCAAATGAGCTGTATTCCATTGACGGATTCGACCATTTAAACATCGTTTGGAAGAAATCAATCGGAATGGTGTCATTAAATTGCAGATCGAGCTTTGCCGAATTGCCGTTTCTGCCGTAAAGCCAATTTTTAAAACCGAGCTTGTCGTATTGATCGGAAATATCCTTCATCCCTTTTACTTCCCATTGCGGCAAATCCGCCCACAGGTCATTAAAGAGCGTCTCATCATTCACTTTGTAATGAGAGCCGTTTGTATGAATAAACATATCCCGGGGTTTTACCGTTTGTGACACTTTTTGGCTCGTTTTATCAATTTTATGCTTTTCCCGGACAGTCGATTTGGTTGAGGCCGTGCCTTCTGAAAAATTGGGCTGGAATGTCCAAATTCCCCATGTTAAAACAAGACTAATGACGACCAGCACTGACAGTATGACTGTTTTTATATTTTCACGCCTCATCCCAATCATCCTCTTGCTCTTCTTTATATGGAAGAGTAAATGTAATCTTCGTTCCTTTGCCTTCTACACTGTCGGCCCAGATGTCTCCGCCGTGCGCCTGAACCATCTCTTTTGCAATCGCAAGGCCGAGGCCGGTGCCGCCGAGTTTTCTTGTGCGCGCTTTATCCACTCTGTAGAAACGGTCAAAAACTTTTTCCACATCTTTTTTCGGAATGCCGATACCTTCATCTTTTACGCTGATATAAAGCAGCTCTTCTTTCTCATTCACATCGACTGAGAAAGTGACATGTCCGCCTTCCGGTGAGTATTTCAGTGCGTTAGAAATGATATTATCGAGAACCTGCGTCACTTTATCCTGATCAATCTCCACGTACAGATTTCTGTCCGGAAGCTCGCGGATAAATTCGACATGCTGTTCTTTCGTCATTTCAAAACGATCGATAATCAGTGACATAAAGCGGATCATATGAATCCACTCCCGATTAAACTGATAATCTTTGCTGTCGAATTTAGAAAGCTGAAGCAGGTCGTTCACCAATCTGATCATGCGCTCAGTCTCATTTTGGGTCACCATTAAGAAACGCGGAGCGATATCTTTGTTTTCCCACGCGCCTTCTGCAAGCGCCTCTAAATAGCTTCGCATGGTCGTCAGCGGTGTCCGCAGCTCATGAGACACGTTGGCAACGAACTCTCTGCGCTCCCGATCGAGTTTTTCCTGTTCGGTGACATCATAAAGAACCGCGATTAAACCGTCGATTTTTCCGTGCTCTCTCTGAATAACGGAAAAATTCACCCGCAGTACAGTCGTTTCATCGTCACGTTCGATCTCCAGCAGCATTGAATCCTGCTGTTCTACTAAATCCTCAAATGTAAAGTTCTCTTTTATGCCCAATAAAGACGTAATCGGCATCTCTAAAGCCGTTTCACGTGAAACATTCAGCAGCTCAAGCGCAGGGCTGTTTAAAAGAATAATAGCCCCGTTGCGATTCGTTGCAATGACACCGTCCGTCATATACGCGATAACGGAAGAAAGCTTTCTTCTCTCCCCTTCCGTCATGGCTTGGGCATCTTCAAGCTCTCTCGTCAGATGGTTGAACGTCGTTGCGAGCTGACCGATTTCATCATGCCCGTATTTCCGCACCTTTCTGGAGAAATTCCCTTTTGCCAGTTCCATCGCCTGCTTACGCATATCTGACAGCGGATGGGTAATGGTGCGGGCGAGAAAAATACCGAGAAGAGCCGTCAGAACAAGGGCTAAGCCTGTTCCTGAAGCAAGAATCGAGTTGACGGTTTTCATCTGGTTAAAGGTATCTTCCATACTGGCCACGACATAAATCGCGCCGACAACTTCCTGATTCTCTGTGACGACAGGTTTTGCTGAAATCAGCACTCTGTTTTTGCTTTTAGGATCATAATATTTTTTTGAATAGGCCTGTTTTGTTGAGAAAATCCGTTTAAAAATCGGGTCAGTCGTCTGTTTCCCCGCTATTTCCTCGCCATAAGGCCTCGAAGAACCGACGACCTCATAGCTTTTATCAACAAATGTAATCTCCCGTATTTCATTATTTTTCGTAAAATCATTTAAAATCCGTTTGACGTCATCTTTAATGACGGTGCTGTCATTGTCTCCTTTATATTCCTGCTCAATATAATAGGAAAGATTGTCAATCCGCTGATTTAACGATAATTCATAGGACTTGAGAAGAGAATTCTCCACCTGTTTCACAAAGTACACGCCGATAATCTGCATGGCGATGATAATGAGAAGCACATAGATCAGCGTGATCTTAAACTGAATCGACCGAAAAAAACCAACCTTATTCATCGCCGGTTAGTCCTGTTCAGGATTTCTCAAGTAATAACCGACACCCCGTCTTGTGACGATCCAGTTCGGATGGCTCGGATTATCCTCGATTTTCTCGCGAAGGCGGCGTACTGTTACATCCACCGTTCTCACGTCACCGAAATAGTCATAGCCCCACACAGTCTGCAGCAGATGCTCACGCGTCATAACCTGTCCGATATGTTTGGCTAAGTAATGAAGCAATTCAAACTCACGATGAGTCAGCTCGATCGTTTCTTCTCTTTTTGATACGACATAAGCGTCAGGGAAGATCACGAGAGAACCGATATGAATGTCATTAGAAGCTGATTCTTCCTCAGCCGGCGCAACCGTAAGCTGGCGGCGCAGGTTCGCTTTGACGCGGGCCAGAAGCTCACGCGTGCTGAAAGGCTTCGTGACATAGTCATCCGCTCCGATTTCAAGCCCGATGACCTTGTCAATCTCCGAGTCTTTTGCCGTCAGCATAATAATCGGCATATCATATTTTTTCCGGACTTCCCGGCACACTTCAACTCCGTCTTTATTCGGAAGCATAATATCTAAAAGAATTAAATCAGGCTGAAGCTCCTCCACCATTTCCACGGCTTCGTTTCCGTCGTACGCACAATGCACGTCATAGCCTTCTTTTCTTAAATTAAACTCTAATATATCTGCAATCGGTTTTTCATCATCGACTACAAGGATTTTCTTATCCATCATCTTGATTTTCCTCCTGCCAGAATGACTTCATTTCATCTATTGATGTTTCATGATGATCACAATTCGGATCATGAAAAACGTTCCCCGTCTATTATAACGGTTTCAGGTCAAAAGATAAAAAAATTAAAGAGAACAGCGCAAAAACGTATTGAACTGCCATCCTTTTGTCATGTTTTTTATTTTCTTTTAAAAAATAATATTTTTTTGAAACCTCACGAAAAAAAACGCCGTCTAGTGTTTGACGTCTTCTTCTGGGCCGGCTGAAAAGCCGGCTCTCCCTTTTTTTATAACAAAAGAAAAAACGCACCTACTATTGCAGATGCGTTTGGGTAAGTGGCTCGGGACGGAATCGAACCGCCGACACACGGATTTTCAGTCCGTTGCTCTACCAACTGAGCTACCGAGCCAGATGTTTCTTTTCTATACTATAAAGTAAAGTAAAATGGCGGTCCGGACGGGACTCGAACCCGCGACCTCCTGCGTGACAGGCAGGCATTCTAACCAACTGAACTACCGGACCTTACAGTAATTTGTCCGGAGAGCCGTATCGTGGCGGCCCTCCGAGGACAAATAAGGAGTTAGCAATAACGCTAAAGTAAATCAATGACCCGTACGGGATTCGAACCCGTGTTACCGCCGTGAAAGGGCGGTGTCTTAACCGCTTGACCAACGGGCCATAAAAAGTGGTGAGCCATGAAGGACTCGAACCTTCGACCCTCTGATTAAAAGTCAGATGCTCTACCAACTGAGCTAATGGCTCTTGATGTGTCGGATTATGTATCATAGAGCATTCAGACAAAAGCTTTCTTGCAGTACTCTATTGAAGCTGTTCCGTAACAACGAGATTTATAATATCATAGAACATTCGAAAGTGGCAACTACTTTTTTGAAAAAAATCTATTATTTTTTTCCTACATAAAAAAACAAGCCTCCGTGACCGGAGGCTTGTTTGCTGCAAATTCTTAGTTAGCGCGGTATACACTGCGGATGACGTTCGTTTGTGAACGGTCGGGACCGACAGAGAAAATAGAAAGCGGAATACCTGTCAGCTGAGACACGCGTTCCAGATAATGGCGCGCATTTTCAGGAAGATCGCTTAATGTTTTTGCGCCTGTGATATCTTCCGTCCAGCCAGGCATTTCTTCATATACCGGTTCACACTCTGCGAGAGCTTTCAGACTTGCCGGGAATTCTTCAATCACTTCACCTTTGTAGCGGTAAGCGACACAGATTTTCAATGTTTCAATGCCAGTCAGCACATCGATTGAGTTCAGAGAAAGATCTGTGATTCCGCTGACGCGGCGGGCATGGCGGACAACAACGCTGTCAAACCAGCCGACACGGCGCGGACGGCCTGTCGTTGTGCCGTATTCGCGTCCGACTTCACGGATTTGATCTCCGATTTCATCTTTCAGCTCAGTCGGGAAAGGACCGTCACCGACACGGGTTGTGTACGCTTTAGATACACCGACGACGTGCTGGATTTTTGTCGGGCCTACGCCTGAACCGATCGTCACCCCTCCGGCGACCGGGTTGGATGAAGTGACAAACGGGTATGTCCCTTGGTCGATATCAAGCATAACCCCTTGAGCGCCTTCAAATAAAACGCGGCGGCCTTCATCCAGCGCGTCATTTAAGACGACGGATGTATCGCATACATACTTTTTAATCTGCTGGCCGTATTCATAATACTCATCCAGAATATCTTCAATTTTGAAGCCTTCCGTTTCATACATTTTTTCAAGCAGACGGTTTTTCTCTTCAAGGTTCCGTTCAAGCTTTTCTGCAAACACGTCACGATCTAGCAGGTCTGCGATCCGGATGCCGATCCGCGCCGCTTTGTCCATATAAGCAGGTCCGATGCCTTTTTTCGTTGTGCCGATCTTGTTGGCCCCTTTGCGTTCTTCCTCTACTTCATCCAGTTTCAGATGGTATGGAAGAATGACGTGGGCTCTGTTGCTGATTCTCAAGTTATCCGTGCTCACATTGCGCTCATGAAGATACGCAAGCTCCGTTACGAGCGCTTTCGGATCAACAACCATTCCGTTCCCGATGACACACGCTTTATCTTTATAAAAAATTCCTGATGGGATTAAATGAAGCTTGTACGTGACTCCATCAAACTTGATGGTATGTCCTGCATTGTTTCCGCCTTGATAACGTGCGATCACTTCTGCATTTTCTGATAGGAAATCTGTAATTTTACCTTTTCCTTCATCGCCCCACTGCGTACCTACTACGACTACTGAAGACATATATCCGTGCACCTCCGTTAACCTTTCAAAACGATATCTCATTCAAACAAATTAAGTGTATCAGTGCCGAAACAGAAAGTCAATCGTAAATCCGAACATTTAAATCTTATCAATCTATATTTGTTCGCCTTAAACATGATTAAAAGCGTTTTCTATTTCATTTGCTATCTATTACTCCCGAAACTTTCATGCTTTAACAAGAAAAAGAACCCGTAATCAGGGTTCTTCGGACAGCCATTTATATGCCGCTTGTATTCATCAGGACGACCCGCCAGCCGTCAGGATCTTCGATGGTCACGCCTTTTTCTCCCCAGTACGGATTTTCGGGTTCTTTCTCCTCATATCCCATCTGCTTTAATTTCTTGCTGATGCGAATGACCTCCTGCTGATCCTGGATGTAAAAGACAAGCAGGCTGTCGCCGTGCGGAACGGGTGCCGGCTGAGACGAACCGGTTTCTTCGGTGAATTCTAAGTGGTATTGCGTATGGGGCAGGCCGAACATGACACCGCTGTAGCCTCTATGTCCGGAAAAGCTGCCGATCCTCTTCAGTCCGAGGCCCTCTTCATAAAACCTGATGATTTCTTTGAGCTGTCCGGTCGGCCGGGCAATCCGGATTTGCGCCGCTTGAAATTGCGGAAATTCAATTGTCATCATCATTCCTCCCTTAATGCCATTATATAAAAGCGCTTTCTTTATTTCGTCTGCCGAACGGACGGCATTCTCTCATTCTTTCGGATGAAAAAAAGCCTCAAGACATTGCTTGAGGCTTTACGCACCTGCCGGAACACCGCCGTCATCAAAGCGCCGTTCCAGGTTTACGAACTTATTGTATTCTTTCACAAAAGCCAGTGAGACGGTTCCCACCGGGCCGTTACGCTGTTTGGCGATAATGATTTCGATGATGTTTTTGTTTTCGGATTCTTTATCATAGTAATCATCACGATACAGGAAGGCGACGATGTCGGCATCCTGCTCAATACTTCCCGACTCACGGATATCTGACATCATCGGACGTTTATCCTGCCGCTGCTCAACACCCCGGGAGAGCTGAGACAGGGCGATGACCGGGACTTCAAGCTCCCGCGCCAGCGCTTTTAGCGCCCGTGAAATTTCCGATACCTCTTGCTGGCGGTTGTCGCTTGAACGGCCGCTTCCCTGAATGAGCTGCAAGTAGTCAATTAAAATCATGCCCAATCCGTTTTCCTGCTTCAGCCGGCGGCATTTTGAACGGATTTCGCTGACGCGGATGCCGGGGGTGTCATCTATAAAGATACCGCTGTTTGACAGGCTTCCCATCGCCATCGTCAGCTTGCCCCAATCTTCTTCCGTCAGATTTCCCGTTCTGAGATTTTGGGCGTTAATATTCCCTTCGGCGCAGAGCATACGCATGACAAGCTGCTCGGCACCCATCTCAAGACTGAATATCGCGACGCTCTCATCCGTTTTGGTGGCCACGTTTTGCGCAATATTTAAGGCGAACGCTGTTTTCCCCACAGACGGACGGGCCGCGACAATAATCAAATCATTCCGCTGAAACCCCGCTGTCATCCGGTCAAGCTCGATAAAACCGGTCGGAATCCCGGTAATATCGCCTTTCCGGTTGTGAAGCTGCTCAATGTTGTCGTATGTTTGCACAAGCACGTCTTTAATATTTTGGAAGGCGCCCGAATTTTTTCGCTGCGCGACCTCCATAATCGTTTTTTCCGCATCGCTTAATAAATCTTCAACTTCATCCTCGCGCGTATACCCGTCTTGAGCGATCGAGGTCGCCGTTCTGATTAAACGGCGGAGAATGGATTTTTCCTCAACGATTTTCGCGTAATATTCTATATTAGCCGCTGTCGGAACGGAATTCGCGATGTCCGTCAGGTAAGAGACGCCTCCCACCTCTTCTAACAAATCGGTATTCGCAAGCTCTGACGTTACCGTGACCAAATCAACCGGTTCACCGCGGTCTCCGAGCACGAGCATGGCATTGTAAATTTTTTGATGTGACATTCTGTAGAAATCATCCGGAATCAACACTTCAGAAGCCAGTGTTAACGCAGACGGCTGTAAAAAAACAGCACCTAACACGGCCTGCTCAGCTTCTATGTTTTGCGGCGGCAGCCGATCATTCAGAAGGTCTGTCATGCTAAGCACCGTCCTCTCCTTAAAAAATATCCAAACTCCATTTTACCATTTCTCAAGAAAAAGAATAGAAAAATATCGCTTTCCCTGTATTTGTTAAACAGCGGCTGCGTGTTTCGCCATTCTGAATGCCGGGAAACTGATAAATAAATCGAAACCAGGAGGTAAGAAGGATGAAAACATATGCAGTAACACCCAGTGTTGATGCGGACGGATGGTTTGTGAAGGTGGAAAATGTGGCGCCGACGGCTCTTTATACATCGAAGGACGCGGCGATCGAGAAAGCGGAGCAGACGGCTAAAGAGAACAGCCCGTCTAAGCTTGTCATTTATGATCAGCATAAAAACATTGAAGAAGAACGGTCCTTTTAAGAAAAGCCTTCGCCCGAGCGAGGGCTTTTCTTATTCGATGAAACGGATGTGCAGCACCGTCTGCGCCATGAGATCGGCCGTTTTTTGATACAGCTCCCATTCTTCACAGGCGGCGAATACTTTCATCATGTCCTGCAATGTCTGTTTCAGTATGATAAATTCGTCAATTGTCCGCAGTTCTGCGGCTTTTTTCTGATAATCAGCCAGCTTCAGATGTAATAACATCAATGGCGATTGCATAAAAAACCTCCCCCATTCTGTTATAAAGCCCCGCTTTTCAAACCTCCATTCCTTTGTCATATCCTCTTACGATAGATTTCTGATTTTAGTACAATAAAGAAACGGAAGGAGTGATCACATGAAACCGCTGCAAATTTCCGCCGAAACGGCGCAAAAGCTCGCAGAATCACTGAATATGCCGCTTGAGAGAATCATGCACATGCCTCAGCACATTCTGCTTGCCAAATTAGCTGAAATCCAAAAAGAGAACGATCACAAATAAAGGCTGCTCTCTCATATATATGTGCGGGAGGCGGAAGCGATGGCTTTCCGCCTCTTTTTTCGTGAAGAAAATTTTGGTAAAACATTCTTTGAATCGTTATCGTTTATTCATAACTTTTTCATATTTATTTTTTACAATGGGGTCACAAAAGAGGTGAAACCATTGAAAACAAAACGACTGGACATCGTTCTTATCGGTATTTTATCAGCAGCAGCGGCTTTGAATATGTACGGCATTTGGCAGGATGATGCCGCCAACCAGTATTATTTGGCTGCCGTCAAAAGCATGACGCAAAGCTTTCACAACTTCTTCTACGCATCCTTTGACCCGTCCGGCTTTGTCACGGTAGACAAACCGCCTGTCGCTTTATGGATTCAAACGATTTTCGCTTTGGTCTTCGGCGTACATACATGGAGCGTGATTCTTCCTCAGGCTTTGGCGGGGCTCGGTTCCGTTCTGCTGCTGTATTTCATGATAAAGCCTTCGTTCGGCACGGGCGCGGCCAGAATCGCCGCTTTTGTCATGGCGCTGACACCGATTGCGGCGGCCGTCAGCCGGACGAATAATCTCGACAGCATGCTCGTCTTTACACTGCTTCTCGGTTCCTGGTGTTTGATGCGCGCGGTGAAACGCGGCAAAATCATTTGGCTCTTATCCGCATTCGCACTTGTCGGTCTTGCCTTTAATATGAAAATGATGCAGGCCTACATGGTGCTTCCGGCTTTTCTGCTTTTTTATCTCATTGCATCACACACATCCATTAAGAAAAAACTGATCTCACTTCTCGCTTCTACAGCCGTTCTACTGGCGCTCTCCGTCTCATGGGCGGCAGCCGTTGATTCCATTTCCGCATCAAGCCGCCCCTATATCGGCAGCAGCCAGACAAACTCCGTGCTGGAGCTGGCATTCGGATATAACGGGACAGAACGGCTGCTCGGGCAGACGACGGGCCTTTCTCACGGCAGCATGACCGGCGGAAAAAGCGTGATGCAGGAAGGGATGGGCATGCAGCCTCCGGGAACGAACAGCCCGGCAATGGGCGGCAGCGCTCCTCAAGGAAAAAACGGGCAGGTTCAAATGCCCCGGCAGCCATCCGGACAGAACGCGGCCTTACCGCAAGGAAGCGGAACTCCTCCGGCACAAAACGGCGGCTCACAAGGCCCCGGCGGCGGAAAAAGCATGAGTATGAACATGTACGGCAACGGAACCCCGGGTGCGCTCAGGCTTTTCCAATCTGAATTATCGGGGCAAATCAGCTGGATGCTGCCTTTTGCGCTCACCGGTTTGTTCGGCGCCGTCATCAGTTGGTACAGAAACCGCCGGGAAAAAGCGGAGGAAATGAAAGAAACGATGTTTTGGACAGCATGGCTTGTGCCTGCCGCCGGTTTCTTCAGCATCGCAAGCTTTTTCCATCCGTACTACTTAATCATGCTGGCGCCTCCGATCGCAGCCCTTTCCGGAATCGGCTGGCGGGCCTTATATGATTTATACAAGCATGATAAAGGCTGGACGGGCTGGCTGCTGCCTGCGGGTGTCTTTCTCACCGCCGGTTTTCAGGTCTTCATCGTAAGCGGGTATACAAACCAGATCGGCAGCGCTTGGATGTACATCCTCGGACTGTTGGGGCTCGGCACTGTCATTGCCCTCATTGTGATGAAACACAAGCCGTTCGGCAGACAACTGACCGTGATCACCATGTGTGTGTTGATGCTCACGCCGCTGTACTGGTCAGCCACGCCGATCCTTTACGGCGGAAACAGCGTCATACCTGAATCCGGCCCGCAGCTGAAAAGCTCAAACGGCGGCAATATGTTCACCTCTGAAGTGGATACAGGCCTGCTGTCTTATTTGAAAAAAAATCAGACAGGTGAGGAATATCTGTTTGCAACGCTCACCACGGTGACTGCGGCGCCTTATATCATCCATACGAATGAATCAGTCATGGCACTCGGAGGCTTTAACGGAACCGATCCGATTTTAACCGTCTCACAGCTGAAAAAACTTGTTGATGATGGAAAAGTGAAGTATTTCTTATTATCCGGAAACAGTTCAGGCAACACAAAGCTTGTCTCATGGATTAAAAAGAACGGCACAAAAATCTCAGCTGACCAATACAGCACCGGAAAAACAAGCTCAGCCCGGCAAGGAATGACAGGCGGCCCGGGCGGACAAAGTCAGCAGACTCTGTATGAGATGAAAAAATAGTTCGGAAAGAGGCTGGATAGTTAAACACCGGCCTCTTTATTTTGCTCTTGAAGCACCTTCCATGCGGCGCCGGTATCATTCAGAAAAATGATTGATAAATACTTTCTATTTTTGAAACCATCAGTTCCTGACGCAGATGCCGGCCGGCATAGGAGCGCGCTTCTTTTCCAAGCCGTTCCCTGAGAGACTGATCCGTAATCAGCATTACGAGAGCATCAGCAAGTTCGCGGCTGTTGCCGGGCTGACAGATAAGCCCTGTGTCCTCATGCCGGATCATCTCAGGGATTCCTCCGCAGTCAGTTGCGACAATGGCTTGACCTGAGAACATCGCTTCGATGATCGCTATAGGGAAATTATCATTCAATGTCGGCAGGACAAATATAGATGATTCAGCCAAGAGCGCCGGCACATCACGTCGTTTTCCGAAGAAAAACACATTTGAGAGGCCCAGTTTCCGTTTCTTTTCTTCCAGAAACCCTCTCATGTTTCCGTCTCCGATGATCCATATATCAACTCCGGATAAATGGTGCCGGATGCGGGCGAGAGCGTCCAGCATCACATCATGTCCTTTTCGCTCGGTCAGACGGGAAACGCACGCAATCACGAGCTTTTCAGCACGTTTTGACTCAGGGGCATCCTGAATGTCAATGCCGGTATGAACAGTCGTCAGCTGAGCCTCCTTCGCTCCGTACTCCAGCAAGGGCTCGTGAAAGGAGTCGCTGATTGTTATGATTTTATCCGAAGCCCGAATACCCTGCCTTTCTATTTCACTGAAATATGCCTCTTCTATTGAACCCTTTTGGATTTTATGAAACTTCATCCGGCTTTTCGTAAAATGTCCGTGCGGCGTGAAAAAAAGAGGACGCTGATACGTTTGATTAAGGTATCCCAGCAAAAATACCGCAAATAAATCCTGCGCGTGAAACAGGTCATATTGTTCTAAGTCTTTCTCCTTCAAAAATCTTTGAAAGACATGTAAATAGCTGAGATTCTTCACAAACTTTTCGTTTGCGGCGCCATATCTGCCAACAAGAAACGCTCTGATCTCGTCAGCGGCCCGCGGGATATCTTCCTGAAAAAAAGATGGCGGCATTTGGAGCGGCGAGATGACATCCGCCTGATGACCGATGCGCTCAAAACCCGTCTTAATTGATGTGATATAACTCGCCAACCCTCCGACATTCGGGTAACGGAGAAAGGTTGCGTACAGAATACGCAATGGCTTTTTTCGTTTGGGGGAGCTTTTTCCTTCCGCACAGAACGAATACAGCATCTCTGGCTCACCTTGATATTCGATCCCGTAAAATTGATCCATGGCGCGCAATAAGGCTAGAGGCACCAGACCGTTCGGCTTGCCGATCTCTTCTTTCACATCCGCTCCCCCTCTCTCAAACTTATAATCCTAATTCCCGTCCCCATTTTGACACTTTGTCAACATGATACGGCAGCAGTTCTCCTCCCCGATTGTCGAAGATTCTCCGCAATTGGGTATGAAGCCCTTTCTCAAGTGTTCTCTGCAAATAAGCCATTTTATAAAGCGTCATAGGAGGGGTCTGAAAATGAATGCCCCGCTTTTTCATTTCTTTCGTATACACTTTTACGCAATACGTCCGAATATCTTCTGCGTGCCGGCTCCAATCTTTTCTGAAGCCAAGCAGAATTTCAACCAGCACCGTCATATCAAACCAAACCGGCGCGTATTTTGCGGATTCCCAATCGATGAATTGAATATCCCACGGTTCATGTCCGGACGCATCGTGGGTGCAGATATTCTGCATATGAAGATCACCGTGCGTGATGGCTGAGCCGTTTTGTATCAATTCAGGGAAAAAATCCGGCTCCTCCTGCTCAAGCAAGTTTGTGATTTGCCGATAATGAGGCTTCACGATATCCTTTGTGCGCTCATCTTTAAGCGCTCTATCCAAAAATTCCGCTGTCTTTTTGATCTGCTTTTTACGCCCTTTTCTCATGGTTTCCGATTCATATACCGGCAGCCACGACCGCCATTTACCATCAGAAATATTCTTGTTTTCAAAGGTGCGGCTGTGCAGTTCTGCGACAGACGGAATAATATACTTGAAATGCTTCGGGTGAAATGTAAGCTGTCCCCTGATCTGGCTGACAAACTCCATAAATATCCACGTTTCATGGTCACTTTCTTCTATAAGATAGATATCCGGCAGCAAATCCCCTAAAACAGAACGGGCTTTCCCGTATATATTAATCTCGATCTTGTTTTTTTCACGGGAAGATTTATACACCTTCAATATCAGCGGAACAGTTCCGGATTTTTTCTTTACAAACAGTTTATAAATGGAGCTTCTGTCTGTTGATTTCAGACAAGTGATGTCATCCGGATTCACCGCAGCCCTTTCACCGAACGAATACGACAGTTTTTCGTCAATTCTCAGTTTTTGAAATGCGCCATACAAAATCTCCTTTTCATACATGCCGATCTTCCTTCCGCTTCCGTTTCCAGCTGTTTTTGAGATGAGACCAAGTGTTTCTGATAAATGGCATCGGGTCATTCCAAGCAAAAAGAGCGTACTCTTTTTTTCCTTTACACCCTTTCCAAAAATCCCGGAACGTCATTTCTCCTCTTTTTCGTTTCTTCAAAAACGTTAAGAAATAACGCACCTCATAAATCCAGTTGATTCCGTCTTTTTGTTCGAGCTGGGGCTTCACATGCTGTCCGGTCAAATACAGATAGTACATGTAAACGAAATGAACGCCTGCCGGTTCTGTCAGGCTATGGCTGAGCCAAAAGCGCGGATTAATTTCGATAAACTTGTAAACATTGTCCCGGGGATCCTTTTTAAATTCCGCCATGCCTACTCCCTTCAGCTGAATCGCTTCAAAAAACGGCAGGGTCTTCTTGATTAAATCAGGAAGCCGTTTGCTGACGACGTGGGCCCCCGCGCCAAAATCAGCAGGGAATTGATGGTTCTTTTGCAGAGAGAATAGGCCCATTAATTTCATTTGGTCATCATAAAAAGTGGCGACTTTATAAAAACACTGGTTGTCTCCGGGGATGATCTCCTGCACGAGCAGTTCTCCATTTTCTCTGTAGGAGCTGAACTCCTTGCGCAATTGTGCTGCATCCTTCATTACAATTGCTTTTTTGTTTACTTTTTTTCTGTATTCATGGCCGGCCACCGGTTTTAAAATACACGGGAAATCAATATTGGCGATGGCCTCTTCCAGCTCATCCTGGTTGTTCGGAAAAAAGGTTTTCGGGCAGGGGATGTGATGCTTGACCGCTAATTCATATGCTTTGCTTTTATCTAAGACCGTTTCTAACAGAGAGTGGCTCGGGAGCAAAAATAAAAAAAAACCGGCTAATGTCTCGCGGAATTTAGATATAAATCCCGCATAATCATCAGAACCTGCGTACAGAACCGGCTTTGCTTGGAATCGCTTCCCGAAATCAGTCAGAAATGTCAGCAGTTCTTCCTCTTCTGTTAAAGGGCTGGGACATATCCCGCAATCTGCCAATCTTGATTTTCCGATACGATAAGGTCCCTCCGTGTCAAACGCGTAAACATCGATTCCTCTTCGGGCAAGACTGCGAATGATCCCAATCCCGTTTGCACTGAAATCAAGTACAACGGCTGCATGTTCATGTTTCATGATCTCCCTCCGAGCTGTTGGTATTTTGATAAATCGATTCGATATTTTTTATCATCGTCTCACTGCTTAAATATTTCTCCGCGTAGGCCTTTGCGTTTGAAGCAGCCTTCTCCCGCGCAGATTTGTTAGAGATAAAAAACGCTAAAGCCCGGGCAAGAACCTTTGCATTTCCCGGCTCGACAATAAGTCCCGTTTTGTTATGGCGGATCAGATCCGGAATACCCCCGCAATCGGTCGCGATGATAGCCGATCCGCTGAACATCGCTTCAATAATCGAAATCGGCAGACTATCATTAATGGTCGGCAGTACGAATATGTCCGTCATATTCAAAATAGCGGGAACATCATCTCTTTTTCCTAAAAAGGAGACCATAGATAGATTCAGTTTTCGAGCCTGTTCCTCTAAGGCGCTCCTCATCTCTCCGTCGCCCGCGATCAGCACTTCAACATGTTCAAGCAGATCAGACGGAATTCTTGAAAGTGCGTCAAGCAAATGATTATGTCCTTTTCTCGGGCCTAATCTTGCAATACACGCGATGATGATCTTATTTTTCGGTATCGGGGTTTTTCTTTTCCCGCCTGTTTTTGCATCGTAATCGATTCCTGTGATCACCGTTGCCATGTCTTCCTGTTCGGCTCCGAGCTTCATGAGCGGGCTGCGGAACGTATCGCTGATAATAATCAGGCGATCTGCGTATTCAATGGCTTTCATCTCTAGTTTTTTATAATAAAACTCTTCTACCGATCCTTTTTTAAAGATGTGAAATTTAAGTCTGTTGAAAGTAAACATGCCATGCGGTGTAAAAAATAAAGGTTTCTTATAGATTTGATTGAACCTGCCTAATATGTTGGCTGTAAATAAATCTTGAGCATGAAACACATCATATTTTTCCAAATGAATCTTTTGAAGCATTTGCTCGTATATAAACATCAGCCGATTATTCTTCAAAATATGATCACTGTAATCCCCGTATCTGTCACTAAAGAAATCTTTTAATTTCGGAACAACATCCGCCCGCAATTCTTTTACCTGTGCGGAAGGAAACTGATTGGGGGATATGACATCCACCTTATGACCTCTTTTTTTCAGTCCTTCACTAAGCGTTTTAATATAGTTTGATAAACCGCCCGTGTGCGGGTAGTCCCAAAACGTGGCAATCAAAATGGATAACTTCTGTTTTTTTCCGTATAATCGCGGAATATGATGTGCATGTTTCATCTGAGTCTTTACTGCCGTCTTTTTTTGCGGGCGCGCTTTGACTCCGTAGTAGCGGTCAAGCGTCTGAACCATATACGGATACGGGACCGAAAATGTCTTGATCATTTCCAGATCCTCCGCACGACTTCAAAAGCTTCAGCGTATTCCACACCCGCCGTCATCCCTCTGACTCTTCCTAAATGTGTAACGCCTTCATATGAACGGGGATGAGGGTAATCCCTCATTTCTACGTCATAGTGGTGAAGCGCCGCGAGTTTGGCATCCATTGTGTCTGTGATATTAACGAAGTAATTAGGCTTGAAGAGTTTATCAGCCGTATTCCTCTCCCACTCGCTTGAAGATAGCGTTTCAAACGTAAGCAGTTCGATAGGCTTTTGATTCGGAAGCGGTCTGGCGGCTGTTAAAACTGCTTGGAATGTTCTCTGGTGGTCCATATTGACATCGCCGTAATGATGTGTAAAGATTTTTTCAGGCTGATAGACGCGAATGAGCTGCTCTAATTCTTTGACAAGCTTATGAAGAGGGATACATTCCAGCTCTAAATTCGTATGCTCCAAAAAGATGACTTTCTCAATTCCAAGCTCTTGATTCGCGCGTTCGCCTAATTGTTTAATATGATGAGCTTCTTCTTTTCTTCCTAATGCTGTAATAATGGAAATCACTTTATATCCTTCATTGATCAGCCGTTTTATGGTGCCCGCTGATCCCAATAGTTCATCGTCGGGATGAGCGCCGATAACCATAATATATTCTCCCATTTTTTCCACACTCCACCAAACAAATGTTACAAATATCATATGACGACCCTAAAAAAAGGAAACTTACATATGCGGATTTTCAGAAACTTACAATTCCCTTCGCCATTCCCGGTAGCGTGACGGATTTAATTTTTTTATGGTGTTCAAAAACTCATCCGTCAAGCCGTATTTGTCCAGTCCTTTTAATAGTTTTACGGGAACTCGGGTAACGGTCGAAAAGGCTCTTTTATGGTCGATCACTTTAAGTTCACCTTGTTCGTTGATCAGAATATGCCTGATTTCGGCATCCCATCTGGCAAAACCGATATCTTTTAATTCATCCAGCATGTTTAAAATATCAGCTGTCAGTTTGACGGACAGGGATTTTTCTTTTTTGATATGGCGCGCAAGGGAGGTGCCTTTGACGTATTCCATCACAATATAATGATCTCCGTATTCATACAGTTTCGGGATCACCGGTGAACCATATCCGAGCTCTAAAGCTTCCAATTCCTTCTTACATGTCTCTTTTTTAAAAAAATATTTTACGCATTTGTTGTGTGTTAAGCGATAGACCTCCCCGTCTTTTCCGTCTCCGATCAGCGGATAGTGTTTCAGCGCTTTTTTATTCTCCGGATAATTAAAATATGTTTCAGAAAAAAATCGTTTCATACCGACACATCCTTCGTCATGATGTAATATAATATTCAATCCGTAACGATCGGAAATGAAACAATCTCATCATTTTCTTGCGCTGCGCCGTCTGCTGACATGAAAAAAACCCGCCGGATCGGCGGGTTTTTCATTGTGTATTACGCTTCTTCTTTTACGTGAACCTTCAGCACAGCCTGAACTTCAGGGTGCAGCTTTACAGGAACGTTTGTATATCCCAGTGTGCGGATACCGTCTTGGAGCTCCAGTTTCCGTTTATCCACTTTAATCTTATGCGTTTTTTGCAGCGCTTCTGCAATCTGTTTACTTGTGACAGATCCGAATAGACGGCCGCCTTCACCGGATTTGGCACTCAGCTCAACAGTCAGCTGTTCAAGCGTTTCTTTCAAATCTTTCGCTCTTTCAAGCTCGGCAATCGCTTCTTTTTTCTCTTTTTCTTTCTGTCCTTTCAATGCGCTGATGTTTGTCGCATTTGCTTCGACAGCGAGGCCTTTTTTAATGAGAAAGTTATGTGCATAACCGTCTGCTACGTTTTTCATTTCGCCTTTTTTTCCTTTACCTTTTACATCTTGTAAGAAAATAACCTTCATCTCTGAACGCCTCCCTCAAAATATTCATCAATGGCTTCCTTCAGCCGGACGAGCGCTTCTGAGACAGAAATGCCCGATAACTGGGTTGCCGCATTGGTTAAATGCCCTCCGCCATCCAGCGCCTCCATAATAATCTGCACATTGACCTCGCCCAGCGATCTCGCACTGATGCACACCGTATGCTCATCCCGTCTGGCTACCGCAAATGAAGCTTCCACTTCACTCATTGATAAGAGGGAATCAGCCGCCTGCGCAATCAGCACCTGGTCAAAGTACTCCTCTTCGTTCTCAGGAAGAGAAGCAATCGCGATATGTTCTTTATAAAGAGACGTATGCTGGATCAGTTTCGCCCGCTTGATATAAGAACCGACGGATTCTTTGAGAACTTTCTGCACCAGAACCGTATCTGCGCCTTTCGCTCTCAAATAAGAAGCGGCGTCGAACGTCCGCGAGCCCGTGCGAAGGGAAAAGCTCTTCGTATCCACTATTATACCAGCTAACAGGGCCGTCGCTTCAATCATATTGATTTTGAGCCGCTTCGGCTGGTATTCAAGCAGCTCTGTCACGAGTTCTGCGGTGGATGAAGCGTATGGCTCCATATAAACGAGCAGCGGGTCTTTAATAAATTCCTCGCCTCTGCGGTGGTGGTCAATCACAACGATGTGCTCGATTTTGTTCACGAGGCGCTCTTCCATCACAAGGGACGGTTTATGTGTATCAACGACGACAAGCAGCGTGTCATCATTTGAAATTTCCATCGCCTCTTCCGGCGTGATGAACCGCGACCACAGCTCTTCATATTTTTTAATTTCTTCAATCAGGCGCTGAACGCTTGATCCGATCTGGTTCGGATCAATGACGATGTAGCCTTCTTTGCCGTTGGCCTGCGCCACCTTTAATATTCCGATTGCGGCTCCGACCGCGTCCATATCAGGAAATTTGTGCCCCATGATAATGACATTGCTGCTTTCTGAGACAATCTCCTTGAGCGCGTGAGAAATCACCCGGGCGCGCACCCTTGTGCGCTTCTCCATCGGATTTGTTTTGCCGCCGTAAAATTTCACCTTGCCGTTCGGCATTTTGATCGCCACTTGGTCGCCTCCGCGGCCGAGAGCCAAATCGAGGCTGGACTGCGCCAGATCTCCAAGCTCCTTCAAGGAAGAAACCGATGCGCCGATCCCGATGCTGAGGGTCAAAGATACAGTGTGAACGGATGTTTTTTCTCGGATTTCATCCAAAATCGAAAATTTCGCGTTTTCAAGCTCCGTTAAAATGTGTTCATTTAACACCGCGATAAACCGCTCCGAGGACGTCCGTTTCAGGAAAATGCCGTACTCCTGCGCCCACGCATTTAATAATGAGGTAACCTGGCTGTTCATCGTGCTTCTCGTTTGGTCGTCCAGCCCCTGTGTGACGTCATCATAGTTATCTAAGAAGATATATGCCAGCACGGTTCTCTCATTTTCGTACTGCTTTTCAATCTGAATCTGTTCTGTCACATCAAAGAAATAAAGCAGGCGCTCATCTCTTTTAATCACTACTTTAAACTTCCGCTCATTCAAGGTGATCGTTTCCGAATCGACCTCCTGCTTGATCAGCGGCACGACGGCCTCGCATGTGTCATACAGCGAGCGTCCGACGAGCGTGCTTTCATTAAAACAGGAAGACAAAAACGGATTCGCCCACTCAATGTAATATTGGTCATTAAACAGCATAATCCCGATAGGCATTTCCATTAATGCCTCTTCGCCTACTTTTTTCAATCTATACGATAACGTGGAGATATAATCGTCAATTTCTTTTCTGATCAGAGAATCCGCACGCTTAATGAAAAACAAGATCACGGCGAGCAGCACAACGCCGATGGCTCCTATCAGCCAGTTAAAGTAAATGCTGATGAGGATTATGATGATTGACAATGCAATCAATGCATAGATGGGATACCGAAACAACGGTTTTTCATAAAAACTAGGCATTTCTATCAACTCCCCACCTGTAAGTCACACTCAATTTCGCGTCACCTTATTTCTTATGTTAAAGCCTATGTCAATGATGCCTAAGAGGAGATACACGGACAAGATGAGCGGAAAAAGCACCCCCAGCACAATTGCTAATACAGGAACGGCTTTCGGCATCTCCATTTCGCGGCAATAGAAAAAAATAAACGCTAATCCTTGAATACAAATCAGCAAGCTGAGAATAAATCCCCCATTCAATGAAACCGAATACAGCATATGCCCTTTTTCTAAAGGCAGAAACCCTAATATCGTCACAATAAAATACAGAATGACAACGCTTTGCGGGAGTTTGAGCTCTCTAAAAGGCTTCATCTTCGGAAGATCAGGGGAAAATCGCCGTAAAAGCGGCCTTGCCATCGCATAACTGAGGAAAGAAAAAACGATGCCGGTCAATACGAGCACTGTCGGAAAAAGATATTGAACCGTGCTCAGCTGACTTTCCATCAGCTTGATCTGCTTCCCGAACTGGTCTCCATAACCGAGCTGCTTTGACATGGTTTCTGCTAAAGACAGCGACTCCCGAAGCTGGGACATGGTGGTATCAACCACATTCATGTTAAGGAACACGATGCTGACCACAAAAAAAACGACGCCGCACAGCACATACGCCATAGCGCCGGCAGCAACCGCATAGCCGGGCTGTTTCTTTTTAAAATAATATCCCATGGCGATTCCCGTATAGGCTGCCGTAAAAGCGCCTGTAAGCCCGGTAAACGAACCTACAATAAAGCTGACAGGAAGGCTGGCAAGCCCCATCCATACCCCGGGCTTCAGACCGTGCCGAATGGTGTAAAGAATGATCGGCAGCGGCAAAGCAAAGAGAAGAATTGCCCCCAGTAAAGGGAGGTACACGACCAAAAGGGAAATGATTGCAAAAATACTGATCAAAATGGCGCCTTCTAATAGAGCCCTTGTATTTTTCACTTACTCACCTCAAACCTTGTATCATTCGAACATACGAATAGAAAAGAGCAGCTTAGACGACTGCTCTTTTGACGCCGCAATGTCTCTTTCAAGACCTGAATTTTCCATAAACTCTCCAAAATACACGTATATATTTTAACATAAGTCGAAATCGCAAGTAAAATGAGCGCGGACAGCCGCAATGTTCCATGTGAAACATGAAAACAGACAAACGGACATCCCAGTGAAAGAATGCCCGTTGTATCAGTGATCCTGATCATCCATGAAACCAGAAGTATCTCTGTTTTTCTTTTTGGTTTTTCGTACATATAACAAGACGATAACGATAAGTAAGAGAGTGGTCGCCTGCAAAACCCCGCTGCTGAAAAGGAAGAAGTTCTTTATCATGTCCCACATATAGTTTCACCTCTATTTCGTATTTCCTTTACATTGAGTTTCCCTTTCTGGAAACTTCAAAACATCAGGAACAACATCGGGACCGGGGCATATGCTGAAAGTGAAAATGAAGGATAAAGGAGATTCTTACACCATGACTGAGCGGAGAACATTAGCATGGCATGAAACGTTAGAACTGCATGAGTTAGTAGCTTTCCAGGCAAACGGACTTGTGAAATTAAAAAGAACAGAGCGGGACGTAAACGATGCCAGATTAAAACAGCTTTACAGATTTTCCATCCATTCGCTGGAACAAAATCTGCGTGAACTGCTTCCTTTCTTCCCTGAAGCTCCCGCTTTTCGTGAGGATGAAACAGAAGAGCGCGCTGATTCCTCCTTTTACAGCGGCGGCCTGCTGATCATGGCCAAAACGTCTGTCCGCAATTACGCCGTAGCCATTACAGAGACGGCCACACCTCAATTAAGACACGTCTTCGTCAAGCACTTAAACGCGGCCATCAAGTGGCATCAAATGGTCTTTGAGTATATGGAAGAACGCGGACAATATCCGGCTTATAACCTGAGCGAATTGCTGAAGAATGACGTGCGCAACGCCAGAAAGGCCATCGCGATGAAATAAAAAAAAAGCAGCAAGGAATTTAATCCTTTGCTGCTTCTTATTTTTGAGCGGATTGATCTTGAGGAGACGTTTTTTCGCGGTATGCCTCGAGAAACTCCCGGTTGGCATCTCCCCATTTCTTCATTTGCAAAACGATCGGTTCCAGCGACCTGCCGAATTCGGTGAGTGAATACTCCACCTTTGGAGGCACCTGCTGATATACCTCGCGATGCACGATGCCGTCCGCCTCGAGCTCGCGAAGCTGAAGCGTCAGCATACGCTGCGTAATGCTGGGGCAAATGCGCCGAAACTCATTAAACCGCTTTTTTCCGCCGATCATATGATAAAACAAAATACCCTTCCACTTTCCGCCGATAACGGAAAGCGTCAGTTCAACCGGACAACCTTCTTTATTCGGATATATGTTCATTTTTCATCCTCCATAGTACCTTTTTTGATACTATATGCTGATTAGCATCTGACTTACCCAGTATTTTACTCGCAACCCTCCCCAACTCTCAACAAAAATGCTTCTTTTTCACATCAATTTTTAAGGTTTTGAAGATTACACCCTCCTCAAGACGTGTTAAACTATAAAAAGATTGTTTACACTACAAAAAAGGACAAGGAGTTATTATGGAAAAAATTCTTATTTTCGGACATCAAAACCCAGACACAGATACCATTTGCTCTGCCATTGCCTACGCTGATCTAAAAAATAAACTCGGCTTCAATGCTGAGCCCGTCCGCCTCGGGCAAGTCAACGGCGAAACACAATACGCGCTTGATTATTTCAAGCAGGAAAGCCCGCGTTTGGTGGAAACAGCCGCAAACGAAGTAAACGGCGTCATCCTTGTTGACCACAATGAACGCCAGCAAAGCATCAAGGATATCGAAGACGTTCAGGTTCTTGAAGTTATCGACCACCACCGTATCGCCAACTTCGAAACAGCGGAACCTCTTTACTACCGTGCTGAGCCGGTCGGCTGTACGGCTACAATTTTAAACAAAATGTACAAAGAAAATAACGTGAAAATCGAGAAAGAAATTGCGGGCCTCATGCTGTCAGCAATCATTTCCGACTCTCTGTTATTTAAATCTCCGACTTGCACGGAGCAAGATATCGCAGCGGCAAAAGAGCTTGCTGAAATTGCCGGCGTAGATGCGGAAGAGTACGGCTTAAACATGCTGAAAGCGGGCGCCGACTTAAGCAAAAAAACGGTGGAAGAACTGATTTCTCTTGATGCGAAAGAGTTCACGCTCGGCAGCAAAAAAGTCGAAATCGCCCAAGTCAACACAGTTGATATTGAAGAAGTGAAAAAGCGGCAGCTGGAATTAGAAGCGGCCCTTTCAAAAGTAATTGCTGAGAAGAACCTTGACCTGTTCCTTCTCGTGATTACGGATATTCTGGAAAACGATTCCCTTGCGCTTGCCATCGGTGATCAAGCGTCAAAAGTGGAAAAAGCATTCAACGTGACTTTAGAAAACAACACGGCTCTTTTAAAAGGCGTCGTATCCAGAAAGAAACAAGTCGTTCCTGTTTTAACAGACGCGATTGCAGAATAACCAAAACACCCCGGAAACCCGCCGGGGTGTTTTTTTATTGCTCATTCATCAGACGGCCGTTTCGTAAGCGCTTTCTCCGAAAATCATTTTGACGGAATTTGATATACAATATATAATATATCACATGAAAGGCGTTCGTTTACCTAATTATTGTAAGTCAATATCACAACATCAGAATCGGGGGTGTCTATCCTGGAAAAACACGCTGCTCTTTCTTATTCACGAACAACAGGCATTTGGCTTGTGCTGACAGGAGCTATCTTATGGGGGGTCTCGGGAACGGTTGCCCAGTATCTGTTCCAGCACCGCCATTTTAATACAGAATGGCTGACTTCAGTGCGCCTTCTGGTGTCAGGGGCGCTTCTGCTCGGCATCGCGTACCGCAAAGAAAAAGGACGGATATGGGCTGTTTGGAAAGACAGACGGGACAGAATTCCCCTTCTTTTATTCGGGGTTTTCGGAATGTTAGGCGTTCAATACACCTACTTCGCGGCAATTGAGTACGGCAACGCGGCCGCTGCTACCGTTCTTCAGTATTTAGGGCCAGCGATCATTACATGCTTTTTAGCGATTCGCGCAAAGAGAATACCTTCAGCAAAAGAGCTTCTCGCCGTCTTATTGGCGGTTGCCGGCACATTCATTTTGGTCACGCACGGGAATGTCGGAAGCCTGTCCATATCCGGTCTGGCTGTCTTTTGGGGCATCAGTTCGGCGTTTGCACTGGCGTTTTACACCCTTCAGCCGCATCGTCTGCTGAAGAAATGGGGATCGGCCATTATTGTCGGATGGGGCATGCTGATCGGCGGAGCCGCCCTCAGCTTGATCCGCCCGCCCTGGAAATTTGAAGGCGAGTGGTCCTTGCCGGCATATGCCGCGATTGTGTTTATCATCATTTTCGGAACGCTCATCGCTTTTTATTGCTACTTGGAAAGCCTGAAATATCTGAGTGCCTCTGAAACCAGCCTGCTCGCCTGTGCGGAGCCGCTGTCGGCAGCTTTTTTAGCTGTTATCTGGCTGCATGTTCCCTTCGGAATATCAGAATGGCTGGGTACTTTGCTGATTTTAGCCACCATCGCTTTATTATCTATCAAGAAAAAATAGCCTCTCTTTTTTAGAGAGGTTTTTTCCTAGGCTCAGAGCACACCTTAGTCTCAATTACCCATAAATTAAAAGGTCTTTTTTCATTTTACTATCATCCAAAAGAGGAAAATAGACCAGTTGTCAATAGAATCAGACTCTAATAGAATGATGTCGACAAGTAAATCATGCAGGATTGTTACTGATAAAGCAGGCAAGACCTAAAATGTGTTAAGGGCAAAGTGTATTCTTTGGCGTCACCCCTTACATATTTTAGGTCTTTTTTCTGTAACAAACCTGCCATCCATGGATGCAGGAGGATCGAATCGGCAGATCGCAAAAAAAGGTACATACAAAAGGAGACATGAACATGAACATCAAAAAATTTGCAAAACAAGCCACAGTTCTAACTTTTACGACTGCACTTCTGGCAGGGGGAGCGACTCAAGCCTTCGCGAAAGAAAATACCCAAAAACCTTACAAAGAAACGTACGGCGTCTCTCATATCACACGCCATGATATGCTGCAGATCCCTAAACAGCAGCAAAGTGAAAAATACCAAGTGCCTCAATTCGACCAATCAACCATTAAAAATATCGAGTCCGCGAAAGGACTGGATGTGTGGGACAGCTGGCCGCTCCAAAACGCTGACGGAACAGTAGCTGAATACAACGGCTATCACGTCGTGTTTGCTTTAGCGGGAAGCCCGAAAGACGCTGATGACACATCCATCTACATGTTTTATCAAAAAGTCGGCGACAACTCGATCGACAGCTGGAAAAACGCGGGCCGTGTCTTTAAAGACAGCGATAAGTTCGACGCCAACGATGAAATCCTGAAAGAACAGACACAAGAATGGTCCGGTTCTGCAACCTTTACATCTGACGGAAAAATCCGTTTATTCTACACTGACTTTTCCGGTACACATTACGGTAAACAAAGCCTGACAACGGCGCAGGTAAATGTGTCAAAATCTGATGACACGCTCAAGATCAACGGAGTGGAAGATCATAAAACGATTTTTGACGGTGACGGAAAAACATATCAAAACGTTCAGCAGTTTATCGATGAAGGGAACTATACATCCGGCGACAACCACACGCTGAGAGACCCTCACTACGTTGAAGACAAAGGCCATAAATACCTTGTATTCGAAGCCAACACGGGAACAGATAACGGATACCAAGGCGAAGAATCTTTATTTAACAAAGCGTACTACGGCGGCAGCACAAACTTCTTCCGTAAAGAAAGTCAGAAGCTTCAGCAAAGTGCTAAAAAACGCGATGCTGAATTAGCGAACGGCGCCCTCGGTATCGTAGAGTTAAACGATGACTACACATTGAAAAAAGTCATGAAGCCGCTGATCACTTCAAACACGGTAACTGATGAAATCGAGCGCGCGAATGTTTTCAAAATGAACGGCAAATGGTACCTGTTCACTGATTCACGCGGTTCAAAAATGACGATCGACGGTATTAACTCAAACGATATTTACATGCTTGGTTATGTATCAAACTCTTTAACAGGTCCTTACAAGCCGCTGAACAAAACTGGTCTTGTACTGCAAATGGGTCTTGATCCTAACGATGTGACGTTCACTTACTCTCACTTCGCAGTGCCGCAAGCCAAAGGCAACAATGTCGTGATCACAAGCTACATGACAAACAGAGGCTTCTTTGAGGATAAAAAGGCAACATTTGCGCCAAGCTTCTTATTGAACATCAAAAACAAGAAAACATCCGTTGTCAAAAACAGTATCCTTGAACAAGGACAGCTTACGGTTAACAACTAATAACAACAAAAAGAAAATGCCGATACTTCATTGGCATTTTCTTTTATTTCTCAACAAGATGGTGAATTCAATCATGGTACGAAAATGGCCCATTGTAATATTGATCTTTTTGGGTGCGTTCCTGTTTGTCGGCTTACTGCCGAACAAAACCCACAATTCCTCTGACACAAACACGGAGCATAAGAAGGATTACCGGGCGGCGTATCATTTTACGACCCCGGACAAATGGAAAAACGACCCTCAAAAGCCCATTTTTTTCGAGGGGAAATATCATTACTACTATCTTTATAATCGGGATTACCCGAACGGCAACGGCACAGAATGGCGGCACGCCGTATCAGAGGACTTGGTGCACTGGACGGACGAAGGCACGGCTATTCCGAAATACACCAACGAAAACGGCGATATCTGGTCCGGTTCTGTCGTCATTGATAAACACAACACCGCGGGCTTCGGCAAAAACGCGCTGGTCGCCGTCACAACGCAGCCGACAGCCAAAACAAAAGCCCAGGAACAATATTTATGGTACAGCACGGATAAAGGAAAAACGTTTACTTCCTATAGTGATCAGCCCGTGATGAAAAACCCGGGAACTAAGGATTTCAGGGACCCGAAAGTGATCTGGGATGAACAGGATGACAAATGGGTGATGGCCATGGCCGAAGGCGAAAAAATCGGTTTTTATGAATCACCCGATTTGAAAAATTGGACATACACGGGCGGTTTTATCACTCAGCAGATCGGCCTCGTCGAATGCCCCGACCTTTATATGATGCGTGCAGATGACGGAACAGCCAAGTGGGTTCTAGGCGTAAGCGCAAACGGCAAACCCGCAGGCAAACCGAATACGTATGCGTATTGGACCGGAAACTTTGACGGGAAGGAATTTACCGCCGATCAAGAAGAACCGCAATGGCTCGATTACGGCTTTGACTGGTACGGCGGCGTCACATTTGAGGACGGTAAAAGCGAAGATCCGCTGACAAAACGCTATGCGCTGGCATGGATGAACAATTGGGATTATCCGAATGAAACACCGACACTAAAAAACGGCTTTAACGGCACGGATTCTATCGTCCGTGAAATCCGCCTTCAGCAGCAGGACGGCGGCACATACAGCCTTGTGTCAGAGCCGGTTGAAGCATTGAACCAATTAACCTCTTCAACTGACAGCATAGAACACAAACAGGTGAACGGTTCAGAGACACTGCCGATCAAAGGTGATACATATCAGCTTGATATGGATATCGCTTGGTCAGATATCAAAAATGCAGGCGTCAGACTCAGAGAATCGGCAGACCAAAGTCGGCATATTGATGTCGGTATTTCAGCAGAAGGCGGCTACGCCTATGTGAACAGATCGTTTACAGGCCAGCCTGATAAAACCGGCGCATACGCCGAAAGCAAAGCCCCATTTGACGGAAACAAAGGGCGCGTCCATCTGAAAATTCTCGTAGACAAAACAAGTATTGAAGTATTTGCAGACGACGGAAAAACCGTTCTGACAAATGAAGTGTTCCCAAAACACGAAGATCAGGGAATCACGCTCTTTTCTGAAGGCGGCTCCGCTGACTTTCAGCATATTGAGATGAAGCATCTCGGTTCGATTCATTCTTAGACGTCCCTCTTCATTTCTAACCAGCGCCCGGACTGTGGTAAAATGCAAATATGTATACTACGATTCATGAGGTGTTCCATTGGATAATCAAAACAAAGAACCTGTGCTGAAAAGAACCATCATGCGGGACGAAGTGTATCGCACACTCAGAAACTGGATCATAACGGGCAAGCTCAAACCGGAAACAAAGTTAAAGGACAAGGATTTGTCGGAAACATTGGGAATCAGCCGCACCCCGATACGGGAAGCCTTATTGCGGCTGGAAGATGACGGCTTGGTGATAACAAAAGCGAACAGATGGACGCTTGTCGCTCCGATTGAGTTAAAAGAAGCGGAAAACTTGTATTCCATCGTCTGGACGCTTGAAAAACTCGCATTGCAGCAAGCTCTCCCGCATGTGGACGATGCCGTGATTCAGGAATTGAAACAGCTGAATGAAAATCTTCTTCAAATGATGAAAGACGGCGATAAACTGGCCACCCTGGAAGCGGACAATGCATTTCACCATCGCATCATTCTGCTTGCGGACAACGCCGAACTTCACAAATTGCTAGTAAGCCTGAAAGTCAAAATTCAGAGAATGGAAATCCGCTATTTCAGTGAAAACGGCGCTTTAAACAGATCATATAATGAACATTCTGATATCATTCACGCATTAGAACAGCAAGATGCCGCCGCTGCTTTTACAGCGCTTGAAGCGAATTGGAAAAACAGTTTAGAACGGCTGCAGAACATGGCATAGCAAACGAAAAAGCCAAATCACTTATATGATTTGGCTTTTTTACTGATATCACAAGACAGCCGCGTTGGCTGTCTTGTTTACTTTTTGTTTATATATAAATAAATACCGTAATCCGTAGGCACAGAAGCATACCCCATCTGTCTGAGCATGGCTGTTATATTCCCGCGATGATACGTTCCGTGGTTCACAACATGGAGGATCATATCGGCCGCTGCGGTTTTCATGATGTCACCTGACGGATGCTCTATTTCAAGGGGGAGACTGATATTTTCTTCCTTTTGCAAAAATAATTGATACCGGTCTGATAATTCCGAGAACATATCTTCCAGCTCTTCTATCTCTTTAGACAAGATGTCCTCTTTTTGCTGTTCAGCTGATTTCAGCGTATCCTCCAGACGCTCTCCGGAGAACACATCAAACCACCCCTTATCCGACAGATACACATGAGTCAATACACCGGCTATCGACGGAAAGACACTTTGAATCTCCTTACGATACACATCCTCCGGAAGCTCTTTAAGCCGGGTGAATATTTGCTGATTTGCCCAAAGATGATAATCATACAATTTCAGTGCCAGATGTCCCACATTACCCTCTCCTCTCTCGATATAGAACGTACGTTCCTAATTATACTACACTACATGCGGCTTTGTACCATCTTCTTCATTCGCAGCTGAGAAAATCCGATAAAAGCCGAAATTAATAAGAGGAGGCCTGCGCCAATATAAATAAACCGCACGCCGAATACATCCGAGATAACCCCCGTTCCGATAATGGAAAACATAAAAATGAACTGAACTAAAGCTGATCTCGCCGCTAATATATTGACCCTTGTCTTTTCGGTCGTGATGTTTTGAAGTAATGTTTCCTGCGTGAGATCTCGTAATACACAAGCCGGCCCCATACACAGCACCAGAAAAAGGGCCGTAACGGCGCTTGTGATCAACCCATAAATAAACGTGAACATTCCATATGCCAAAGCTCCCGTCAACATAAGCGGAATGAGATGATGCTGAAACTTACCGGATAGCTTATAGATGATCAGTCCGCCGATCATCGTCCCTGCATAATAGACTCCGTTGACATACCCCCACCAAGCCTCTCCTTTATGAAGGACGTCATGCACATAAGTTAAGGACACAGACCCGATCCATATCATGCCTGCCCACGATTCGATCACATCCATCACAATGAGAACCCTGAGCTGTTTTTGCTGAAATAAATACACCCAGCCGCTTGCCGCATCTGCAAAAAGGGAACGTTCCCTGACTGCTGCCGGCGCACACATGCGTACTTGAAGAAACAGAATGATGCCCAAAAGCGAAGAAACCAATAACATGACAGTGACGATCATTGTATCGCTCTCTCCCAAGAAGGCTATGATGACGCCGCCGAGAGACCACCCCGCAAACTGAACGGTTTGATCCGCCGCAGATAATAAACCGTTCGCTTTCGCCCTTCGATCAGGAGGAATGATTTCCCCAATCAGCGCGCTTTTTATCGGAGCAAACCATCCGTTGCAAAAAGAGATGCCTCCGATCAGACAAAACAGCAGAAAAAAGAATGCGGATGAACCGGTTTGGATGACAAAAAACAAACAGACTAACAGTGTGATCTGTATCAATTGAGAACTGATTAACAAAGACCGAAGCGTGAACCGGCCGGTGACCAGCGGCAAAACGGCGCTGCCCAATACGCGACATACAATGCTGACGAACGTCATAAGAGAGGCCATCGCCGTCGAACCGGTTTTTGTAAACAAAAACAAGATGACAGCCATCGTATAAAGTGAGAACCCCAAGTTGATAGCGGTCTGGCTGTATAAAATAGCATAATACGCTCTCTTCATATTCATCCTCAGCAACCTCACTCCCTGATTATGTAAATCATACCATATTTGCTGATCAGCTTTTTTTAAAAAAACAGATTGACATGGAGTCCACTCCATCTATTAGGCTTTATTAGCAGAAAGAAGACTTTCAGCAAATAACAATTAAGAAGGATGGAGTGACACATGTTTAAAATCATCAGTGCGATTATCATTGTTACGTTCGTGTGGGGGTATTTGTGGGTGCCCACCAAAATCGGACTCGGTTATATTTCACCGTTTTTCTTTACGGCCCTGCGGCTTTTTACAGGAGCTCTGCCATTGTTCCTTATACAAATCTTGCGTCAAAAAGACTGGATTCCGGCCAAAAGAGACTGGAAAAAGCTGATAACGATGAGTTTGTTTATGTGCCTGGGGTATTACGGACTTTCAACATTCGGCATGCAATATGTCAATTCAGGTCTGGCTTCCGTTCTTGTCTATACGATGCCGATTATCGTCAGCGCTTTGGCGCACTTTTTTTTACAAGAAAGACTGACGGTAAATAAGATTATCGGTCTGTTTATCGGCTTGGCCGGTTTGCTGGTCATTATCGGCCCGCAATGGTCTGATATGGAAGGAAGCCATACATTATTTGGGGAATTGACGATTATTCTTGCGGCTTTCTTTTGGGCATGCGCTAATATTTACAGCAAAAAAACATTTTCCGGCTATGACACATTAAAGATGACTTTCTGGCAGATGCTGATAGGCGGACTCATGCTGCTGGTCATATCGGCTGTCAAAGAGCCGATCATGCAAACCAACTGGTCAGCTCCTTTAATATGGTCACTGCTGTATGCTGGATTAATGGGCTCAGCCGTTGCCTTTGTATTGTGGTTTTGGATACTGCAGCATATTGATGCTTCGATCGCTTCCATCGCATTGATGGCCGTGCCGATACTTGGTTTATTTTTCGGGTGGCTCCAGCTGCACGAGCCACTGACTGCAAACATTATTTACGGAGCAGTGTTTGTCTGTCTCGGTATTTTCTTTGCTTCAGTGAAATTGCGCATCCGAAAACCGAAAAACGAGATAAAGAAATCAGCTTAGGGAAAAATACAACAAAAAACTCTTACACCATCGTATAAGAGCGGAGATTGAAAAGAGGCTGTTATGTACACAATCGGACAAGTATCAAAAATATCGGGCTTTTCCATTGATACCCTTCGTTATTATGAAAAAATCGGCTTGCTTCCCCCGCCGCAAAGAAAAGAAAGCGGTGTGCGCATTTACTTTCAAAAAGACATCGACACACTATCTTTTTTGCGATGCTTAAAAAAGACGGGGCTCTCTGTTGAAGAGATGACTGAATTCATTCACGCCAGAGGCTTTGCTCTCGCTCATAAAACCCCTATGACCGAAGAATATGCAGCTTCCGTCAAAACGAAGGTGGAAATCTTAACGAAACACGTCAGCAAGCTGGAAAAACAGCTGACCGACATCGAAAATGTCATTTCTTTAACGAAAAAGAAAATCGGCACTTATCATGATATTTTGAGTCAGATGAAAGAGTAAATGATGTACAGAATTTCGGACAAAAACAAGAGCCGATGCGCGCAGGCATCGGCTTTCAAATTAACCTATCATCTCAAGAACAAGGGACACAAAAGCTTCAGCGGCCGGAAGCTGCCATTTTTTCTTTTTGACCAGCATATGAGAATAAAGCCGCTCGAACGGCTCAGACTGCTGAAGAATTTTCAGCTTCCCCGCTTTTACCTCTTCTTTTACCGTAATATAAGGTAAAACGGAGAAACCGAGTCCGCTCATCACCGTCTGCTTAATGGCCTCTATGCTCCACAGTTCCATTGTTTGTAAATGACTGATATCATGTTTGACGAGAAATCGTTCAAACATAGTCCGATAGCTGCATCCTTCTTCATTTGTAATAAAAAAATGCTTGCCGCTTTGTTGATAGTCGTCAAAATGTTCCGGTGCGTCACTGCCCGCCACGAGGACGATGCGTTCCTCCAATAAAGAATAATGTATGCATTTTTCCATTTGTATCTCCGGATACACCATAAATGCAATATCCACACGGCCGCTTACTAATTCCACCTGATTCTGTCCGCATGTTCCGTTGCTCAATATGATATTGACGTTCGGATACTTCATGGAATATTCCCTGATAATCGGCCCCAGTCTGGAAATGGTCAAAGACTCCGGCGCCGCAATTTTTAAAACGCCCTTAACCTCGTGAGTGCTTTGCATATTTTTGATCTTGTCATGGGCGGAAAGTAAATCCTCGGCTAACGGTATCAGCTCTCTTCCTAAAGGCGTCAGCTTCAAACGCCTTTTTTCGTACGTAAATAATGCGCCGCCGATCTCCTGTTCAAGCGCTTGAATATGAGTCGTAATCGTCGATTGCGTATATCCCAGCTTCACCGCCGCTCCTGTATAGCTTCCCTTATCTACAATGGCCTGAAATGTAATAAGATGTCTGATCTCCATACGATTTCACCTCTACTGAATGTATCGAAAAAATCAATAATGCGATTTTATTTTTCAATTTTATTTATACCTATTCTTATCATACAATAAAAAACGGCTCCATCACATTAGCAAATGAAGGTGATTTAATGAGTATCATAGCTTTTCTTTCTTATGTCCTGATGACATCTATTACACCCGGGCCGAGCAATATTTTAATGATGAATGAAGCGCGCAGAGCCGGCTTTATCGGTTCATGGCGTTTTAACGGCGGAATCCTGACGGGATTTGCAGTGCTCGGCATTCTCAGCGGTCTGTTTACAATGAGTGTTTATCATTGGATTCCCGTCGTGGAACCTTACTTTAAAATTGCCGGAGCCGTCTACTTGCTCTATTTGGCCTGGCAGTTTTCTCTTCCCAAAACATCAAAAGGCGATTCTGAAAAAACCCGCTCGTCTTTTCTATCGGGATTTCTGTTTCAAATGATCAATATAAAAAGTATTTTATTCTTTTTAACGTTGATGAGTGCTTTTATATTGCCGTTTCAGCACACGTACCCATTGATTACGTTCTGGCTCGCCTCGGCTATTCTCCTGGGCTGGGCGGCTCTACTGCTGTGGTCGGCGTTCGGCTCTGTTTTTAAACATCTCTTTGAGAAACACGATAAAGCGTTTCGGATCGTGATGTGTCTGCTGCTCATTTATTCTGCGGTAAGCATTTATCTGTAATTCAAAAAAGATAAACGCCTATTGGTGTTTATCTTTTTTCGTTTGAATCAATGTGATTGTTTGTTTTGTCAATAAACCCAACCAGATTGAAACGGAGGCCGAAACGGCTGAAAGCACCGTGATCATGGCGACAATACCGTTCCACCCGAATTGGTGATAGAATGCACCGCTTGCAGTCCCCCCGGTGCTTCCTCCGACATAATAGGAAAACAAATATACTGCGGCGGCCTGCGCCTTATCACGGCCGGCCAGTTCGCCAACCCAGCTGCTGGAGATCGAATGGCCAGCAAAAAAACCGAATGTGAAAATCGCAACTCCTAAAATCATGATCCGTATATCAGTGAATAAAGTAATGCAGACACCAATCATGACAATCGCTAATGAGAGCGGCAGGATTTTTCTTTTGCCGTATTTGTCTGCTAACATGCCCATCCACGTTGAACTGAACGTACCGACAAGATATACGAGAAAAATAAAGCCGACTGCCGTTTGGCTAAGTGAATAAGGCGGCTTCATCAATTGAAAGCCGATATAGTTATATAAAGATACAAATCCGGCTTCCAATAAAAAACCGATAATCAAAAGACAGACGAAACCGGGCGTCTTGCACTGACGGCAAAATGAGATGAGAATTTGCTTTCCATTATATGAGCGGGATGTAAAATGAGAAGAAGAAGGAAGTACCTTCCAAAAAATAGTGCTTGCCAGCAAACTTATGATGCCGATTGTCAGCAAAGCCGTATGCCAGCTGAAGACATCCGTCAGAAAGCCGCTGATGATACGCCCCGTCATGCCGCCAATCGAATTGCCGCTGATATACAGCCCCATTGCCATCCCTAAGCTTTCCGGCTCGATTTCCTCAGCCAAATAAGCCATTGCCGCTGCCGGAAGCCCCGCTAATGCGACTCCCTGAAGCGCCCTGCAAACGACAAGCAGCTGAAAATTCGAAACAAATCCTGAGAGAACGGCCAGTACGGATGCAGCAATTAATGATACGCCCATTATCTTCTTCCGCCCGTACATTTCTGATATAAAACCGGCGAATAACAGACTGATGGCCAAAGCAATCGTTGTAGCAGATTGGCTTAAGCTTGAGACCGCCGGTGACAGGTGAAAATCATTTGCGATGTCAGGCAGCAGCGGCTGCGTTCCCCAAAGGATGGTAAACGTGCAGAATCCGCCTGCAAACAAAGCGAAGTTCACCTTTTTAAATTGGCGTGTGCCGCGGCGAATGTAAGCCATTTGTTTACCCCTTTCTGTTAAGCCGTGTTTGAATAAACGCTATAAAATTCTCCGCTGCCGGTGATAAATAGCCGTCTTTTCTCCAGGCCAAACCAATCTCTCTTTCACAAACAGGATTTGTGACGCTAAGCAGTTTGACCTTTCGTTTATCAAAAACGTGCAAGTCAGGGATAAGAGACACCCCTAATTTCGCGCCGACTAACCCGGACGCTGTCACAATATCCTCTCCTTCGAATACGACATCCGGTGAAAATCCGGCTTTTTCACACAACTCTTTAATCATGCCATGAAGAACATTCGTATCTTTAAAAGAGATAAACGGTTCATGCTCCGCCATTTTCAAATCAATTTCATCATATGAAGCGAGCGGATGTTCAGCAGAAACGGCTAAGTATAACTCTTCTGTTAAAAGCGGATGACAGATCACCTCTTCGTTTTCATCACGAAGCGAAGTCAATGCGATGTCCACTTCTCTTGACGTTAATTGCTCGATAATCTGCTGATTTGATGCTTGGGTCAACTGAAAATTGACATGAGGATACATGTGTTGAAACGAACTGATCATGTCCGGAACCATACTCATTCCAAGCGATGGCAAAAAAGATAACAATATTGTGCCGTTGTTGGGATGGATTTCATTCCACACTTCTTGCTTACCGATTTCAATTTGTCTGATAGATTGTTCCACACGATGCAAAAACAATTTCCCGTACCGATTCAAATAAATATTTCTGCCTCTGCGATCAAAAAGCTGAACGCCCAGCTCATCTTCAAGCTTTGAAATAGAACGGCTGAGAGCGGGCTGAGATATAGACAGCTGTTTCGCTGCCTGTGTGATATGCTGCACTTGCGCCACTATCTGAAAATAATTAATCTGATGCCAATCCATTGATTGCCCCCGCTGATTTGTTATTTTCATTTATCATACGTTACCCAATCTATAACTTCTAATTGTTAGTTTGCATGAAAGTGATGCATATAAGGAATGTTTTTCAAAACGGAAATAAAAAAGAGGGCTCCCATTCCGGAAGCCCTCACTCCGTTCTGCCTACGCCAATAAAAGAAAAATAAGCGCTAAAACAGCCGGAAGTCCTTGTTTTACGATAATTGATTTGTTTGAAGTAAAGCCTCCGAAAATGGCCGCGATGACCACACAGATGACGAAAAACATTTGAATCATATGGCCCACCGGATCAGCGAGGATCAGCCCCCAAATGAGACCGGCAGCCAGAAATCCATTATACAGACCTTGATTTGCAAACATGACCGCCACATTCCGGTCACCTTCTAAATGCTTCGGCAATTTGAAGGACCGCTTAGCTGCCTTCGAATTGATAAAAAACATTTCAAGTATCATGATAAATACATGTTCTAAAGCTACAATTCCGACGAAAACAGCCGCAATCATGTCCACTGTCCCTCTCCCCTCAGCTTCACTTCAACCTTATTTCCATTGTGCGATTGTTTCGATAGGAAGACGGTAGGAAGCATATCCTTCGTCTGCCGCTTTTCCGATTGATAACAGCATGACCGGTACATAACGCTCTTTATCCATTCCGAAAACCTCGGCAATCTTTTCTTTATCGTAGCCGCCGATCGGGTTTGTGTCATAGCCGTGCGCGCGTGCCGTAAGCATCAGCTGCATGGAAACGAGGCCTCCGTCGATCAGAATCGTTTCACGGTTCACTTGCTCCGGAAGTTTTTCAAAGTGCGCCGTCAACGCAGCGATTTGTCTGTCTTTTACTTCCTGCGGCATGTAGCCCAGTTCGACCGCTTTCGAATAGATTTCTTCTAAATAGTCATCATTGTTCATATCTGCGAAAACCGCGATCACCGCAGATGATGTGCTGACTTGTGTTTGGTTAAAGCTGGCAAGCGGCGCGAGTTTTTCTTTTCCTTCAGGGCTGTCAATGACAAGAAAACGCCACGGCTGCGCGTTGACTGAAGACGGTGCTGTCGTTGCTTCTTCCAGAATTTGAGTCATTTCTTCTTTGCTGATTTTAACAGCCGGATCGTAATTCCGAATGGAACGGCGGCCTTTCATAATGTCCATAAAGTCGTTTGTTTTCAGTTCTGTTTTCATGTGTAATACACTCCTATGCTTTCATATTTTCTATATTATTCTGCATCTGCGACAATACGTTTTTTAACATACTGCGTTCTTCCTCGCTGACACCGGCAAGCATTTCCTTTATGAAACGCTCCTTCTCCTTTTTGGAAGCCTCAATTCTCTCCCGCCCCTGATCAGTAAGCCGGACAAGTATAATTCGGTTGTCCTCGGGCTTCCGCCTTCTTGTGACCATTTCTTTGGCTTCAAGCTGTTTCAAGTGTCTTGTCACGGCTGCGCCATCAATATTCACCTTTTTCTGAAGATCGCTTTGGCTGATCTCGTCGACGTAAAAAAGCACGGCGAGAAGCTCAAGGCGGGATTGGCTGATTCCGGTGCACGCTTCAAACTTCGTGCCGATCACTTTGTGCAGTGATTGGAGCTGATATAAAATCTCGCCTTCCTCTGAACAACATGCTGTCAAAACCCATCCCCACTTTCTTTTGCGCAATTAATTGACTAGTCAATGTTTGATATATCAACAATATACAGCCGCCATTCTTTTTTTGCAAGTTTTTTCTCCTTTTTTAAAAAAAGCTGCCGGTTAACGGCAGCTCTCTACTTAATGATTATGGACTTTTCTGAAATTACTGCCTTTTACTTCTGCGACATCATATACCGTCACAAAGGCTTGTTTATCAATGTCATTAATAATTTCCTTCAGTTTGGTTTCTTCCAAACGGTTGATGACACATGTGATTTCTTGGAATTTTTCATGAGAAAAACCGCCGTATGCTTCTTTATAAGTAGCGCTCCGGCCCAATTCTTCACGAATGGTCTCTACCATTAATGCAGGCTCATTGGTGATAATCTGAAATGTTTTAGAACCGCTTAAGCCTTCCTCAACCACATGAATCACCTTAGATGCAATGTAGTAAGCAATGACCGAAAGCAATGCGCCTTGCAGCCCAAATACAAAAGAAACAAAAATAAACACAAACATGTTTAAAAATAAAATGAGGTCGCTCGTGCCAAACGGCAATTTCCGTGACAGAAGCACAGCCAGCATATCAATTCCATCTAATGCGCCGCCGTTGCGCAATGCCAATCCCATTCCAAAGCCGAGAATAATCCCGCCGACAACGGTGATTAACAGGGTGTCTCCCTCGATGATAGCCGGTGTGTGGTGGAAAAAACTCGTGCCCGCGGCAAGTGAGACAATACCGATAATTGATAGAAACGCAAAACCTTTCCCGATTTGCTTATATCCTAACCAGACAAACGGTATATTGATCACCGCAATTAAGATCCCAAGAGGCAAATGAAACAGCTGTGAACCGACAATGCTGAGTCCGGTTACACCGCCGTCAGATACACTATTCGGAATCAATACGGTTTCCAGTCCATACGCGGCAATAATTCCGCCGATGATGACCATGATGGCCCGTACGATTGATTTCACTCTGAATTTCTTACGTCTTTGTTTTTCGATTGTACTCATATCATTCCCCGCTTCAATTATTTTTTCTTATTTAAATATACCATAATTGATACTTTTCGTTAAAAATAAGCCTATCGGCTATGTTGAAGCAGGAACCGAGGAAGGAGATTTCACAGATAACGTATCCATTTATGACTTTAATCATTCACCAAAAGGAATTAATAACCATCAATAATCTCTTTTATTCCCCTTCTTCACATATTCCCAATCATGTTCTATATTTTTTCTCACCCGCTGAAGAAGTCCGAAAATGGTTTCTTTTTCCTCAGATGTAAAGCCGGACAGGGCTACCTCCGCAGAATGCTCTCCTTCTCTTTGCAATAACGGATAAACCTTTCTCCCTTTTTCAGTCGGGAACAGTTTTTTTATTTTTTTATTTTGATCATCAGGACGCTTTTCAATAAACCCTTGTATTTCCAATTTTTTGATTGCCCTCGCCGCTGTTGTTCGGTCAACTTTAATCATTTCCGCCACTTTTTCCTGTATCACTCCCGGGTTTTCACATATACGCACAAGATAGAGATACTGCCCTTTTGTTAAGTCTAATTCCTTAAATTCAATATTGCTGATGGAATCCAATGCCCGTGCGATCATGCCGATTTCCCGCAAAATATCAGTCATATCTTTTTCAAACCCTTCATGTTTTTGTTGCATTTGCAATATAATTGTTTTATCGTTACTTCTATAAGAACACAAGCAAGCCGTGCAGTCCAGACTAACATGTGAAAAGGATTGGTTGATCATGCAGATAAAAAGGATAACAACGGAAATTGATTTACAAGCAGCGCTTGAGATTAGAAAAGCAGTATTCATTGAGGAACAGCAAGTACCTGAATCCGATGAATTTGACCAGTTCGATACGCTTGAGGATCAGTGCGGGCATGTCTTGGTTTATCATGAAAATCAGCCTGCCGGCACAGGACGCGTCCGCATCGTAAACCATACAGGCAAGCTCGAACGAATCTGCATCCTGAAGCCTTACCGCAAATACGGGTTGGGCAAAGTCATCATAAGCGAATTAGAAAACATGGTAAAAGAAAAAGGCATCACCCAATGTAAACTGCATGGACAAACACATGCGGAAGGCTTTTATCACAAACTAGGCTATCAGACAGATTCACCGGAATTTATGGAAGACGGCATCCCGCATGTCTTGATGACAAAAGAGCTGTGAGCTGTCACTGAATGAGCAGCCAAACGGCTGTATGAATTATTTACCGAAAGCCTTGTATAAAGGCTTTTTTTCTTAGCCTGAACGCCTTAAAAAAATCAAACCCAGGATAAAACTACCAATTTATAGTGTTTTCATTTCTTAAATAGTCCGATCAAAAGCTTTTAATCTATTAAAAATTAACAGTTAAAGAGATTATAAAAAGGGAATGAAATCCTGAATTATGCAAGAAAGGCTGATTCTCTCTAATATGGACTGCTGACGCGTTACATTCTTTCTATCTTCACATATCTTTAATACTAAGTACGTTATAAATAGATTCCAGGAGGAGATATGAAGTGGAAGAAACGAGTATGGAGCCATCACGGCTCTGCAAAGAATTTGCTAGAATTCTCAATTCAACGCCCAGTGTCGTAAATGGCGTATGTACGGCGACAAGATTTCGAAGCAACATTCATCCGGTGGTACTCGGAAGAAGAGCCGAGGCATTTCCTTTTATTCCTCAGGCCTTTTCATTTGAAAGCATGGATCGGGAAGGCAGAGCTTTATGTTTAGGTGAGACTGTTTTACTGCAAGAAGAAGTGAACCCGTTAATGAGTGAGCTGCGCAAATTCGGTATCATCGTAACTGCCGTTCATAACCATTGGCTGTTCGATAAACCGCGTCTGATGTTTATGCATTTTGAATCAATTGATAAACCTCTCAATTTTGCAAGAAAAGTGAGAGAGGCCCTGAGAGTTCTAACTACTAAAACTGTGCGTGCGGTACCAAAAACTGACGGGGAAATGATTGAACGGCATGGTCTTTGTGACGAATTCAACGATATTCTAGGCGGAACCATGCATACGTTTGAAAATGGAATTTGTACAGTAATGAGATCCCGAACGAATATAAAACCAGTAGTACTGGGACGGCCCGGAAGATCATTTTTGCTCATTCCGCAAATGTTTTCATTTGAATCAATGACAAAAGACGGCCGTGCTCTTTGCAGCGGAGAAACTGTAATTCTGCAAAAAGAAATCAATCCATTTATCAGCGTCCTTCGGAAACATGATCTGACTGTAACGTCACTTCACAATCACTGGCTGTTTGATAAACCGAGACTGATGTATATTCATTTCGAATCGATTGATAAACCTGTCAACTTCGCCTTAAAAGTGAGAGATGCTTTAAGAGTGCTTACTGATAAAGAGGTCAAAGCTTAGCATGTTTTGAAGTATCAAAAAGCGATTAAAATAATCGCTTTTACATATGATCAACCGAAAACAAAAAAGATTTACTCTTCAAAAACCAAGCCTATGTGCCTCTAGGAAAGACATAACCATACAGATTGAAGTTTGAATAAAACAAGGAGAGCAGAGGTTAGCCTTTTTTTTATATTTGGCATCTTAACTTAAGAAAAGCCGCTTTGTCGGCGGCTTTTTTATCCTGAATCCTTTAATGTGAGAATGTTAAAAAGCAGCGGAATAGTTGTTGTCTTGCAGAATCCGAAGAAGTTGATGGGGTTCTTTTACAAAGTATGTCGGTGAAGCTGCAGATAAGTGTGTAAGATTCCCCTCTCCCCATAAAGCGCCCGCACTTTTCATATCAGCAGCATGAGCTGCCTCAATATCTGTCATTTGATCTCCAATATATAAACAATCGCTTACATCTGCATGTAAGTGATTTACCGCTGTTAGTAATGGCTTAGGACTCGGTTTGTACTCATCACAATCTTCAGCCGTGAGAACGACTTTAAAAAACCCATCTAATTTATTATTGATTAACTCGCCATAAGCAAATTTTTTCAATTGTGAGGTCACAATCACCAAACCATATCCTCTTTCACTTAAACTTTCCAGCAAAGAGATAACACCCGGATACGGTCTGATTTGATGGATTTTATTTTCGAAATACTGCAATATCGAGGAACGTATTTGCTCTGCCTCGTTTGGAAATCTTCTCAAAAAAACCGCAATAGGCTTACCGACAAGAGACTCTCTCTCTTCATTCGTTAATTTTCTCTTTAATACTGTTTCAATTCCATGATTATAAGCCTCTTTTGCCAACCATTCACTATTTACCAAGGTTCCATCTAAATCGAATAGAATTGTATGCATTTTTATTTTCTCTGACTTTCAAATTTATTAAGATAACTCTCTAAAGCATTTTTAGTAGTTAACGTTAAGGGATCAGGCAAATTTTGAAGAGAAAACCAGCCAACATCAATTATTGCATTTAACTCGCAGTTTCTTACAGTCCCAGTTTGAATACTGCATTGATACGTCGGACATACCCAATGAGTCTCCTCATCATGTAAAATATGGTTTGTGACACAAAGTAAAGAATCAACCTGAATAGTGACCCCTACTTCCTCTTTTATTTCACGGATAACTGTATCTTCTGCCTTTTCCATCCACTCAACTTTACCGCCGGGTATACTCCAATGATTAGCTTCAGGGTCCTTCTTTCGTAAAACTAATAGTAATTCCTGTTCCTTATTCAGAATAAATGCTCCGACTCCCACTCTTGGGTGCTCTGTTTTTTCCACTGTTAGTCCTCCTTTTAGACAGTAGATGTCAGCTCCTTATCGCTAGGTTTTTTACCATTAAGAATATCTCTTGCAATAACGATTCCAGTAGTCGCTGCTTGAATAATTCCGCGTGCCCATCCAATGGCATCTCCGGCAACATAGAATCCAGGTACATTGGTACGAAGACCCTTTTCTGCTTGAACACAATCCCAGCATAGTTCCCATACCGGAGCGTGCAGTAAGGTATCACCATTAATAAGGTCTTCAGATAATAAAGACAAATGATTTAAAAATTCCTCCACTGCTTCTGTTACATATTGAGGAAGAACCCAATGCAGATTTGTTGGCGCTGCATCCGGCAGAGTAGATTTAATGCTATTCTGCTTCAATTTTTCTTCAATTGTTGGCATTCTGGCAACGAAATCTTCATAACGCTGGAATTGGTCAAACGGTATACTTAATTTTCCGGATACATATATAATCAACTTGAAAGAACGTTAGAAATAGTCGAAGAAAAAGCTGCAGCTGTAAACATACAATCTAAATGGACATTGATAGAGTATGCGTCGACAATATAACAATTAAATTAATTCAATTCGGTTCCTCTTTCCCTAAAGAAAAACTTGTCCCTAAAAATCAGTCACATCATCCATCTTCAGCCTCCAAACATTATCAAGCCTTGATGAGGCAAGCAAACACGGAGTATCATAGTTAGACACAACAAAAAAGATCTCATTATCCAAAGTCAGATTGAGTATTTTAGTTGTATAAAATAAAGGAGGAAATAGATTGACTTTACATCATTTTATTGGGGCTGACAAAGAACTTCCTATTGGTGAGTATGGCAGGAATCCTACACTTAAGCCCATCTCCGAACTAGAAATAAAAGGAATTGATGTCAACAAACGCTCTCAATTTAAAAAAAATCGAAAGAATAGCGAAAATTCACTTGTAAAGGTTTATGACACAGAAGAAGATGCATACGGAATTGATATTGTTCATTTAGATCCTGGATATGAAGCAGTCAGAAACAAATTCACACATCCTTATATATATGAATTACAAGGGTACTTACACGCCAACAATACACCTGGCCAACGTAAATCTATTAAATCACTTTTTCTTTTCATTGAAAAACACTTGTCAAAAGGTGAATCAGTTGAAATATATTCCTGCTTAGATGGATATGAAGATGAAGATAAAGATGACAGTATGGATGTATTTATCAATTTAAATACTTTACAATTTGGAAAACATATAAAGTTTAAAGATATAAATCACCTTAGTCATATATTCTATTTGGAAGATAAACAATATGTATTAGTCAAGAAATAAACAAGAAAAATCCCAATTGAATAATGTTAGTTTAATAAGTAAGGAAACCATTCTATACGGTTTCCTTACTTATATATATTATTATTCACTAAAAACCATGCAACTCTTTTATAAAAAGTTGAATGATTTTAATCCCATTTTTCAAAATGCACTTTTAATCCTGGTATACTCAATATTCTTTGTATTTCTTTATCATCTTCAGTATCGATATAACTTTCTTCTTCATGAGAGCATGTTACCAACCACTCCTTTCCATCTTTGAAAAAAGACAAGTCTTCTGGTAAATGTGGCTGCTCCCAAGCATATAAAGAATTTGCGGATTCTTTCAGAATGTTTTTTGCGTTTTCATCTGTATAATAGTAATAAACTTTTGCTTTTTGATTGTCTCCTAGAATAGTACTGGCCCATTCTGATTGCTCTTTCATTACTTTCAACGAACTTTCAAGTTTTTTTAACAGAGGATCAAATGATTTTAAAGATCCCATATCTTTTCTTAAAACTAAATGAAATTCGTCGCAAATTTCGAAAGCCAAATCAATTAACTCTGAATACAGCTGATCCTTTGGGTTGTGATCAATAATTAACATAGTTACCTCCTTCTCCTAACTTTTAATTACTTTAAAGTTAGATGTTTATAAATTAATCTATATTATCTTGCTGCACCATAGAAAGCATGAGCTTTCATACGGACACCTTTTCCATGTTTATACCTAGAGATCGAGTGATAATGATAATGTTTACCTTTACCCTTTTTATCTATCTCCGGACCAACTATTTTTTTAATCGGACTTGCGGCTTTAGCAATAGATTTGGCATTGTTCTTCGACGTAGACCAAGTGTCATCACCCCTTTTAAGGCGTGCAATTGCAGCAGGTCTTTTCAAACCATTACCGATAAATAATCCTTTAGACTTTCTTACTGCCATATAATGAGAATAGGTTCTTTTACGCTTCTTAAACTCAGAATAGGCAACATAAGTCACTCCTGAAATAGTCACAGCTAATCCAATTGAAATTAAATGCGCTAAAAGTGCCTCTCCAATAACTATTCCTATAGGTATAAACCAAACAAAAGAAGCTGTTACCTCATCTGAATTAATCTCATATTTTTTATTTGTTTCCGTATCAGTAAAAGTTGCTTCTATCTTCTCATTTGTAGCATTTTCAATATTAACTTTATATTCTTTACCTTTTTCACCAGTCTTCTGCGAAATTTCATCGGTTATTAATGAAAGTTTCATATTTTCTTTATCTAAAGTCATTAAACCTTTAACTCCGCCTTTTTCTGCTGTGATTACTAATTTCTCTTCATCGTTTGTTACAATTTGGTAATCCTTATTGTTTAATGCCTCAGCTTTTGATTCATTATGTAAAATAAAAGTGAAAGTTAATACTAGGCTTAAAATAACTGCAATACTCTTTTTAAAACATTTCATTCAAATTAACCCCTTTACTTAAAAGATAAAAAACCTTTTCCATAAATTTCATCTCTTCCTTTCTTTCCAAGATCGATGGACAATTTGGACAATACATGGTTAACCTGATTATAAATATCCTCTTTTGAATTAATTCCGAATTTATCTCTATTTTGTAAAATTAATGATATTACACCGGTAACATGTGCAGCTGCTAAAGATGTACCACTTTCAGTTTTATAGCCATTATTGAGGGATAGTATCGGTATATCTACACCAGGTGCAGAAAAGTCAATCTTTCCTTTAGGTGAAAAGTTAGCTATTTTATTATTTCTATCTACAGCATTAATAGAGAGAACTTTTTCATAAGCTGCTGGATAATCAACATCTCCGCCATAATTGTTACCTGCGGCCGCAACGATTATGATCCCACTGTTTACTGCTTTATCAATTGCACCTCTTAACAACGGTTTATCTTTGGATAATCCAAAACTCAAATTTATTACCTGAATATTATTATCAATACACCACTCTATAGCTTTAACAAGGTTATCTAATGAACCTTTTCCTTTTGAATTTAGTACTTTAACTGAATATATTTCAGTGTCTGGAGCAATTCCAACTAATCCAAAACTATTATCTTTAGCTGCTATAATGCCTGCAATAGCAGTTCCATGCCCCACATCATCATCTGAGGTTAAAGTCATGTTTATTGGATTAAATTCTCCTTTAACTTTCCCTTTTAAATCTTTATGCTCTTTATCAATACCACTGTCTAATATAGCAACTTTCACTTTCTGTTTCTCTCTTGAAGTCCATATTGAAGCAGCATTGATTTTTTTCACCCCCCACGGTACTTCTTGTACACGGTTATGATTAATTTTTTCTGTTCCATTTCTCTCTATATGCTTAAAAATGAATAAAAAGCACGCAAAAAAACCTAATGTAAAGATTAATATAAATAATAAAATATGAGGTTTTTTAATTGATAACACCACTTTTTGAAGATTTGTAAATATTCTCATCCTTGGCCAAGAATAACAAATATATTATATCAATCTACAATTAAAAATCAAAGTTATTTTAGGAAATATTTCATTAATAAATTGCAGTTATAAAGTAGTGTATTTCTTAGTCACTATAAAGAAAATTGACCTTCAAATACATATTTAAAACAAATCTCAATAAAGACTGGCATATTAACTTAAATAATTTTGAAGACTTCTGCTAGTGACGGTTTTATAGATAATCTTTCTCTTACGGTTCTTTGAATATCAAGTTCTCCTCATTATTTTTAAACCAGTACCCCAACCGTAGTCAGCGAACAATCCGCCATTTAACTTAATCGAATTTGATCACCGGAGTTTTCTCTTTTTATCTCGAAAACTTCCCAGGATCATGAAAGCAGGTGAGCCCATGCCAATTAACAACAAACCCAATAGATTAATCGCTGAGATGTCTCCATTTACTCCAACACGCCCACACCCCCGTAAACTGGCACCCGTGGGGAGAAGAAGCATTTGAAAAAGCGAAACGCGAAAACAAGCCGATTCTTGTCATTGATAGCATGTCTCTTTCTATTAAAGTAATCATTATATATTTATCTGCTTGCCAATTCCTTAATCATCAAACCCAATTCATAAATTCCCTTTTGAAGGTCTTCAAGAGATGCATAAGCATATGATAAGCGAATATAGTTCCCTTTTTCTTGAGCATAGATACTGCCGAGATTGAGAAGTATCCCTTTTGTCAAAGCTTTTGTATAAAGTAATTTCATAGATAGTGAAGGCAATATTTTTACCCAGACAAAGAATCCTCCCTTCGGCATATTCCATGTAGCGACATTCTTCAAATTGGTTTCTAAGAGACTCATGACCAATTGTCTTCTCACCTTTAATTGACTTCTCACCTGTTCTAGATGCTGCTGGTATTCACCGGATGTAAACCACTCTGCCGCTACTCTCTGGGATAACGAACTGGAGCCGTAATCTGTTTGCATTTTTATGTCGGATAAACGTTCAATCACTGGTTCCGGCCCGACGATCCATCCAATCCTTAAGCCCGGACTTAATGTTTTCGATAAACTGCCTATGTAAAGCACATGCCCATTTTTATCAATTGTTTTAATAGGATCTGGAGGAATCTCATCTATCCATAACTCACGATAAATGTCATCTTCAATAATGGGAAGCTGTGCATTCTCACTTGCCGCAAGGATTTCTTCTCGTCTCTTTTTTGACATTAAAATACCTGTCGGATTATGAAAACAAGGATTTGTATATAAAATAGCCCTTCCCCGTTCCCCCCTTGCCATGTGGATATGTTCCGGCAAAAGTCCATCATTATCCATAGGAACTCCAGTCAGCTTCATACCGGCTGATTGAAATACGTGTAATGAATAAAGATAGGAAGGCTGGTCAAGATAAACGGTCGATCCCCTTTGCAAAAGCCCCATTGATATCAGCTGCAAGGCTTGCAGTGCGCCCGAAACAATAAGAATGGAAGAAGATGAAGCTTGAATACCGATTGTTCTTAAATAGCCGCTTAATGCCTCTCTCAAAGGCAAATATCCTTTTGGTTCCTCATACCCGAATGCCTCTATGTTTTGAGATACCTTTCCCATCATCTTTTTCATAGCAGCTAAAGGAAAAATCTCAGGTGAAAGTTCTCCTTTACTGAGCTGTATAAGATCGGAATTTGATTCTGATTTATTGATCTCTTGAACAATTTTTTGGCTTGGATGCTGGATTCCGGAGGTTACATACTGATCCCAATCGGGGGCGGAATTCTTAGCCAAAAGTGTCCATGTATTGTTCGTAACAACTGTCCCTTTGCCCATTCTGCCTTCGATTAATCCATCCGCCATCAATTCCTCTAAAGCTGTAATGACTGTGCTCCTGTTCACCTCAAAGTGTTTGGCAAGCGTGCGCTGGCTTGGAATCTTACTTCCAATCGGCCATTCTCCATTTCCTATTTTCTCTTTTATAAATTGAATGATTTGTATGTACTTAGGAAGCTTTTTCATCTTTTTTTCTTCTGGAGCGCTCATAAAAAGTATCCTCCTTAAAGTGGTTGGGTCAAAATCTATTTAACTGGTTGAAGTCATATCATCAAATCTTTATTAATATAGAAACACATTAAATAACTGGTTGGTTTTTGTAAAGAGGAGTGAGAAAGATGCGAAAGAAAACAGTTCGAATCGGTATATCTTACAGTCTGATGATTGGGTTGTGGGCATCAGCTTTCCCGGGAATTCGCGCGGGTTTGGAGAGTTACACGCCGGAACACCTCGCTTTGTTTCGCTTGTTGATTGGGTCAATGGCACTGGTGGTTTTTGCTGTTTTGACTCATATGCGTTTACCTGACATGAAGGATATCCCTGCTATTTTATCTTTAGGATTTTTAGGTTTTGCACTATATCACATTTTGCTGAATATCGGAGAAAAAACCGTCAGCGCAGGGGTAGCAAGCTTACTCGTGACCATGACACCTATTTTTTCTGCAATGTTATCTCGTCTGTTTTTTGGTGAACATTTTGGGCTTTATAAATGGATTGGCTCTATCATAAGTTTATTAGGTGTGTCGATCATTACATTTGGGGCAGGAAACTATACACATTCAGTGAACGGCATTTTGTTAATCCTGCTGGCAGCTTTTTCGGAGAGTATTTATTTCGTTTTTCAAGCCCGCTATATAAAAAAATATGGATTTATTCCATTCGTTACATTCACTATTTGGGGCGGGACAATTCCTATGCTTGTATTTCTGCCTGGCTTAGGGGAAGAGTTTTTGAACGCTTCAATGAACTCAACATTGTCTATCGTTTACTTAGGTTTATTACCAACGGTTGTGCCTTACTTTGCACTTGCATATGTAACTTCACTCGTCGGTACTTCAGAAGCAACCATTTCACTTTATTTAACACCAGCCGTAGCCTTGGCCATTTCTTGGGTGTGGTTAGGTGAAGTACCTGCGTTTATTGCACTGACAGGCGGGATGGTTACAGTCGCCGGGGTGTGTTTCACTTATCTAACAGTAAATAAAGTGATAAAGATTTTAAATCCTTATTTCTTATCTAAAAAGCAATAAGGTAGATGAAGTTTAACCCTGAAAATAGAGTCATAAGCCGTTCTCCTTTTTAATGACTTGGGTTTGGTTCACAAAGTTGAGTGTATGAATTTTTTTAGAGGATTGTGGTATGTTAAACGTACAAATAATAAGAGAAAGCAGGTGAGCCCATGCCAAACAATAGTAAACCCAACAGTCTAATCACGGAGAAGTCCCCCTATCTGCTCCAACACGCCCATAATCCCGTAAACTGGCACCCTTGGGGAGAAGAAGCCTTTGAAAAAGCGAAACGCGAAAACAAGCCGGTTCTTGTCAGCATCGGCTATTCGACTTGTCACTGGTGCCATGTAATGGCCCACGAATCTTTTGAGGACGAAGAGATCGCCGGTATGTTAAACGATAAATTCATAGCCATCAAGGTTGATCGTGAAGAGCGGCCTGATGTGGATTCCGTGTATATGAGAATCTGCCAGCTGATGACGGGGCAGGGCGGGTGGCCGCTGAACGTGTTCGTCACACCAGATCAAAAGCCGTTTTATGCGGGGACGTATTTTCCGAAGACAAGCAAATATAACCGTCCGGGCTTTATCGATGTGCTTGAACATCTGTCCGAAACGTTTGCGAATGACCGGCAGCATGTCGAGGATATCGCCGAAAACGCCGCCGCTCATCTTGAAGTTAAGGTTCACCCGGCTGAGGGCATGCTTGGCGAACAGGCGGTTCATGACACGTATCGCCAGCTGGCCGGCGGGTTTGATACGGTGTACGGCGGGTTCGGCCAGGCTCCGAAATTTCCGATGCCGCATATGCTCATGTTTCTGCTTCGCTACTACAGCTATACGGGCAAGGAACAGGCTTTGGCCGGTGTAACCAAGACACTCGACGGCATGGCGAACGGCGGGATTTTTGACCACATCGGGTTCGGATTCGCCCGCTACTCGACTGATAATGAATGGCTCGTGCCGCATTTTGAGAAAATGCTGTATGACAACGCCCTTCTCCTGACCGCATATACAGAAGCCTACCAAGTCACGGGTAATGAGCGCTACAAACAGATTGCGATGCAGATCGTAACGTTTATTCAGCGGGAAATGATGCATGAAGACGGCAGCTTTTTCTCAGCTTTAGACGCTGATACCGAAGGCCGTGAGGGGAAATATTACATATGGTCCAAAAAAGAAATCATGAACCTTCTCGGTGATGAACTCGGCCCGCTTTACTGCAAGGTGTATAACATCACAGATCAAGGCAATTTTGAAGGCGAAAACATCCCGCACCTCATTTTCACGCGGCGTGAGGCCATCCTCGAAGAGACCGGCCTCACCGGAAATGAGCTGGCCGAACGCCTTGAAGAGGCAAGAACAAAATTGCTGGAGGCGCGTGAAAACAGAAGCTATCCGCATACAGATGACAAAGTGCTGACCTCATGGAACGCGCTCATGATTGCCGGGCTGGCAAAGGCCGCAAAGGTATTTCACGAGCCTGACTTTCTCAGCATGGCGGAAACAGCGATCCGCTTTCTCGAACGGCACCTCATGCCGGACGGGCGCGTCATGGTCCGCTATCGCGAGGGCGAAGTGAAAAACAAAGGGTTTATCGATGATTACGCTTTTCTCATCTGGGCTTACCTTGAACTGTATGAAGCGGGTTTTCATCCGTCTTATCTGCAGAAAGCGAAAACGTTATGTACAAGCATGCTGGAGCTGTTCTGGGATGAACGGCACGGAGGCTTCTTCTTTACGGGGAATGATGCCGAAACCCTTCTTGTCAGGGAAAAAGAGGTTTATGACGGGGCAGTGCCTTCCGGAAACAGCGCGGCTGCCGTACAGCTGCTTCGTCTCGGCCGCCTGACGGGTGACATATCACTGATTGAAAAAGCCGAAGCGATGTTTTCCGTGTTCAAACGGGAAATAGAGGCCTATCCGAGCAGCAACGCTTTCTTCATGCAAAGCGTACTGGCACACACAATGCCCCAAAAAGAAATCGTTGTTTTCGGAAGGAAAGATGACCCGGACAGAAAACGTTTCATTGAGGCGCTTCAGGAGCATTTCACTCCCGCCTATACGATTCTCGCCGCAGAACATCCGGAAGAGCTTGCCGGCATTTCTGACTTTGCCGCGGGTTATCAAATGATCGATGGGAAGACAACTGTCTACATTTGTGAAAATTTCGCCTGCCGGAGACCGACGACGGATATTGATGAAGCGATGAACACCTTACAAATCAGCAGCAGAGCCTAGGCGGCCTGCTGCTTTTCTTTTTTCACAAAACGGAACGCGAGCCATACGAAGATGATATTGATCACCAGAGTCGATATGCAATCATATATTTCATAGCCGCCGGCTGCTGTTGTAAATATCGACGGAATGCCGCCGTACACCGAATGATCCTCTGTGAGAAAGATAAATAAAAACATATTATTGGCAGCGTGACCGCCAAGGGACATCTCCAAACTGCCCGTTTTAATCGTGATAAAGGTCCAGATCATGCCGATGGTGACATATCCGATTCCCGCCCAGAGAGCTCCATTTTCCATCTCCGGATTTCCGAAATGAAGTGCGCCGAATAATCCGCCGATAATGACTGTCAGAACCACCGCGTTTGCCGTCAATTTTCCGGCGAACTGAAGCAGAAAACCGCGAAAGAGAAATTCCTCCGCAGAGGTTTGAATCGGCACCAATAAGACGGCCGCCGCTAACAGCAGCAGAAAACGTGAAGCATGGAATTCCTGAAGCATGAAACGATCCGGATGAATTGTAAAATCAATCAGCCCCGCGACAAACATCAGCACAACATATGTGCCGAATCCAAAGAAAATTCTCTTCCAGTTCAGCGACTGATTCGGTGTGATGATGGATAAAAACCGCCGCTTCATAATGAAACGAACCGCTATCCAAATGCCCGGAATCGCTATGAAATAGACGATATGCTGTAAATAAATATCCGCCAGCGGGTCACTTAATGCCGCCTCATCCCAATTTATCGTCAGTGAAGGGTTGAAAGCGGACGTGAGAAACATATAAAACACGGTCAGTATGCTTCCAAAAAAGAACAAACACACAATGACCAACAGAGAAAGAAGATATCTCGATACACTATTTCTTCCCTCTCCGGGCCGTACAAACGTATTCATATTTATGCATCAACTTCCTTTCCTTCAACATTTTACAATATAAACAGAAACAGATATAGGAAATGTTATATATTTTAAGAAGAAAGCGCTATGCCGTTTCCTTTGGCTCTGGTTATTTACACTCTGTTTTTGCCAAAAAAAGACCTTTATAATGTATTCGTCAGATAAATTTACAGTATTTTCTGATTACAATTGCAAAGTCAGGGGGTTTTTTATGAAACATCAGACATTCTCAAATGTAGCGAACCGATTAGACCGTCTCCCCATTTCGCGTGTGCACTATCAAGTATTAACCGCTCTCGGAATCATCTATTTTTTCGATCTCGCTGATCTGTTTACGCTCAGCAACGTGGCTCCGGCGCTGATTGAGCATTGGGGCGTGAAGCTGTCCACCATTGCCGACATTACGGCCGCATCCTTCCTGGGCATGTTTTTAGGCGCGTCCATCGGCGGAAGGCTGTCCGATCGGATCGGCAGGAAAAAAGCGCTGAATTGTTTTGTCCTTGTCTTTTCGGTCTCATCTTTTCTGAATGCGCTGGCATGGGACATTCCGTCCTTAATGATTTTCCGATTCTTGACCGGGCTCGGCGTCGCGGCCGCCATGATTGTGACGAACAGCTATTTGGCGGAATTTTTTCCATCCTCCGTACGGGGAAAATACATCTCCCTTTGCGCCATGATCGGACTGATCGGCGTTCCCGTCACAAACGTTGTTTCCGCTTTTGTCATTCCTTTAGGCTCATGGGGGTGGCGGCTCGTATTCGTATGGGGGGCGGCCGGTCTCATTTATTTCTTTTTTATCCGCCGGCTTGAGGAATCGCCGCGCTGGCACGAAAATCGGGGCGCATATGATCAGGCAAACGCCATTATGAACCGTCTTGAAGCACGTATAGAGAAAGAAAAAGGCCCGCTTCCCGCGCCAAAAGAGGCGGCTGAAGTACATACAGTGAAGCACGCAGGCTACTTAGGGCTGTTTCAGGGCAGGAATTTAAAGATCACCATCATCCTGTCAGCGGTATGGATTCTTGAAACCTTTGGCTTTTACGGCTTTGCTTCATGGGTGCCCAGCCTGCTGAAAAGCAACGGCATCACCATGGAAAAAACGCTGTGGTACAATGTGCTTCACTCTGTCGGCGCGCCGCTTGGCGCATTGCTCGGTTCCATGATATCCGAGACGTTCCAAAGGAAATGGATTCTGGCCGCAAGCGCTTTTCTGACTGCCATTGCCGGACTGTTATACGGCATGACGTTTATTCCCGTCATGATTATTGTGTTTGGATTTGTCGTCAACGTCACGGAACGGGTTTTCACCTCAAACTTATACGCATATACATCGGAGCCGTATCCTACGGAATATCGCTCGGCCGGGAGCGGGCTGGCGTACGGGCTCGGCCGTTTTTCCAATATATTCGGCTCCCTGCTCGTCGGATTTATTGCCGTTAAGCTCGGCTACATCAGCGTCTTTTTGTTCATCGGCGGCTGCTGGCTTCTATGTTCCGTTTTGTTAATCCTCTTCGGCCCGAAAACAAATGCACAGCAAATTTAATCAATAAAACAGTGCGGGTTCCCCCGCACTGTTACACCGTGATTTCTATCAAATTGCCTTCCCCATCCTCTATCACGCTCTCATAATATCCGTCACCCGTTACACGCGGGCCGCTTACAACCTGAAATCCGTCGTTTTTAAACGTCTCCGTCAATTCATTCACCCGCTCCTTGCTGCCTGTAGAAAATGCGAGATGCGCCCATCCGGTCATATTCTGTGACGGAACTTCATCAATGCCGCCTTTTTTCATAAGTTCCAGCCTGCATCCGGAGTCAAATGTCAGAAAATACGATTTGAAATCTTTTTTCTCATTATGATAAAGGTCATTGGCCTTGGCGCCGAAGTATGTCTCATAAAATTCTTTCATCCGTTCTAAATCTTTCACCCATATCGCTGCATGTTCAATTCGCATATGTCCGCCTCCCTTTTTTTCTCAATCTATTTATAAAGCATGAAACCCATTTCAGCTCAAGACTTTTTCCGCTGAAATTGATGCATAATTTGTTTTTTAGCCGTTTCTTCGTGAAAAAACAGTAAAAATGCTTCCTTTCCGACCCGTTCCAAATGAAGTTCCAAGGATGGAATATTCAATGCCCGGCTGACGCTCAGATTTCCCTCGCCGATGATCTCCGCGTCCCATTTCTGTTCTTTCGCAAACTGGTACAAGCCGGCAGCCACATCATCACTGTGCGCATAGATGGCCGTCGGCGCCTTGTCGAAACCCCGGAAGTGCTCACCCGCCCGCTTTCCGTCGTCCATATCATGGCATCCGACCAGAATGCGGGTTTCATCAAGAGAGCCGAAAACCGCCTTATATGCGGTTACCTTGTCGGCCGTACTCGGGCTTTTTTCCGCTTCCCGCACACATGTAAAAGCAACGTCTTGATGCCCGCGGTTTTTCAAATACAAAAAGCTTTCTCTATATGCTGCCTGCCTGTCATTATAAGCGCAGGGAATCTCTTGATGCTGTGTATATTCACAAGCGACAATGGGGCCGTATTCCAGGTAAGGCACGGCGGTTTCCCATTCATTCGCGCGGGACGTGACAATCAGTCCGTCAATCTTTTTCATTTTCAGCAGTTCGAAATATGTCATCTCTATAGCGGGGTCATAGTTGGTGGGGAGAAGGGTTGTCACATAATCATGGGCAAACGCTTCCTTCGTGATACCGTTTACAATTTTGTCAAAGCAGGGATGGTCGCTGTACGGCAAAATCACGCCGATTGTATTGGTCTTTCCGCGAATCAGATCAATGGCGGTTCGATTAGGGGTATAATCCAGCTCCTTCATCACTTGATTCACAAGACGCCTTTTCTCCTCAGATACGTACGGGTGTCGGTTTAATACGCGTGATACGGTGGCCACCGACACATTCGCCAGTTTCGCAATCTCTTTTATATTTGCCATGTGCTCCTCCATTTTCGGTGATAAAAAAGCAGCAAGAGTGGATTTCTCTTACTGCTATCTCATCATAAATCCACTGTCATTTCAACAGGGCAATGGTCAGAACCCATGATATCGGCACAAATGGCCGCTTCGCTGATCCGCTGCTTCAGTCTGTCTGAAACAATAACGTAATCAAGCCGCCAGCCGATGTTTTTCTCACGTGCGTTCGTCCTGTAAGACCACCAGGAATAGGCGCCTTCCCGATCAGGATATAAATAGCGGAATGAGTCGGTAAATCCGGCGTTCAGCAGGGCGCTGAACGCTTCCCGCTCCTGATCCGAGAAACCGGCGTTCTTCCGGTTGGCTTTCGGATTTTTTAAGTCTATCTCCCTGTGTGCGACATTCAGATCGCCGCATAATATCACGGGCTTCTTCCGGTCAAGCTTCTGCAGATAATCCTTAAAATCGGCTTCCCATTGAAGACGGTAATCAATTCGCTCTAATCCGCGTTTGGCATTAGGCGTATAACAGTTGACGACAAACACATGCTCAAATTCAAGCGTGATCACCCGTCCTTCTTGATCATGGTCGTCAATCCCCAGTCCATAGAACACGTGCAGCGGCTTTTCTTTCGAAAAAACAGCCGTGCCTGAGTAGCCTTTTTTCACCGCATAGTTCCAATAGGCGTGATATCCTTCAGGCTGTAATGATACTTGTCCGTCCTGTACTTTTGTTTCTTGCAGACATAGAATATCGGCTTCCGTTTCCTGAACGTAAGTATTGATATCTATCTTTTTCATCACGGCACGCAAGCCGTTTACATTCCAAGAAATCAGTTTCATGTGTTCCCTCCTGTCCGGCTCAGCCGGTATTCCAGTGTTTCAATGTTTCCGCCCTCTAATGCCAGCAGCTGCTTTTTCATTTCTAAACCGCCTCTGAATCCGGTCAGTTTCCCGTTTTTCCCGATGACGCGATGGCACGGAACCGTAATCAATACCGGATTTTTTCCAATCGCGGCGCCCACGGCTCTTACAGCTGCCGGTTTCTGAATCATTTCTGCTATATCCGAATAGGAGTATGTCTCGCCGTACGGTATGTCCATAAGCGCTTTCCATACAGCAAGCTGAAATTCTGTTCCGTAAAGATCCACCGGCACTGAAAAAGCTGATCTGCCATTTTCAATGTACTCGGACAGCTCTGCCGTGTAAGGCGCCAGCTTTTCATCATCACGTGCCAATCGGTATTGCGGTATTGCTTTTTTGCCCACTGCTCAAGCTCTTCAAAGCTTCCATGATTTGAACCTATAAAGCAAAGCCCCTTAGATGTGGCGGCTGTATACAGGCTCCAATCATTCCGTGTGAAGAGTGTCCAATAGATCATAGGCTCTTTACTCATATTGAACCTCCCTGTCCCATTTTGGCCGTTTTTCTGTATTCTGTGGGCGAACTCCCGGTTCTCTTTTTAAAAAGAGTCGCGAAATGCGCTGTGTTTGGAATTCCGACAGTCAGAGCGATCTCCATGACTGTCATATCAGTATGCTTTAAAAGGTGTTCCGCCTTCGACAATCTTATTTTCTGTATATACGCAATCGGGGACATTCCCCTGATTTTTTTAAATGTCCGCTGTAAATGATAGGGGCTGCCGTGACACATTTCGGCCAGTACACTCAGAGTCAGGGATTCGTGATAATGGCGTTCAATGTATTCAATGATTTGAGCAATCCATTCTTCATCAGGAAGACGAAGACCGTTCGGCCGGCACCTTTTACAGGGACGAAAATGTCTCTCGAGCGCTGCATCAGCCGTATCAAACACCAGCACGTTTTCTTTATTCGGAACTCTCGATTTACAAGAAGGCCGGCAGAAAATCCCCGTCGTTTTTACTGCATAATAAAATACTCCGTCATAAGAAGCATCATTGCGTATGATTGCGCTCCACTTTTCATCAGTCAGGATATTTCTGTCTGTCTCCATCTCAGCCACCCCCTGTTTTTCAGTATAAACAAATTCATTGCATAAGTACGCGTTTTTGAATAGAGGAGCAAGATAACAAAGATAGGTGTCAGGAGCACTTCCATGTTTCATGTGAAACATTTCGGCAGGATGGAGGGGGACTGATATAAAAAAAGAGCAGGAGCCCGCAGGCTCTTGCTCTTTTCTTTCGGCTTACTCGCCAGTTACGTATGGAAGTAAAGCCATTTGACGTGCGCGTTTGATCGCGATAGTCAATTTACGTTGGTATTTCGCGTTTGTTCCAGTTACACGGCGAGGTAAGATTTTACCACGCTCAGAAACAAACTTTCTAAGAAGATCTACATCTTTGTAATCGATGTGCGTAATGCCGTTAGAAGTGAAGTAACAAACCTTACGGCGTTTCGCACGACCGCCTCTGCGTCCTCCTGCCATTGTCATTTCCCACCTTTCTCGTTATGAATATAGCGATAATCTATTAGAACGGAAGATCATCATCCGAGATGTCAATCGGCTTGCCGTCGTTGGCAAATGGATCATCATTAAAGCTGTTCCCTTGATTTCGTCTCTGGTTGTTCTGATTTCCGCCGAACGGATTATCATTTTGGCCTCCGCCAAAGTATTGGCCTCCGCCGCTGTTTCCTTCGTTGTATCCGCCTGATCCAGAACCGCCGCTGTTTTTAGGCTCAAGAAATTGAACACTTTCAGCTTGGACTTCTGTCACGAAGACACGCTGTCCCTGCTGGTTTTCATAATTTCTTGTCTGGAGTCGGCCGTCTACGCCGGCAAGGCTTCCTTTTTTAAGAAAGTTTGCAACGTTTTCGGCTTGTCTTCTCCAAGTGACACAATTAATGAAATCGGCTTCACGTTCTCCGGACTGGTTCGTGAATGTACGATTCACAGCAAGAGTAAACGTGGCGACAGCCGCACCGCTTGGCGTATAACGAAGCTCTGGGTCTTTTGTCAGTCTTCCGACTAATACAACTCGGTTAAGCATATGAAAGACCACCTTTTAACATTATATATTTCAAATTGCTTATTCTTCTTCTTTAACAACGATGTGGCGAATGATATCGTCACTGATCTTAGCTAAACGGTCGAATTCAGCAACCGCTGCAGCTTCAGACTGAACGTTTAAGATTTGGTAGAAACCGTCACGGAAATCATTGATTTCGTAAGCAAGACGACGTTTACCCCAATCTTTTGTTCCAGTGATCTCCGCTCCGTTAGAAGTCAATACGTTGTTGAAACGCTCGATAACTGCCTTCTTTGACTCTTCGTCAATGTTCGGACGGATAATGTACATAACTTCGTACTTTTTCATCTGTTTGCACCTCCTTTTGGTCTAAGCGGCCCTATAATGGGCAAGGAGCAATAATTCTATTACTCACAAGTTTATATTATACCAAAGCTCTTGTCCCTTTACAACTGTGTCCTATACATTAAATCGGAAATGAATGACATCTCCGTCTTGGACTACATATTCCTTACCTTCCAGACGCACTTTCCCGGCTTCTTTCGCTCCGGACATTCCGCCGCCTGCCAAAAGGTCTTCATAAGCAACCGTTTCAGCGCGGATAAAGCCGCGTTCAAAGTCAGTGTGGATGATACCCGCACACTCAGGAGCTTTCATGCCTTTTCTGAATGTCCATGCGCGCACTTCCTGTTCGCCCGCCGTAAAGTATGTCGCAAGACCGAGAAGAGAGTATGACGCTTTAATCAGCTGATCAAGACCTGACTCTTCGATGCCGAGCTCCTCAAGGAACATTTGCTTTTCTTCGCCTTCCAATTCAGCAATTTCAGACTCAATTTTCGCGCAGACGACGATAACCTCGGCGTTTTCACCCGCGGCGTACTCCCGGATTTTCGCAACATATTCATTATCTGAAGGATCAGCCACTTCATCCTCGCTTACATTTGCTACATAAAGCACGGGTTTTGACGTAAGCAAATGAAGCTGCTTCACAAGCTTTTGCTGTTCTTCCGTAAATTCAACGGAACGGGCAGGCTTTTCTTGTTCGAAAGCTTCTTTTAATTTAGACAGAATGTCAAATTCAAAAACCGCTTCTTTGTCTTTTTGCTTAGCAAGCTTGCTTACACGCGTGATGCGTTTTTCGACTGTCTCCATGTCGGCAAGAATCAATTCAAGGTTGATCGTTTCAATATCGTCAATCGGATCGACTTTCCCTGACACGTGCGTAATATTGTCATCAGCGAATGCCCGTACAACGTGACAGATCGCATCTACCTGACGGATATGAGAAAGAAACTTATTTCCGAGTCCTTCACCTTTAGATGCGCCTTTTACGATCCCCGCGATATCAGTGAATTCAAACGCAGTCGGCACCGTTTTTTTCGGGTTCACCAATTCAGTCAGCTTTTGCAGACGTTCATCCGGCACTTCCACGATTCCCACGTTCGGATCAATTGTACAGAACGGGTAGTTGGCTGATTCGGCACCAGCCTGGGTAATTGCATTAAATAACGTCGATTTTCCGACATTCGGCAAACCGACAATTCCAGCAGTTAAAGCCATTCTTTCATCTCCTCTATATCAAACCATCATCGTATAAACGTATTGTAACCTAGAGCAATTATAAGGAGGTTCATAGGAAAAGACAAGCTGAGAAAAAAGCATTTCCCGCCCTCTCTCTCCTTAGATTATCCTTTTTTAACCGCTACCAGACAGTCAAAAAGCGTACTTCCCATTCCATTATCGGAATTTGAATCCTTTGTGAGCATGTTGACGGAGCCTCCGAATGCCGCCCACATGCCTTCATCTATATTCACCGTCTTCGGGTGAGCCTGCTTCATGATTTTCACCCTGCCGCGCAGACGGCCGCGGTCATTGTATACCTCAGCCGTATCTCCGTCTTGAAGTGAAAGCTCCTCGGCGATATCCGGCGACAGATCCACCTGAATCTGCTGAAGCTTTTCAATAAACGGCACGTGCTGTGAATGATTGGAGCGCTGCGGGTGAATGGACAGCAGCGTATACGGGTATTTCCCGGCAAGCCCGGCGTCATGATAAACAGACTCCTCCGGCACCTCCAATTGAGGGAGGCCGCTGTATCCTTTCTCTTCTGCCAGTGACGAGACGAATTCAAATTTTCCGCTCGGGGTTAAAAATTGAAAATCACTCCACGGAACCTGTTTGACCGGAAGCGGCATATGTCCTTTTTCCTTTAATTGCTCAAGGGTGATTCCTTCTTTCTCCAAAGAAGAGAGCCCCATTTTCAAGAAATCTTCCGTACTGTAATCAAACAGCTCCCCGAATCCGAGACGCTTTGCGAGTTCCGTCCAGATCCAACGGTCTGATTTTGCCTCTCCCTGCGGTTCCGCAAGCTTCTTGCCATATTGAACATAGTGATGATACATGCTGGAATAATAAATATCTTCCTCTTCGAAAACAACGGCCGTCGGCAGCACATAGTCACAGAGCTTCGCCGTATCGGTCATGACCGAATCAATGGCCACTGTGACCGGTGTTTTTTCAAACACTTCCTTCACTTTTTTTGTATTCGGCACCTGTGTCAGCGGATTGCCGCACGTCACGATGATCATCTCAATCGGCGGATCGGCTGCATTCAGCGCCTCTTCGGCTTGAGTCATCATCGAAAACGTTCTCGAACTTTTCTTCAGATCAGGACGGGTGAGCTCGGCCTTTGCAAAGCTTTCACCGACTTGCACATTTCCGAAGTTTGCGCCGCCGCCTTTGATACCGACATTTCCGCTCGCCGCAGCTAAAGCGTCAATCCACCGTATCGTCCCGCCCCCGTTTTTATATCTCTGCATCCCAAGACCCATAAAAGTGGAGGCGGGACCGTCAGCATATAAATCAGCAAGATATTCAAGCACTTCTAAAGACGTTTCTGTTTTCTCAATGATCTCCTCAAAAGAAATCGTCTTCAGAAGCTTTTCTATTTCTTCAAAACCGACCGAATGCCTTTGAATGAAATCGGAATCGGTTCTGCCGGTTTGGCATAATATTTTTAAAACACCCGCCGCAAGCCAGCCATCCATGCCGGGTTTGACGGATATATACCGATCGGCAAGCTTTGCAGTCGGGTTAAAAATAGGATCAATGACCGTCAGTGTCGCTCCTTTTTTCTTCACCTGCTGCAGATGACGATAGAGGTGCATATTCGTCCGGGACACGTTTCTGCCCCATACGATCACATGCTTGCTGTGATAAATATCAAGCGGTCCATGCCCGTAAGAACGCCCGAAATCCCAGCGCTGCGCTTCAATGCCGGAACCCCAGCAAATGCTGCCCGCAATCTCCGTTACACCGCCGTATCCATTGAAAAAACGCTGGTCGAGCGCCTTCAAAAGACCGTTATTGGCGTAATCATGACTGTGCAGCACTGCGGCAGTGCCCAACGTCTCCTTAATCACCGCCATTTTTTTTGCAATTTCATCTAACGCCTGCTCCCAGGAAATGCGGACAAATTCGCCGTCTTTCTTTTTTAAAGGAAAACGAAGCCGTTCCGGCGCATTCGTTTTCGTCTCCAGCATTCTGCCCCGGCCGCAAATTTTTCCTTCCGTAATGGGATGATTCGGGTCTCCGTCTACTTTCGTCACCTTTCCATCCTCAACTGTCACCAAAAAGCCGCAGCTGTCCCAGCAATTCAGCGGGCACGCTGACTGATGCACTTTGCTCATCGGGCCTCTTCCTCTCCTCTATATGAAAAAGCATGAGCGCCAGCCCTTATGATGTGGGCTCCTCATGCTTGACGAGTACTTTTTTCAGCTTTCTCTCAAAATCTCTTCTCGGAATCATGACACTGTGGGAACAACCCGTGCATTTGATCCGAATATCCATTCCCATCCGAATGATTTTCCACCTGTTTTCACCGCAAGGATGCGGTTTCTTCATTTCAACAATATCATTCAGGCCAAAGTCTTTATCCGCCAAGACCCTTCACCTCTCTCCATAGACTGCTTTATTTATTGTACAAAAAAAGACAGGATAAGAGCAACGGCCGCACTCAAAATGAGCATTATACTTTTTTCCATCTCCCTAAAATAGGGTAAAGAAGAAGACATACCAGCAAATAAAGACTTAAAAGCCCGTAAATGGGATATAAAATGGCGATCAAATCTGAAAAACCGATTGTCGTAAAAGGCACCATCACAGCTAAAAGAAGAGATACGAGCGTCCATCTCGGCAATTTCAAAAATGCAAGCATGCGGCTGGACAGCCCGAACAGACCGGTCACGGTTGTCGTATAGATGGCTAAAAAAAGCACGGCGGCCATACAAAGAAATAACGGATAAGGAGCGCCTTCAAGGACGGCGAAAAGAGGCATCTCATATTGTGTAAGACTGCCTGAAAGCTGCACAAGCGTTTCATTGTAAACAAATGAAATCACACCGAAAATCAGCCCGCTTGCAACACTTGCGATTTTCGCTTCTCCCAGTCCTTTCATATCTTTCCCGATTGAAGAAAGAACAGCGACAACAGAAAGGATGTTTAAGGACGTGAAGGTAATGCTTGCCGGCCAATTATACTGGCGGGTCAAATCTATCGTCCACGTGTAATGATGGGTTGTCTGAAAAAAGACCAATGCATATAACAGCCCCGCTACAAGAATCGGTATCAAAATACTATTCAGAGATAATATTCCTTTTATATCCCAAAAGAATAAACCGACGGTCACAATGCAAAGAAGAAAAATACCGATCCAAAACGGCAGCTTGTACATTTGCAGCGTCACACCGCCGCCGGCAATCATAACCATCGTCATCGAAAACAAATAAAACATAATAAGCACATCATAGACTTTAGCAAGAGCCGGCCCCATCAGATGCTCAAGCACAGGTAAAAAGTGCGTTGATTGAACCCGATAGCTGATCTTCAACACAATATAAGCCGAAATCGTAAACATGACTGTAAACAATACAATAGCCAGTCCGCTTTCGACACCGAAAAACTGCCATATTTCCTGCCCGCTTGCATACCCAGCCCCAATCTGGCTGCTTAATATGAGCAGCATCCACTTCATCCCGGCTCTCCACACCCTCATCACCTCATAAAATTTCTGATAATCTCCGCATATTGCTACTATATTGAGTGACAGCGGCAATCATTCATACAAATGGGACAAATATGGTATGATAACGACGATTGACTATTCAGAAAATTTTATTTATATAAGGAGCTCAAATCGTGTACATCAGGCGTTTAACCGTATGTGATACCAAGCCTTACTCCGATATCAGGCTCAAAGCTTAAAAGATCACCCGGACGCGAGGCTTGAATCCGGCAATGCCATCGTGCTTGGCGCCTTTGAAAAAGACAGACTGATGGGAATCCTCAAGATCTCCAAGCATTCGCTGTTTAACCTAAGATACATTGCGGTTATCGGTTCTATGTATATTTCCCCCAAACATCGAAGGTCAGGCGCGGAAGCAAAAAAGATGAAAGACACAGAACAGCTCCATCTCTCTGTTACTTCAACAAATGAACCCGCAAAAAAACTCTACGCTCAGTTAGGATTTACCCTCTTTTCTACAGAAAAAAGAGCGCTGAAATTAGATCATCAGCAATATGTAATGTAGATCAAATGGTCTTATTTCTTTCATGAACTTAAAGAATAACTGCTCTGAGTTCTTTTTTCTATCCCGCTCTTTTCAAACAACCGGCATGCTGATCATGACATAAGCATAAAAAAAGGCAGCGCTGGATATACTGTAAACAACCTACATCACCAAAAACAACAATGTAATACTCGTATGACATGACAAGGAAGTGAACCTTATGAATCGAAAAGGCGGGCTTTTTTCTCAAGAACGGGCAAAACAATATGTATCTCATACGGATTCTTCTGCTGCGAATCAAATACAAGCGATCCTTACTTCATCTTTACGTAAAGCAGCCGGCAGACCGTTAGTCACCGTGTGTATCGGTACAGATCGGTCGACCGGAGATTCATTAGGTCCGCTCGTAGGAACAAAGTTAGAAAAAATGAATTTAGGCAGATTGCACGTTTACGGCACGCTGTCAGATCCTGTTCACGCCGTCAATATGAAAGACAAGCTGAAAGATATTCAACATCTACATAAAAATCCGTTTATTATAGCGGTTGATGCTTGTTTAGGCCGCGTCAAAAGCGTAGGCTCATTTCAAATCGGCGATGGGCCGTTGAAGCCCGGAGCAGGTGTTCAAAAAGATCTTCCCGAAATCGGTGACGTCCATATCAATGGAATCGTCAATGTCAGCGGGTTTATGGAGTATTTTGTCCTGCAGAATACGAGGCTTCATCTTGTTATGAGCATGGCAAATGTTTTAGCAGAGGGGTTACAGCTGACAGATAAATCAGAAGGCCGGCAGGAACGGCTCAGTCCGTTTCATAAGCTGACAAGACGTATATAAAAAAACCATCTTTTTTTAAAAAGATGGTTTTTACGCTTCTCTTTCAGACAATAGTTCTAGGATACGTTCAAGATCTTCATTTGAGAAAAACTCAATCTCAATCTTCCCTTTTTTCTTTTGTCTCTTAATATTTACTGTTGTTCCGAAGTAATTTTGCAAATACGATTCCCGCTCTTTTAACACAACATCTTGAACAGGTTCTTTTTTCTTTGTTTCACGTGGAACATTGTTGTTTAACTGCTGAATCAGCTGCTCAAGCTGACGGACGTTCAGCTGTTCTTCAACCACTTTCTTCACAAGCGGTTCAAGCTTGTTTTTATTTTTCAAACCAAGCAAGGTTCTGCCGTGTCCCATGGATAACGTACCTTCTGCAATGAGGTTCTGGATGCTTTCCGGCAGCGTCAGCAGTCTTAAATGGTTGGCAATATGAGGCCTGCTTTTCCCGAGCCGTTTAGCGAGCTGTTCCTGGGTTAAATCCAAATGCTTCAGCAGTGAGTCATATGCCAGAGCTTCTTCAAGCGGTGATAAGTCTTCACGCTGAAGGTTTTCCAAAAGAGCGATTTCCCGCATCAGTGATTCAGATAAATCCCGCACGATAGCCGGCACTGTCTCTTTACCGGCAAGTTTTGCGGCGCGGTAACGGCGTTCGCCGGCTACAATATCATAGCCCTTTAATGATTTTCTCACGATAATGGGCTGAAGAATGCCATGCTGAATGATGGATTCCTTCAGTTCATCTAATGACTCATCGTCAAATTGTTTTCTTGGCTGATAAGGATTGGGGCGCAAATCACTGATTTTAATCTCTTCCACTGTCTCTTCAGACAAATCAACCTGATTAAACAACGCGTTAATCCCTTTTCCGAGCCCGCCTTTAGCCATTCGCTGCCACTTCCTTTGCTAAATCTAAATATACTTCCGCACCTCTCGAACGCGGATCGTATAATATGATCGGCTTGCCGTGACTCGGCGCCTCACTTAAACGGACATTGCGAGGGATAATGGTTTGATACACTTTATCTCTAAAGTATTTCTTTACCTCCTCTATCACTTGAATGCCGAGATTCGTTCTGGCATCAAGCATCGTCAGAAGCACTCCTTCTATCATTAAGTCGGTATTTAAATGTTTTTGCACAAGCCGAACTGTATTTAATAATTGACTCAATCCTTCAAGAGCGTAGTATTCGCACTGAACCGGGATAACGACTGAATCTGAAGCGGTAAGCGCATTAATCGTTAATAACCCGAGAGACGGAGGACAATCAATAATCATGTAATCGTAATTTTGTTTCACTGATTCTAATGCTCTTTTCAGCCTGACCTCCCGTGAGATCGTCGGAACCAATTCGATTTCCGCTCCCGCAAGCTGGATCGTGGCCGGAATGACATCTAAGTTCTCTACTGAAGTCGGTTTAATAATATCTGTAACATCTGCATCATCTACTAAAATGTCGTACACACAATGATCCACATCGGCTTTTTCAATCCCTAATCCGCTCGTTGCATTGCCCTGCGGATCAATATCAACAAGAAGAACCCTTTTACCTATGTAAGCCAAGCAAGCCCCCAGATTAACAGAAGTCGTCGTCTTCCCGACTCCGCCTTTTTGGTTCGTAATTGCTATGATTTTTCCCACGATGTCACCTACCTTCACATGAACATGTACTGTCTTGTTTCTATCTTATCAAAAAAAGAGTAAAGCGTTTTATTTTTTTCATAATTTGTTTATCAGCAAGTGAAAAAAATGTAAACGAAAAAGACACTTTCTAATATAAGTTCTCCGATAAAGTGACTTTTTTGACTGTAAAAAGACAATTCACGACACAAAAAGATAAAATTTTACATATACAATGTATAGTGCACAATAAATCTATCATTATCTCAAAATAGTTTTTTGATTAAAATAAAAACTCCCCTGCTCATCAGGAGAGTTTTTATTTAGGTATCCGAATGGTAAGCTGGATGTACTCTTCGAATTCTTCTTCTTCAGTATTCAGTCTGACGCCGCTGTCTTCTACCATGGACAGTGACTGACGAATCGTATTCATCGCAATTCTTGTATCCCTGCTGAACGCTTTGCGTCTCGGCTTTGGTTTCTGCTTATTCTGTTCAAGCATTTTCACCACTCTGTCTTCCGTCTGCTTGACGTTTAAGCTTTTCTCAATGATTTCCGCAAGCAATGTGACCTGAAGCTCCGGCTGTTTGAGCGGAATCAGTGCTCTTGCATGACGTTCCGTAATTTTTTTCTCCATAATCGCATCCTGGACCGGTTCCGGGAGCTTTAACAATCGGAGCTTGTTCGCAATCGTTGACTGGCCTTTTCCTAAGCGCTGCGCCAAGGCTTCCTGTGTTAAATCATGAAGTTCTAACAGCCTTGCGTACGCATGAGCTTCCTCAATGGAGGACAATTCTTCCCTTTGCAGGTTTTCAATCAAAGCGACAGATGCTGTTTCCGTATCAGAAAAATCTTTAATAATTGCGGGAATCTTCTCCCATTCAAGCGTCTGTACCGCTCTCCAGCGCCTTTCACCCGCAATGAGCTCATATTGTCCTTCATCTTCTGTATGTCTGACAACAATCGGCTGAATGATGCCGTGTGTATGGATAGTCATTGCTAACTCTTTGATTTTTTCATCTGAGAAAATGGTGCGTGGCTGAAAACGGTTGGGAACGATAGCATGTACCGGTATTTCGAGTATCTCTTCTTTGTTTGTATCATGCTCAGCTATCTCCGGTTCCTCTTCCTTCTCACCAAACCCGAAGAAACGAGAGAATGAATGCTTCATGTACCTACACCACCTTTAAAAACTGCCATTTTTATAATTCTATTTTCTCATGGTTTTTCCTGCTGTATCTTCATCAATTTTGCAGAAAATATGATGGAATTGTCACATCAGGCTGTCTAAATTACCCTTCAATTGGCGATTTATTTGGAGTACCCGGTTTTCTCGGATATTTTTTCGGAGTGCTTTTCGTCTTGCGAATGATCATAATGTTCCGTTCACTTTCTTCAACAGGAAGTGTAAAGGAATGAACTTGTTCAAGCTCTCCTCCCAATACTTTAATCGCCTTTTGCCCCGCTTTCAGCTCTTCATCAGCGGCTGCTGCTTTCAGTGCGGCAAATACGCCGTTTTTCTTGGCCAGCGGCAGACAAAGCTCACTCAGGACCGACAGACGCGCCACCGCACGGGCCGTCACGAGATCGAAGCTTTCCCGTACGTCTTTCCGCTGTCCGAATGTCTCCGCTCTGTCATGGACAAATGTCGTATGCTCTAATTGTAAAGCATCAGAGAGAGTTTCCAAAAACGTAATCCGCTTATTCAGTGAATCGACGATGGTGACATGCAGATGCGGGAAGCAGATTTTGATGGGCAGGCTTGGAAAACCGGCGCCGGCGCCGACATCACAAAGAGTGGTGACCTTTTCAAAATCAATATAAAATGCCGCCGTTATTGAATCATAAAAATGCTTGAGATAAACTTCCTTTTTTTCAGTGATGGATGTCAGATTCATTTTTTCGTTCCATTCCACGAGCATCCGGTAATACAACTCGAATTGCTCCAGCTGGCGGTCAGAAAGGGAAATCCCTTTCTCCGCTAAACTGGATGTAAATTCCTCTATATTCATGCCGTCATCCTTTCTATTCAGCTACCTTGGCAATACGGCCCTGCTCCAGGTATACCAGCAGGATTGAAATGTCTGCCGGATTGACACCGGAAATACGGGACGCTTGAGCAACTGATAAAGGACGCACTTCTTTCAGCTTTTGACGGGCTTCAGTAGCAATTCCTTTAATGGCGTCATAATCAATCCGATCAGGGATTTTTTTGTTTTCCATTTTCTTTAGCTTTTCCACTTGCTGCAAGGATTTTTCGATATATCCTTCATATTTCACCTGAATTTCCACTTGTTCCGCCACATCTTGCGGAACCGGAGAATCTGCAGGTGCAAGTTTTGTCACTGTTTCATAGTTCATTTCCGGACGTTTCATTAAATCTGTGCCGCGCACTCCGTCTTTCAGCTCACTTCCGCCGAGTGAACGGATATATTCCTGATTCTCAGGAGACGGCTTAATAATAACAGACCAGAGACGTTTTTTCTCTGCCTCGATCGCCGCTTTTTTCTTCTCAAACGCTTCATAGCGCTCATCAGAAATTAAGCCGATATCGTGGCCGATTTCCGTCAGACGAAGATCCGCGTTGTCGTGACGGAGCAGCAGTCTGTATTCCGCCCGTGAAGTCAGCAGACGGTACGGTTCATTGGTTCCTTTCGTTACCAAATCATCAATCAATACACCGATATAAGCATCGGAACGGCTGAGGATCACTTCTTCTTTTCCAAGCGCTTTGCGGCCTGCGTTGATCCCTGCCATAATTCCTTGCCCGGCTGCTTCCTCATAACCTGATGTACCGTTAATTTGACCGGCTGTGTACAGGTTAGGGATTTTTTTCGTTTCCAGTGTAGGCCAGAGCTGCGTCGGTACAATCGCGTCATACTCAATCGCGTATCCGGCTCTCATCATCTGCACCTTTTCCAGTCCCGGAATGGTCGCCAGCATCCGCTGCTGCACGTCCTCAGGAAGACTCGTGGATAAACCTTGAACGTATACTTCCTGCGTATTTCTGCCTTCCGGCTCGAGGAAAATCTGATGACGCGGTTTATCATTAAACCGAACGACTTTATCTTCAATCGAAGGGCAGTATCTCGGTCCCGTTCCTTTAATCATACCGGAATACATTGGCGAACGATGCAGGTTGCTGTCGATGATCTCATGAGTCTCAGGACTCGTGTAAGTCAGCCAGCAAGGCAGCTGATCGGTAATGTATTCAACCGTTTCATATGAGAAAGCGCGCGGAACCGGGTCCCCCGGCTGGATTTCTGTTTTGCTGTAATCAATGGAATCGCTTGAGACACGAGGAGGCGTGCCCGTTTTAAAACGGACGAGATCAAAACCGAGCTCCTCTAAGTGCTCAGAAAGTTTAATAGACGGCTGCTGGTTATTCGGACCGCTTGAGTAAGACAGATCACCGAGAATGATCCGCCCTCTTAAATACGTTCCGGTTGTCAGCACGACCGTTTTTGCCTTATATTCAGCACCGGTTTGCGTAATGACACCGCGGCACTCTCCGTCTTCAATGATTAAACGCTCGGCAATCCCTTGAAGAAGTGTCAAATTCGGTGTTTTTTCCAGCGTATGCTTCATTTCGTGCTGATATTGGAATTTATCCGCCTGCGCACGCAGCGCCCGTACGGCCGGACCTTTTCCTGTATTCAGCATTCTCATTTGAATATGAGTTTTATCTATATTTCTAGCCATTTCTCCGCCGAGCGCGTCAATTTCGCGGACGACAATCCCTTTCGCGGGGCCGCCGACAGACGGATTACATGGCATAAACGCAACCATATCAAGATTAATCGTCAAAACAAGCGTTTTGGCTCCCTGGCGCGCGGATGCGAGGGCAGCCTCAACACCGGCATGCCCGGCGCCGATGACAATCACGTCGTATTGGCCTGCTTCATACCCCATGGTTTTTTCCTCCCTTTTATTTACCTAAACAAAATTGTGAAAAGAGCTGATCAATTAAGCTTTCGTGGACGGCATCACCGATGATTTCGCCCAGCAGCTCCCAGCACCTTGTCAAATCAATTTGGACCATATCAATCGGAACATCCTGTTCAATTCCGTTCAGCGCATCATCAATCGCTTGCTTTGCCTGATGCAGAATCGAGATATGACGGGTGTTGCTGACATAGGTGAGATCTCCGCTTTCGATCGCTCCTGTATAAAATAGCGACTGAATCGCTTCCTCTAAATCTTGAATGCCTTCTTCTTTCAGCAATGAGGTCGTGACGACAGGCCGGCCTTTCGCCAGTTCCTTGACGCGCTCAGCGTCAATCTTAGCCTCAAGGTCCGTCTTATTCATAATCACAATGACGTCCATTCCCTCAACCGCTTCAAACAATTTTACATCTTCTTCAGAAAGCTCTTCGCTGTGGTTAAGCACAAGCAAAATGAGATCCGCTTCCTTCAGAACCTGCCGCGACCGTTCCACACCGATTCTTTCGACGATATCTTCTGTCTCACGGATTCCGGCGGTATCGACAAGCCGAAGCGGCACGCCTCGCACGTTGACATATTCCTCAATCACATCACGCGTCGTTCCCGGAATATCGGTTACGATCGCCTTCGTTTCATGGACAAGGCTGTTAAGCAGAGAGGATTTTCCGACGTTCGGACGGCCGATGATCACGGTAGACAGTCCCTCACGCAAAATTTTCCCCTGCTCAGACGTACGGAGCAGCGCCTCGATTTCTTTCTTCACGCCGCTTGCCTTCTCCACTAAAAGCTGATGCGTCATTTCTTCGACGTCATCATATTCCGGATAATCTATATTAACCTCAACATGGGCAAGTGTTTCTAACAACTCATCACGCAGACGGCGGACAAGCGCGGAAAGCCGTCCTTCCATCTGGTTCATGGCGACATTCATGGCACGGTCCGTTTTAGCCCTGATCAGATCCATCACCGCTTCCGCCTGTGAAAGGTCAATCCGTCCGTTTAAAAATGCGCGCTTCGTAAACTCACCGGGTTCTGCCAGTCTCGCACCTTCTCTTAAAGCAAGCTGGAGCACCTGATTAACCGTCACAATACCCCCGTGACAGTTGATTTCAATGACATCTTCCCTTGTGAATGTTCTGGGCGCTCTTAAAACAGACACCATGACTTCCTCAATAATCCGTCCCGTCGTGCTGTCCGCGATATGCCCGTAATGAATGGTATGCGATTCTGCCGAACTGAGCGTTTTGCCTTTCGGACCCTTGTACATTTTGTCGGCGATCTTTACGGCTTCCGGGCCGCTCAGCCGAACGATCGCGATCGCGCCTTCACCCATCGGAGTTGAAATCGCTGCAATTGTATCCATGCTGTTCACCTCTCTTTATCTCTGTTTCCATCTATATAAAAAATTTTATTTACGCCAAAATTAAAAGATAACATAGTTTGGTTTGAAGTGGAAGATACGTTATCCACAAAGGCAGAAATTCATCCCTTATTACTTTAACTTATCCACATGTGAATAACAATTAATTTTATTTCCTAAAACCTTTTTTATCAACAGCATAGACCGAAAAAGAAAAAACTTAAACGCTAAAAATGCGATTCTGCTTAGGAATAGAGCCATTTTTGCCAATAAAAAAACCGAAGTTCCGATTTTAGCCGGACTTCGGTTTTCTGCTATCTTTATGGGAAATAACGAGATGGCGGTACCGGCCTTCACCGGTAGAAAACGTTTTGATATTTGGATGCTTTGACAGCGCGTCATGGATGATTTTTCTTTCACCTGACGGCATCGGTTCTAAATGCACATCTTTTTTCGTTTTCGACACTTGCTTGGCCAGCCTGTTTGCCAGCTGATCCAGAATTTCTCTTCTTTTCCGCCGATAATTCTCAGCGTCGACAGCGGCTTGGCGATACTGGCCGGAGCCGCGGTTCAAAACAAGCTGCGTCAATGTTTCCAGGGCATTGAGTGTTTGTCCTCTTTTGCCAATAAGCAGCGCCGCTTTTTCACCTTTAATGTGAAAACAGACTGTTTTCTTGTTTTCTTCCGTAACAATCTCAGAAGGTCCGGCAATGGAATGGATGATTTCTTCCAAATACGCTTTCGCTTCCTGAACAGGATTTCTTTTCTCTTCCAGTTCTACGATCGCATTCTTTTTTCCGAAAATACCCAAAAACCCTTTATATTCTTCTTGCACCACCGTTATTTCTACTTGATCTTTCGTCAGTTGAAGTTCCTGAAGGCCTGATTGAACTGCTTCTTCGACATTCCGTCCCGCAGCAGTCACCTTCTTCACTTTTTCTTTCCTCCCGCTTTCTGCGTTTCCGGATCGTGTTTAATGTCAGGTCCTTTAATAAGGAATGTCTGAGCAATCATAAACAGGTTTCCGACTACCCAATACAGAGAAAGTGCGCTCGGGAAGTTGATCGCAAATACGATGATCATGATCGGCATAATCCATACCATCATTGCCATTTGAGGATTCTGAGTCGGATTTCCGGCCATCATCAGCTTCTGCTGGACAAAAGTGGCCACACCGGCAACGATAGGAAGAATATAGTAAGGATCCTTCTCTCCTAGGTCAAACCATAAAAAGCTGTGCTGTGAAATGGCTTGCGTACGCATAATGGCGTGGTAGAATCCGATCAAAATCGGCATTTGAATCAGGATCGGGAAACATCCCGCCAGCGGGTTTACCCCGTGCTTTGAAAACAGGGCCATTGTTTCCTGCTGAAGCTTCTGCTGCGTTTTTTGATCTTTAGAGCTGTATTTTTCTCTGAGCTTCTGCATTTCAGGCTGCAGCGCCTGCATCGCTTTTGAGCTTCGAAGCTGCTTGATCATCAGCGGCAGAATCAGCAGACGAATTAAAATCGTAACGATGATGATCGATAAACCATAGTTATCGCCCGTCAGTTTCGCTACGTACGTAATGACTTCTGACAATGGATACACAACATATTTGTCCCAGAAATGCGGACTATTCGCCGTAATCGGCTCTTTCACACTCGAGCACCCGGCCAGCAGCACGAGCATACCGACCATACTCAGTAGTAACCATATTCTCCTTTTCAAGAACGTTTCCTCCTATACCAATCTTTATAAACCTTGTATGTATTTTAGCATCTTTCAGTTTCAAATGGCGTTCATTTTTCGCCAAATAAAAGGAAGCGCTTTTAAAAACGTGAAGAAAACAAAATATGAGCTATTTTGACGAAGATTTCTTATATAATGAGGTTTTTCTGAATAAGTGCTGCAGACTCTTTTTCGTTTCTTCAAAACTGAGGTCGCCGGCGGGTTTTCTTGCGATAATAATAAAATCTTTCGGCTTGAGCAGCTCTTTTTCCTCCTGAACAGCCTGCCTTATTAACCGCTTCACCCGATTGCGCACGACGGCATTGCCGATTTTTTTACTGACAGAAAGCCCTACCCGGAGCTCTTCCTGTTTCGGCTGATCAAGCGTATACAGCACGAACTGGCGGTTTGCCATAGACGTTCCGCGTTTAAACACTTTTTGAAAATCTTCATTTTTCTTTAACCGATTTCGCTTCTTCACTTTAATTCACTCCGATATTCACTCGCAGAAACTTTTATTTCTATCTAAAAAAAACGGGCCGCCGGAATACTGAAGAAATTTCTCCAGTACCGGGCGACGCATGACATCTCACTCTCTTAATGTGAAAAAAGACCACTGACATTATTCAGTGGCCTAAGCTGATAATACTTTTCTGCCTTTGCGGCGACGGCGTGCTAATACTAGACGACCGTTTTTTGAACTCATACGGCTTCTGAAGCCATGAACTTTACTGCGTTTACGGTTATTCGGTTGGAATGTTCTTTTCATTTATGACACCTCCCTCGAGGAATAGCTGTTAAAGACAGTCTTACTTATTATATTTGTGCTGCCTATTCATTGTCAACTTCAGCAGTGCTTTTATTTCTTACAACCATAATAGGATAACATACCTTAATCAGTTTAGAAACCTTATTTTTCATATTCCTTTTTTTAACGCAAAAAAAAACCGCGCTCCCTCGAAAAAACGACATGTGGATAATTTTTCGGTCTTTTTTTAATATCCACAATCGTTATCGACAACATTTTCACATTGCTAACCCCTGTGGACAAAGATTTTTCAACAAGTTGTCAGGTTTGTGGATAAGATTACGAGAACCATTGCAAGTCCTCGCTTAATTTGATATTATATTTGTGTTTTAACTCTTAATTACTTATCCAGTCCATTCTCTTTATCCACAATTTGTGGATAAGTTGTGGATTGTTTTCACACAGCTTGTGTAGATTGTTGTCCACAACTTGTGGAATTTGTCGAAAAGCTATTTTTCTACTATACTATATGTTTTCAACATTTCGTGTGTACGAATGGTCAGAGCCATATGCTCTTTTTTTGTGTTCTATAACAGGGAAAGGGCGCTGATTTTTAAAGAAAAGGAGGGCTGTGCCGGATAATGGAGAATATATTGGATCTTTGGAATCAAGCTCTAGCTCAAATTGAGAAAAAGCTAAGCAAACCGAGTTTCGAAACTTGGATGAAGTCGACGAAAGCCCATTCGCTGCAAGGAGATACCTTAACCATCACCGCTCCCAATGAATTTGCCAGAGACTGGCTGGAGTCCAGGTACTTACATCTCATTGCAGATACCATATATGAATTAACCGGGGAAGAATTGAGCGTCAAATTTGTCATTCCTCAAAATCAGGACGAAGAAGACTTTTTACCGAAACCGCAAGTGAAAAAAGCGGCAAAAGAGGAACCGTCTGATTTTCCCCAAAGCATGCTCAACCCGAAATATACATTCGACACATTTGTCATCGGATCGGGAAACCGATTCGCCCATGCAGCATCACTGGCTGTGGCGGAAGCACCCGCTAAAGCGTACAACCCTTTATTTATATACGGGGGAGTCGGCTTAGGAAAAACCCACTTAATGCACGCGATCGGCCATTATGTCATTGATCATAATCCTTCAGCCAAAGTGGTGTACCTGTCTTCTGAAAAATTCACAAATGAATTCATCAACTCAATCCGCGATAATAAAGCCGTTGATTTCCGCAACCGCTACCGGAACGTTGATGTACTTTTGATAGATGATATTCAATTTTTAGCCGGAAAAGAACAAACACAGGAAGAGTTTTTCCATACATTCAACACGCTTCATGAAGAAAGCAAACAAATCGTGATTTCCAGCGACAGACCGCCGAAAGAGATCCCGACCCTTGAAGACCGCCTGCGTTCGCGGTTCGAATGGGGATTGATTACGGATATCACACCGCCGGATCTGGAAACGCGGATTGCCATCCTGAGAAAGAAAGCGAAGGCGGAAGGCCTTGATATTCCGAACGAGGTCATGCTTTACATCGCGAATCAGATTGACAGCAACATCCGCGAACTGGAAGGGGCATTAATCCGGGTTGTCGCCTATTCATCCTTAATCAATAAAGACATTAACGCAGACCTGGCTGCAGAAGCATTGAAAGATATTATTCCGTCTTCAAAGCCGAAGGTCATTACGATAAAAGAGATTCAGCGGATTGTCGGACAGCAATTCAACATTAAGCTTGAAGATTTCAAAGCGAAAAAGCGCACGAAATCCGTCGCGTTCCCAAGACAAATTGCGATGTATCTTTCAAGAGAAATGACGGATTCTTCTTTGCCTAAAATCGGGGAAGAATTTGGCGGCAGAGACCATACAACCGTCATTCACGCCCACGAAAAGATTTCAAAACTGCTGATTGATGACGAGCAGCTTCAGCAGCAGGTGAAAGAAATAAAAGAACTGCTTAAATAATAGTGCCCTCGGATGAGTCGGGGAAAGTGTGAATAACTTTTTCATAGCCATACACAGTCTGTCCACATGTGGATAGGCTGTGTTTCCTGTCTTTTTCACAACTTATCCACAAATCCACAGGCCCTACTATTACTACTGCTATTTTTAAAATATATTAATTATATTATCCGTTAGGGGGATAAACATGAAATTTACGATTCAAAAAGATCGTTTAGTCGAAAGTGTACAAGACGTTCTAAAAGCCGTTTCATCCAGAACCACAATTCCCATTCTCACCGGTATTAAGATCGTCGCCTCAGATGAAGGAGTATCTTTCACAGGAAGTGACTCTGATATTTCAATCGAGTCATTCATTCCGAAAGAAGAAGATGATAAAGAAATCGTGACGATCGATCAGCCGGGAAGTATCGTGCTGCAAGCGCGTTTCTTCAGCGAAATCGTTAAAAAACTGCCGATGGCGACTGTTGAAATCGAAGTTCAAAATCAATATTTAACGATTATCCGTTCCGGAAAAGCCGAATTTAATTTAAACGGCCTTGATGCAGATGAATATCCGCATCTACCGCAAATCGAAGAGCATCACGCCATTCAGATTCCGACGGATCTTTTGAAAAACCTGATCCGCCAAACCGTGTTCGCTGTGTCCGCCTCAGAAACACGCCCTATCTTGACAGGTGTAAACTGGAAAGTCGAAAACGGTGAATTATTATGCACTGCCACGGATAGCCACCGACTCGCTTTAAGAAAGGCGAAGCTTGATATTCCGGAAGACAGCTCTTATAACGTGGTCATTCCCGGGAAAAGCTTAACCGAGCTGAGCAAAATTCTTGATGACAACCAAGAACTGGTTGATATCGTGATTACAGAAACCCAAGTTCTGTTCAAAGCGAAAAACGTATTGTTCTTCTCAAGATTGCTTGACGGAAACTATCCGGACACGACCAGCTTAATTCCGCAGGAAAGCAAAACGGAAATCGTCGTGAACACGAAGGAATTTTTACAGGCGATAGACCGTGCTTCTTTATTGGCGAGAGAAGGCCGCAACAACGTTGTAAAGCTTTCTGCCAAACCGGCGGATTCGCTTGAGATTTCATCAAATTCTCCGGAAATCGGAAAAGTGGTCGAAGCTGTGCTGGCTGACCAGATTGACGGCGAGGAATTAAATATTTCATTCAGTCCAAAATATATGATGGACGCACTGAAAGTACTTGAAGGAGCGGACATCCGTATCAGCTTTACGGGAGCGATGAGACCGTTTCTTATCCGTACGCCGAATGATGAAACCATCGTTCAGCTCATCCTTCCGGTCAGAACGTATTAATCAAACAGAATGTGCTGCCGGCTTAGTTCGGCAGCTTTTCTATTCATCAGCCGCTCCCTCAAGTTTTCCCTTTCCTTATTTCAGGATTTTTTAGTACAATTAGATATTAGTGATATTTGAAAGAGGTCGATATTATGGCAAATCCGATTTCGATTGATACAGAAATGATTACGCTTGGCCAGTTTTTAAAATTAGCCGATGTGATTCAGTCCGGCGGCATGGCGAAATGGTTTCTGAGCGAGCATGAGGTGACTGTCAACAATGAACCTGACAATCGCCGCGGCAGAAAGCTTTACGTTGGAGACGTGGTCGCGATTGAAGGATTTGGTTCATTTCAAGTCGTCAATTAAAGCGGGTGACAGCGGTTGTATATCCAAAATTTAGAATTAACATCCTACCGTAATTATGAGCGCGCTGAGCTTCAATTCGAAAACAAGGTGAATGTGATCATCGGGGAAAATGCCCAAGGCAAAACCAATCTGATGGAAGCCATCTATGTCCTTTCGATGGCAAAATCACACCGCACCTCAAATGACAAAGAACTTATACGGTGGGACGAAGACTATGCTAAAATAGAAGGAAGAGTGATGAAGCGCAACGGGGACATCCCGATGCAGCTTGTCATCTCCAAAAAAGGTAAAAAGGGCAAGGTCAATCATATAGAGCAGCAAAAACTCAGTCAGTATGTCGGAGCGCTGAACACCATTATGTTTGCCCCCGAGGATTTAAATCTCGTCAAAGGAAGCCCTCAGGTGAGGAGGAGATTTCTCGATATGGAGATCGGGCAGGTTTCTGCCGTTTATCTGTATGATTTATCTCTTTATCAAAAAATCCTTTCACAGCGGAATCATTTTCTGAAACAGCTGCAAAGCCGGAAACAGACTGACCGGACTATGCTTGACGTTCTCACTGATCAGCTGATTGAAGCAGCCGCAAAAGTTGTCGCCAAACGTCTGCAGTTTACGGCGCAGCTTGAAAAATGGGCGCAGCCGATCCATTCCGGCATTTCCCGGGGACTTGAAGAACTGACGCTTAAGTATCACACGGCGCTTGATGTATCAGATCCCAAAGATTTGTCGAAAATAGGTAACAGCTACCAGGAGTCTTTTTCGAAATTAAAAGAAAAAGAAATAGAACGAGGCGTCACATTATTCGGACCGCATCGGGATGATGTCCTTTTTTATGTGAACGGACGCGATGTGCAGACGTACGGTTCGCAGGGACAGCAGCGTACGACGGCTTTGTCTTTGAAGCTGGCCGAAATAGATTTGATTCATGAAGAAATCGGAGAATACCCCATTTTACTTTTGGATGATGTACTAAGCGAGCTGGATGATTACCGACAGTCCCATTTGCTTCATACGATCCAAGGCCGTGTGCAGACATTTGTCACCACGACAAGCGTGGATGGCATTGACCACGATACCTTACATCAAGCAGGAATGTTCCGTGTGGAAAACGGTACGTTAGTGAAGTGAAGAAATGAGGTGAGCGATTGTATATTCATTTAGGTGACGACTTTGTCGTTTCAACACGCGATATCGTCGGCATTTTTGACTGCAAGGTCAATGTATCGCCGATTGTTGAAGAATTTCTGGACAGACAGAAAGAAAAAGTAGTGCCGTCCGTAAACGGCACGCCAAAGTCTATCGTAGTCACGACTGAGAATATATATTACTCTCCCTTATCTTCCGGCACACTGAAGAAACGTGCGCAATTTATGTTAGAAATAGATTCTTAGCGGATCTTTACAATGAATATATCGTTTAAGAAAAGTGTAGGTGAATGTGCATGGCTATGGAACAGCAGCAAAATAGTTATGATGAGAATCAGATACAGGTATTAGAAGGTTTGGAAGCTGTTCGAAAGAGACCGGGGATGTACATCGGATCAACTAACAGCAAAGGCCTTCACCACTTGGTGTGGGAAATCGTCGACAACAGTATTGACGAAGCCCTGGCCGGTTATTGTACAGATATTAATATTGAGATTGAAAAAGATAACAGCATTACCGTTAAGGACAACGGGCGCGGAATTCCGGTCGGTATCCAGGAGAAGATGGGCCGCCCTGCGGTTGAAGTCATCATGACCGTTCTCCACGCCGGCGGTAAATTTGACGGAAGCGGATATAAAGTATCCGGCGGTCTTCACGGTGTAGGGGCGTCCGTCGTAAACGCCTTGTCGACTACTCTTGACGTTACGGTTCATCGTGACGGAAAAATCCACTATCAGGCGTACGAGCGCGGTGTGCCTGTGGCCGATCTTGAAGTGATCGGTGATACTGATAAGACCGGAACGATTACGCACTTCGTTCCGGATCCGGAAATCTTCAAAGAAACAACTGTATACGACTATGATCTGCTTTCAAACCGTGTCCGGGAATTGGCCTTCCTGACAAAAGGCGTAAACATCACGATCGAAGACAAACGTGAAGGACAAGAACGGAAAAACGAGTACCACTACGAAGGCGGAATCAAAAGCTATGTTGAGTACTTAAACCGTTCCAAAGAAGTCGTTCATGAAGAGCCGATTTATATCGAAGGCGAGAAAGACGGCATAACGGTTGAAGTTGCATTGCAATACAACGACAGCTATACAAGCAATATTTATTCTTTCACAAATAATATCAACACATACGAAGGTGGGACGCACGAAGCCGGATTTAAAACCGGTCTGACCCGTGTCATAAACGACTATGCAAGAAGAAAAGGGATTTTCAAAGAAAATGATCCGAATTTAAGCGGGGATGATGTGAGAGAAGGGCTGACTGCCATTATTTCAATTAAGCACCCTGATCCGCAATTCGAAGGGCAGACGAAAACCAAGCTCGGCAACTCTGAAGCGAGAACGATCACTGACACGCTGTTTTCTTCTGCGCTGGAAACATTCCTTCTTGAAAATCCGGACTCAGCCCGCAAAATCGTTGAAAAAGGTTTAATGGCCGCAAGAGCGCGGATGGCAGCGAAAAAAGCGCGGGAATTGACCCGCCGCAAAAGTGCGCTTGAAATTTCCAATCTGCCGGGCAAACTGGCGGACTGTTCTTCTAAAGATCCGAGCATTTCCGAGCTGTATATCGTAGAGGGTGACTCTGCGGGCGGATCAGCGAAACAGGGACGGGACCGCCATTTCCAAGCCATTCTGCCGCTGCGCGGTAAGATTCTGAACGTTGAGAAAGCCAGACTTGATAAGATTCTCTCAAACAATGAGGTCAGATCAATGATCACGGCCCTCGGAACAGGAATCGGAGAAGATTTTAATCTTGAAAAAGCGCGTTATCATAAAGTGGTCATTATGACGGATGCCGATGTTGACGGCGCCCACATCAGAACGCTTTTATTAACGTTCTTCTACAGATACATGCGGGAAATCATCGAAAACGGCTATGTCTACATTGCCCAGCCGCCGCTTTATAAAGTGCAGCAGGGAAAACGGGTGGAATACGCTTATAACGATAAGCAGCTTGATGAGCTGTTAAAAGAGCTTCCGCAATCACCTAAGCCCGGCCTCCAGCGTTATAAAGGTCTTGGAGAAATGAACGCGACTCAGCTTTGGGAAACGACAATGGACCCTGCGACCAGAACGCTTCTGCAAGTCAATCTTGAAGATGCAATGGACGCTGACGAGACTTTTGAAATGCTGATGGGTGACAAAGTAGAACCGCGGAGAAACTTCATAGAAGCAAACGCCAGATACGTGAAAAATCTTGATATTTAACCAAGAAAGCCTTATTTTCGTTAAGAAATAAGGCTTTTTTCTCAAAGTGGCTTCTAAAGCCTCTGAAAACCCGCAAAACCCGTATATTCTACTAAATTAATGTGTATAAACACAAGTTTATTGATATAATGGAGAATAGTGAAATCGTATTGAAGATCATAATGGACAATCTACTCCCACATTATTTCATGTGATACTTCAGGGAGGTTTTTTTAATGAGTGAACAAAACACACCACAAGTACGTGAAGTCAATATCAGTCAGGAAATGCGGACATCCTTTCTGGACTATGCAATGAGCGTTATCGTATCCCGGGCGCTTCCGGATGTGCGTGACGGTCTGAAGCCGGTTCACAGACGGATTTTGTACGCAATGAATGATTTAGGCATGACCAGTGACAAACCATATAAAAAATCTGCCCGTATCGTCGGTGAAGTTATCGGTAAGTACCACCCGCACGGTGACTCAGCGGTTTACGAATCAATGGTCAGAATGGCGCAGGATTTTAACTACCGCTACATGCTTGTTGACGGACACGGCAACTTCGGTTCGGTTGACGGCGACTCAGCGGCCGCGATGCGTTACACAGAAGCGAGAATGTCAAAAATCGCAATGGAAATTCTGCGTGACATTACGAAAGACACGATTGACTATCAAGATAACTATGACGGTTCAGAAAGAGAGCCTGCCGTCATGCCTTCGAGATTTCCGAATCTGCTCGTAAACGGGGCTGCCGGTATTGCGGTCGGAATGGCGACAAACATTCCTCCCCATCAGCTTGGAGAAGTCATTGAAGGCGTGCTTGCCGTAAGTGAGAATCCTGAGATTACAAACCAGGAGCTGATGGAATACATCCCGGGCCCGGATTTTCCGACTGCTGGTCAGATTTTGGGCCGGAGCGGCATCCGCAAGGCATATGAATCCGGACGGGGATCAATCACAATCCGGGCTAAGGCTGAAATCGAAGAGACATCATCAGGAAAAGAAAGAATTATTGTTACGGAACTTCCTTATCAGGTGAACAAAGCGAGATTAATTGAAAAAATCGCAGATCTTGTCCGGGACAAAAAAATCGAAGGAATTACCGACCTGCGAGACGAATCCGACCGTAACGGAATGAGAATCGTCATTGAGATCCGCCGTGACGCCAATGCTCACGTCATTTTGAATAACCTGTACAAACAAACGGCCCTGCAGACGTCTTTCGGAATCAACCTGCTGGCGCTCGTTGACGGACAGCCGAAGGTGCTGAGCCTGAAACAATGTCTGGAGCATTATCTTGATCACCAAAAGGTTGTGATCCGGCGCAGAACGGCTTACGAACTCCGCAAAGCGGAAGCGAGAGCTCACATTCTGGAAGGTTTAAGAATCGCTCTCGATCATTTAGATGCCGTTATTTCTCTTATCCGCAGTTCCCAGACGGCTGAAATTGCGAGAACGGGTTTGATCGAACAATTCTCACTGACTGAAAAACAAGCGCAAGCCATTCTGGATATGCGCCTTCAGCGATTAACCGGTCTGGAGCGCGAAAAGATTGAAGAGGAATATCAATCACTTGTTGCGCTTATCGCCGAGCTGAAAGATATTTTAGCCAATGAAGAAAGAGTTCTTGAGATCATCCGTGAAGAGCTCAATGAAATCAAAGAGCGTTTCAATGATGAGAGACGCACTGAAATCGTGACGTCCGGTCTTGAAACAATTGAAGATGAAGATCTTATCGAGAGAGAAAATATCGTCATCACACTGACCCATAACGGCTATGTTAAACGTCTCCCGGCGTCCACATACCGCAGCCAAAAACGGGGCGGAAAAGGCGTACAGGGAATGGGAACGAATGAAGATGACTTTGTGGAACACTTAATTTCCACATCAACGCACGATACGATCCTGTTCTTCTCTAATAAAGGGAAAGTATACCGTTCTAAAGGATATGAAATCCCTGAATACGGCCGTACGGCAAAAGGCATTCCGATTATTAACCTTCTGGAGGTTGAAAAAGGCGAATGGATTAATGCTATTATTCCGGTCAGCACTTTTGATGAGGAGCAATACCTCTTCTTTACGACCAAACAAGGGGTGTCGAAACGTACGGCACTGTCCCAGTTTGCGAATATACGGAATAACGGGCTGATCGCCCTGGGTCTCCGGGAAGACGATGAACTGATGGCCGTCCGCCTGACTGACGGCAAGAAACAAATCATCATCGGAACGAAGAACGGTTTGCTGATCCGTTTCCCTGAAGAAGATGTAAGACAAATGGGACGAACAGCTGCGGGTGTTAAAGGCATCACGCTGACAGACGATGATGTCGTTGTAGGCATGGAGATTCTTGAAGAAGACTCCCACGTCCTCATAGTGACAGAAAACGGCTACGGCAAACGCACACCTGCTTCAGAATACAGAGTTCAAAGCCGGGGCGGGAAAGGCCTTAAAACATGTAAAATCACTGACAGCAACGGTCCGTTAGTAACCGTGAAAGCAACAAAAGGCGAAGAGGACTTAATGATTATTACGGCAAGCGGCGTGTTAATCAGAATGGATATTAATGATATTTCCACTACGGGACGCGTAACACAAGGCGTCCGTCTGATCCGCATGTCTGATCAAGAGCATGTAGCCACTGTGGCGCTTGTGGAAAAGAATGAAGAAGAGCAGCCGGAAGAAACGGAAGAAGTATAAACGAAAAAGCGCAGCTGTAACAGGCTGCGCTTTTACTATATAAAGAAATGAAAAAAAGCTTTGACACATAGTGATGATGCTGATATAATTCTTTTTGTTGTCTTTTTAATAGAAAGGCAAGCCTAGCGAAAATATTTTTTAAAAAAGTATTGACCTAGCAAACTGAAAATGTTATGATTAAGAGGTCGCTTCGAGAGGAGCAACAAAGTTCTTTGAAAACTAAACAAGACAAAACGTACCTGTTAATTCAAAGTTTTAAATAAATCGCACAGCGATGTGCGTAGTCAGTCAAACACTTTATCGGAGAGTTTGATCCTGGCTCAGGACGAACGCTGGCGGCGTGCCTAATACATGCAAGTCGAGCGGACAGATGGGAGCTTGCTCCCTGATGTTAGCGGCGGACGGGTGAGTAACACGTGGGTAACCTGCCTGTAAGACTGGGATAACTCCGGGAAACCGGGGCTAATACCGGATGCTTGTTTGAACCGCATGGTTCAGACATAAAAGGTGGCTTCGGCTACCACTTACAGATGGACCCGCGGCGCATTAGCTA